>NZ_DCYD01000006.1:0-64295 GCF_002331005.1 Achromobacter sp. UBA2119 | reverse complement strand
GTCGCCAAGATCCTGAAGTAATTCGGATCTATTAAGCAGCACCCAACCAGCGAGGGCGTGATCCCGCCCTCGCGTCTCGTTCTTTAGGAAACGCCATGAAAAACCAAAAGATCCGCATCCGCTTGAAAGCCTTCGATTACAAGCTGATCGATCAATCGGCCGCCGAAATCGTCGACACCGCCAAGCGCACGGGCGCTGTCGTCCGCGGTCCGGTGCCGCTGCCCACGCGTATCCGTCGCTACGACGTTCTGCGTTCGCCGCACGTCAACAAGACGTCGCGTGACCAGTTCGAAATCCGTACCCATCAGCGCCTGATGGACATCGTTGATCCCACCGACAAGACCGTTGACGCCCTGATGCGTCTGGACCTGCCGGCCGGCGTCGACGTCGAAATCGCGCTGCAGTAAGACGCTCCGGGCCTGCTACCTTCGCCGGCAGGTTCGTAAAAAAATGGCCGCACTCCCTCGGGATTGCGGCCATTTTGTTTTCGCGTTCCGGCCCGAACGAGCATGTAAGCATGTGCTCACTACCTGCTCAAACGACGCAGGAAGGCAGCATGCCCGCCAGGCCGCGCAAACCGTGGCAAAAATGCCCACCGAGGCATGGCCTGAATCCGCTAAGTGCTTGTGCCGCTTAGAAAAAACATGCTAATATGCGAAGCTTGCCATTTTGTGGCAAGTCTAACTATGGACAAAGCCCAAGCCGCCTTGCTGTTTGAGGGCGCTGCGCCTAGTCCAGGTTGAACATAGTCGTAGGGCAAAGGCCGTTACCTTTTGCCTGATTAGCCCCGACCAATCGCAGTCGGGAATGGAGAAAACGATGTCGAATTCGACACCCACGCCCGCCGCTCACCGGCTGGGGCTGGTGGGTCGCAAGGTCGGCATGACCCGCATTTTTACCGAGGAAGGTGAATCCATCCCGGTGACCGTGCTGGACGTGTCCAACAACCGCGTGACCCAAGTTAAGTCGCTGGAAACCGACGGCTACGCCGCCATCCAGGTGGCTTATGGCACTCGTCGTGCCTCGCGTGTGGCTCAGCCGCAAACGGGCCACTACGCCAAGGCCGGCGCTGAAGCCGGTAGCATCCTCAAAGAATTCCGCCTTGATCCCGCTCGCGCCGCTGAATTTGCGGCCGGTTCCGTGATCGCCGTGGAATCCGTGTTCGAAGCCGGCCAACAGGTCGACGTCACGGGCACGACCATTGGTAAAGGCTTCGCCGGTACCATCAAGCGTCACAACTTCGGTTCGCAGCGCGCGTCGCACGGTAACTCCCGTTCGCACCGCGTTCCGGGCTCGATTGGTCAAGCACAAGATCCGGGCCGCATTTTCCCGGGTAAGCGCATGGCCGGTCACCTGGGTGACGTCACCCGCACCGTTCAAAACCTCGACGTCGTTCGCGTTGACGTTGAGCGCGGCCTGCTGCTGGTCAAGGGCGCTGTCCCCGGCCACGCTGGCGCCGACATCGTTGTGCGCCCGGCCATCAAGGCCCCGGCCAAGAAGGGAGCGTAAGTAAATGGATCTCAAGCTCCTGAACGACCAAGGTCAGGCCGCTGCTACGTTCAGCGCGCCGGACACGATCTTCGGCCGTGACTTCAACGAAGCGCTGATTCACCAGATCGTCGTGGCTTTCCAAGCCAACGCGCGTTCCGGCAATCGTGCTCAGAAGGACCGCACGGAAGTCAAGCACTCCACCAAGAAGCCCTGGCGTCAAAAGGGTACCGGCCGCGCTCGCGCTGGTATGACTTCGTCGCCGCTGTGGCGTGGTGGTGGTCGGACTTTCCCGAACTCGCCCGAAGAGAACTTCAGCCAGAAGGTCAACAAGAAGATGTACCGCGCCGGGATCCGTTCGATCCTGTCGCAGCTCGCTCGCGAAGACCGCATCGCCGTCGTTGAATCGTTTGATCTGGAATCGCCCAAGACCAAGGCTGCCGCTGCAAAGCTGAAGAGCCTGGGCCTGGACTCGGTCCTGATCATCACCGACAGCGTCGATGAAAATGTTTACCTCGCCACCCGCAACCTGCCGCACGTTGCCGTTGTCGAGCCCCGTTATGCCGATCCGTTGTCGCTGGTCCACTACAAGAAAGTGCTGATCACCAAGCCGGCCATCGCTCAACTCGAGGAGATGCTGGGATGAACGCTGAACGCTTGATGCAAGTCATTCTGGCTCCGATCGTGACCGAAAAGGCCACGTTCGTCGCTGAGAAGAATCAGCAAGTCGCTTTCCGTGTCGTGGCTGACGCTACCAAGCCGGAAATCAAGGCTGCCGTCGAACTGCTCTTCAAGGTGCAGGTCGAGTCCGTGCAGGTCCTCAACCGTAAGGGCAAAGTCAAGCGCTTTGGCCGATTCGTTGGCCGTCGCCGTAATGAGCGCAAGGCTTACGTCTCGCTCAAGGACGGCCAGGAAATCGACTTTGCGGAGGTGAAGTAAATGGCCCTCGTAAAAGTTAAGCCGACTTCGGCTGGCCGCCGTGGCATGGTGAAGGTTGTCAGCCCGAACCTGCACAAGGGTGAGCCCTACGCGCCGCTGCTCGAAAAGAAGACCCGTGGTTCTGGCCGTAACAACAACGGTCACATCACGATCCGTCATCGTGGCGGTGGTCACAAGCAGCACTACCGTATCGTCGACTTCCGTCGCGATAAGGACGGCATCCCGGCAAAGGTCGAGCGTCTGGAATATGACCCCAACCGTACGGCGCACATCGCTCTGCTGTGCTACGCAGACGGCGAACGTCGTTACATCATCGCTCCCCGTGGCCTGGAAGTCGGTGCGACCGTGCTGTCGGGCACCGATGCTCCGATCCGCGCTGGCAACACGCTGCCGATCCGCAACATCCCGGTCGGTACGACGATCCACTGCGTCGAAATGCTCCCCGGCAAGGGTGCCCAGATGGTCCGCTCGGCTGGCGCTTCTGCCGTCCTGCTGGCTCGCGAAGGCATCTACGCTCAGGTGCGTCTGCGCTCGGGTGAAGTCCGCCGTGTGCACATCGAATGCCGCGCCACCATCGGTGAAGTCGGTAACGAAGAACACAGCCTGCGCCAAATCGGCAAGGCCGGTGCAATGCGTTGGCGCGGTGTCCGCCCGACCGTTCGTGGCGTTGCCATGAACCCGGTGGATCACCCGCACGGTGGCGGCGAAGGCCGTACCGGTGAAGCACGCGAGCCGGTCAGCCCGTGGGGCACTCCGTCGAAGGGTTACAAGACCCGTCGCAACAAGCGGACGAACAATATGATCGTCCAACGGCGCAAGCGCAAGTAAGAGGCGAACACTATGTCACGTTCGATCAAGAAAGGCCCGTTTGTCGATGCTCACCTGATCAAAAAGGTGGACACGGCCGTCGCGGGCAAAGACAAGAAGCCGATCAAGACCTGGTCGCGTCGTTCCACGATCCTGCCCGAGTTCATCGGTCTGACGATCGCTGTGCACAACGGCAAGCAGCATGTTCCCGTTTATATCAACGAGAACATGGTCGGTCACAAGCTGGGCGAGTTCGCGCTGACCCGTACGTTCAAGGGTCACGCCGCGGACAAGAAGGCGAAGAGGTAAGCGATGGAAACTACTGCCATTATCCGTGGGGTTCACATCTCCGCTCAGAAGACCCGTTTGGTTGCGGACCTGATCCGTGGCCAGAAGGTCGGCCGTGCGCTGGAAATCCTCACCTTCTCGCCGAAGAAGGCTGCCGTCATCCTGAAGAAGGCTGTCGAGTCCGCCATCGCCAACGCCGAGCACAACGACGGCGCCGACATCGACGAACTGAAAGTCACCACGATCTTCGTGGACAAGGCTCAGTCGATGAAGCGCTTCTCCGCTCGCGCCAAGGGCCGCGGCAACCGTATCGAGAAGCAGACCTGCCACATCACGGTCAAGGTCGGAGCTTAAGGAGTCACGATGGGTCAGAAAATTCACCCCACTGGGTTCCGTCTCGCGGTCACCCGTAATTGGTCCTCGCGTTGGTTCGCCGACGACAAGGCCTTCGGCTCGATGCTGGCCGAAGACATTCGCGTTCGCGAGTACCTGAAGAAGAAGCTCAAGAGCGCCTCCGTTGGTCGCGTGATCATCGAGCGTCCCGCCAAGAATGCCCGCATCACCGTCTACTCGGCTCGTCCGGGCGTGGTGATCGGCAAGCGCGGCGAAGACATCGAAAGCCTGAAGGCTGATCTGCAGCGTCTGATGGGCGTGCCCGTGCACGTCAACATCGAAGAAATCCGCAAGCCGGAAACCGATGCTCAACTGATCGCCGACTCGATCTCGCAACAGCTCGAGAAGCGCATCATGTTCCGCCGCGCCATGAAGCGCGCGATGCAGAACGCCATGCGTCTGGGTGCCCAAGGCATCAAGATCATGAGCTCGGGCCGTCTGAACGGTATCGAAATTGCTCGCACCGAGTGGTATCGCGAAGGCCGTGTGCCGCTGCACACCCTCAAGGCCAACATCGACTACGGCACCTCCGAAGCCCACACCACGTACGGCGTGATCGGCATCAAGGTCTGGGTCTACAAGGGCGACATGCTGGCCAACGGCGAATTGCCGCCGGAAACCGCAGCCCCGCGTGAAGAAGAACGTCGTCCGCGCCGCGCTCCGCGTGGTGATCGTCCGGACGGTGCTCGCACCGGTCGTCCGGGTGGTCGTGGCCGCGCTCCCCGCAAGGCGGACGCTGCTCCGGCGCCTGAAGGAGAATAACCATGCTGCAACCCTCCCGCAGAAAGTATCGCAAAGAGCAGAAGGGCCGCAACACCGGTCTGGCGACTCGTGGCACCCACGTGTCGTTCGGCGAGTTCGGCCTGAAGGCTACCGGCCGTGGCCGTCTGACCGCCCGTCAGATCGAAGCTGCTCGTCGCGCCATCAATCGTCACATCAAGCGTGGCGGCCGTATCTGGATTCGCATTTTTCCGGATAAGCCCATCTCGCAGAAGCCTGCCGAAGTCCGTATGGGTAACGGTAAGGGCAACCCGGAGTACTGGGTTGCTGAAATCCAGCCCGGCAAGGTGCTCTACGAAATGGAAGGGGTTAGCGAAGAGCTCGCGCGTGAAGCTTTCCGCCTGGCCGCTGCCAAGCTGCCGATTTCGACCACGTTCGTCGCGCGTCATATCGGTGCTTAAGGAGTACTAACATGAAAGCTAGCGAACTCCGTTCGAAAGACGCCGCCGAGCTCGGCAAAGAGCTCGAAAGCCTGCTGAAGGCCCAATTCGGTCTGCGCATGCAGAAAGCCACGCAGCAACTGGCCAACACCAGCCAGCTGCGCAACGTGCGCCGCGACATCGCTCGCGTCCGCACCTTGCTGACCGAGAAGGCAGGGAAATAAAGATGAGCGAAACTCAAAACACCCAAGTGGCCAAGCGCCAGCGCACGCTGGTTGGCAAGGTCGTCAGCAACAAGATGGACAAGACTGTCGTCGTTCTGGTTGAGCGCCGCGTCAAGCACCCCATCTTTGGCAAGATCATCATGCGTTCCGCGAAGTACAAGGCGCACGATGAATCGAACCAGTACAACGAAGGCGATACGGTTGAAATCGCTGAAGGCCGTCCCATCTCGCGCTCGAAGTCGTGGCGTGTGGTGCGTCTGGTTGAAGCCGCACGTATCATCTAAGTGAAAGCTGCACCTCGGAACGGTTCGCCGTTCTGATATAAAACGGCAAGGGCCAAAACCCTTGCCGTTTTTTTTTTATGTCTTGCATGTGGGAATTCTGTAGGGAAGCATGGTCATCGTCCGCAAATCAGCCGGGTTCGCGATCGCCGCAACGTGCTGGATGGCAACGGCCGCCGGCGCCGCGTTTGCACAGGAGCGAGGCGCGCCCATGCCGTCCGCCGCCAGCGGCGCTCCTGGAGCGCGCGAGGCAGCCGTTCCTGGCACGTTTCCCGCTCCGATGCCGCCAGCAGGCTCTGCTACCGGCGTATCTGGCGCGGGCGCAACCGAGGGTTCAGCGCCTGCGGCAGCCGGTTCCATGTCAGCGCCGATGGATGCCACGACGCTCGGCAAGCAACTGCTCAACGCCGGGCCGGATCCTCGGGTTCAATTGGATGGAAGATCCAAAGATCATGCCGCCATCTTCGGTACCGAAGACGAGGACGAGCAGAGTTTGCTGGACCAGGAACGCGCATTGCAGGCGCAGCGAGACCAGCTGAAGGTGTTGGAGCGCGTGCTGAACGCCCCGCCGCCACATGCGGATCCGCACCCACCGGCCATGATTCCGCTGACCCCTGGCGGGCAAATGACCATGCCGCCCTTGATGCCCACGCCGTCGGGTTCTCAACTGAATCGCACCAGCAGTCAGACGCAGCGCAGCGTGGACGACATGCAGCGGCGCGTCGATGAACTGAGGCGTGGTGCCGATACGCTCAGGCAGAGCGGACGCTAGCCCAGGGCCTTAGGCCGGACGACAGACGCGCGGAACTCGATGTTGTTCCGCGGCGCTGCCTATGGGCGCCGAGCAAACTCCCGCAGCCGTCCGGCGACACCCGTCGGAAAGTAATACACCGACAACACGAACAGAATTCCGAGCCAGAGCAGCCAGCGGTCCGGCTCGAACAGCAAGGCCAGCGGGGGGATGCCCGCCACGACCTCATGCACGGCATGCAGGCCGTCCTGCAGATAGCTCTGCGCGAACACGAACAGGCTCGCACCGACCACTGCGCCGTACATGGTGCCCATTCCGCCGATCACGACCATCAGCAGGATGTTGAGCATGATCTCGAACGACAACGTCGTGTCCGGGCCGTTGTAGCGCAGCCAAAGCGCATACAGCGCGCCCGCCAAGGTCGCGAACGCCGCCGCAAGCAGGTTCGACAGGCTGCGGTAAAGCACCGTGCGGTAGCCGATCGCTTCGGCGCGGAAAGGGTTCTCGCGAATCGCCTGCAGCACGCGGCCGAACGGCGAATTCACGATGCGCAGCAACATCAGGAAGAGCACCACGCAGACCGCCGCGATCAGGTAGTAAGTGATGATCCGTCCGTCGACTGTAACGCCAAACAAGGGTTCGGAAAGAGGGCGGAATGCCGGCCGCAACATCTGCGGAACCTTGAAGTTCAGGCCGTCTTCGCCACCCGTCAGTTCCGACAACTGCGACACCAGCGTCTGAAACGCCGCGGCGACGGCCAAGGTGATCATCGCGTAGAAGATGGCGCGCACGCGTAGACTGGCCAGACCGATCAGCAAGGCGAAGGCGAGCGACACGGCCAGTCCGACCGCGGTCCCGGCAAACACCGCCGTCCAGCCGGGTTCCATGCGTATGCTGGCGATCGCCACGCCGTACGCGCCGATGCCAAAGAACATGGTGTGCGCGAAGCTGACGATGCCCGTGTAACCCAGCAGCAGGTCGTAGCTGGCAACCAGAACGATGAAGACGAGGATCTTCGCCGCGACGGCCAATGCCTTGGGGCCGGGAAACAGGAAGGGCGCCGCGGCCAGCGCGGCCACGATTGCCATGAGCAGCAGCGCCAGGATCGCGCTGCGCGGAGGATCGCCGGAAAGCAGGCGAAACGACATGTCGGCGGCTCCTAGCGGTTCGTGACGGGGTACACGCCTTGCGGGCGCCACAGCAAAATGGCGACCATCAGCGCGATGTTCGAGAAGAGGGCGGCCTTCGGCATCAGAAAGCCGGTGTAGTTGGCCATCAGCCCGACCAGCAGCGCGCCGATCAGGCAGCCCACCGTGGAGCCCAGGCCGCCGATCATGATGACGATGAAGATCAGCACGTTCACCTGCGCGCCCAACTGCGGCACGATGGATTGCTGGTACATCCCCCACAACACGCCGCCCAATCCGGCCAGCATCGACCCGGCAACGAATACCCCGACAAACAGATGCCGGATTCGGTAGCCCAGGCTTTCGACCATCTCACGGTCTTCGACGCCGGCGCGGATCAGCAGGCCAAGCTTGGTGCGGTTCAACACCCACAACATGCCGCCCAGCACGATCAGACCGACCACCAGCGCCACCACGCGATACTTCTCGAGGGCGGCGTCGCCCAGCAGGAACGCGCCGCGCAGGGATTCGGGCAACGGCAACGTGATCGTTTGCGGTCCCCACATCATCTTGATGATTTCTTCGCCGATGATCATGCCGCCCATCGTGATGAGGATCTGCTTCAGATGCTGGCCGTAGACCGGCCGCACGATCACGCGCTCAAACGCCAGGCCAACGGCGCCCGCCACCAGCATGCCCACGATCATGGCTGGCAGCACGGCGACCAGATTGGTCCACAGGCTGCCGGACTGCGTCCAGTCAGCCATGGAACCCAGCACGGTGGCCGCCATGTAGGCGCCGATGGCAATGAACAGGCCGTGGCCGAAATTGAGCACGTCCATCAGGCCGAAGACGAGCGTCATGCCGGACGCCACGATGAAGATGATCATGCCCATCGCCAGCCCGGCGAAGGTCAGCGTGACCCAGGTGGAAAACGACCCGACCAGGGGCAGGGCGATGATGGCCAGCGCCAGCACCAGCAGCACAGGCATAAGATCGGCGCGTGCGCGCGGCAGCGGCGCATCGATGTCCAGCGTACTCATTGGTGGCTTCCCAGTGACAGGCCCAAAAGGCGTGTCTGCAGCGCCTCGTCCGCGGCCAGGTCGGCCATGGCGCCTGCGTGCACGACCTGGCCGTTGTCCATGATTGCCGCGTAGTCGCCAACGCGGCGGGCAAAGTTGAAGTTTTGCTCGACCAGCAGGATGGTGGTGCTGGACTGTTTGAGTTCGATGAACGCGTCGATCATGTTCTGGATGATGGCCGGCGCCAGACCCTTGCTGGGTTCGTCGACCAGCAGCAGGCGCCGCGGCTCGATGATCGCGCGCGCCATCGCCAGCATCTGCTTTTGCCCGCCCGACAGTTTGCCGGCGGGGTGCAGCCAGAACTTCTTGAGCGCCGGAAAGAACCCGAAGATCCATTCCAGCCGGGCGGTGTCCAGTTGCGCGGCATTTCTGGCAAGGCGTGCCGCGAGCAGAATGTTCTCCTTGACGGACAGGTCGCCGAAGATGCCCATGTTCTCGGGCACATAAGCCATGCCCATGCGCGCCATGTCGGGTGGCGACGTGCGCGTGCCGGGTCCGCCGATCGGCTTGGCGTCCAGGCAGACCTGGCCCTGCGATGCGCGCCACAATCCCATGATGGTGCGCAGCGTCGTCGTCTTGCCCGCGCCATTGCGCCCCAGCAGCATGGTGACCGCCGATGCCGGCACCGACAGGTTCACGCCGTGCAGGATGTGATATGCGCCGATATGCGTGTGCACGTCCTTCAATTCCAGAAGCGGTTGCGCGGTCATGCCGCCTCCTGCGCGCTGATGCCCAGGTACGCCTGCTGCACGATGGGCGAGGCAATCACGGTGGCCGGATCGCCGTCGGCCATCAGCCGCCCGTTGTGCAGCACGACGATGCGGTCCGCCAGCTCGCGCACGACATCCATCTTGTGCTCGACGAGCAGAATGGTCTTGGACGCGTCGGCCTTCAGCTCGCGGATGAGGTCCAGCACGACAGGTACGTCGTCCACACTCATGCCGGCGGTAGGTTCGTCGAACATGAACACCGAAGGCTCCAGCGCGATGAGCATTGCGATCTCCAGTTTGCGCTGGTCGCCATGGGGCAGGTCGGCGGCGGGTTGGTCGCGGCGGGCGGTCAGCCGTGTGCGTGCGAGCAGGGCATCGGCACGCTCCATGAGACCGCGATCGTCGCGCCACGTGCGCCAGAACCGGATGTGGCGCCAACCCATGCCCTGTTGCCGAGACTGCAGGGCAAGCCGCACGTTTTCGTGAACGCTCAGCCGGGGGAATAGCTGCGTCAGCTGAAATGCGCGGCCTAGCCCCGCGTGCATGCGGGCCGGCGCGGACAGCGTGGTCAGATCGCGTCCGTTCAATGTCACGGTGCCGGCACTGGCGCGCAACTGCCCCGAAATCAGATTGAAGTACGTCGTCTTGCCGGCGCCGTTCGGGCCGACGATGGCGGTCAAGGTGCCGGGCGCGTAGACGCAACTGACATCATTGACCGCCACATGACCGCCGAAGCGAACGGTGAGCGAATGGGTCTCAAGCATGAGCGGCGGGAATCAGCGCTTGTTCTGGATAGGCACGGCCATCTGGTCCGGCGTGATTTCCTTGACCAGGTCCTGGACTGCCCATGGCACCGAGGGATCGTTCTTGATCCGGAAGTGATACATCGACTGCATGGCCTGATGGTCCTCGGGCCGGAACGTCATCTTGCCCTTGGGCGTATCGAAGCTCATGCCTTCCATCGCCTTGATGAGCTTGTCGGTATCTGAATCGCCGCCGGTCTTGTTCAACGCGGCAACGATCGCAATGCCCGACGCCATGCCGCCCGCGGTGAAGAAATCAGGAGGTTGGCCGAAACGCTTCTGATGCTCGGCCACGAGCCAATCATTGACCGCGTTCTTGGGGATGCCGTAGTAGTAATACGTGGCGCCTTCCATGCCCGCCAGGGATTTGAGCGGCGTCATGGCGGTCAGCGTGTTGCCGCCCGTGGCGATCTCGATGCCGTAGCGCTTGGGATCCAGATCGGCGATCTTGAACGGATTGCCGGCGCCTGCCCACAGGATGAAGATGATCTTGCGGCCGGGCTTGTCCTTCAGCGCGTCGAACAGCCGCTGCGCGCCGGCCGTGAAGTCGGTCGCGTTGGCCGGCAGGTATTCTTCGTGCACGATCTTGGCGTTCTTGAGCGCGCCCTTAAAGGCCTTGACGCCGTCGCGGCCAAAGGCATAGTCCTGCGCCAGCATGGCGATCGACGTGCCTTCCTGGTCGAACGCCACGGCGTTGGCGATGGCGTCCTGCGAGGAGTTGCGGCCGGTGCGGAAGATGTACTTGTTCCACTTCTCGCCGGTAATGGAATCGGCCACCGCCGGCTCCACCAGCAGGATCTTTTCGTATTCCTCCGCGATCGGCAGCATGGCCAGCGCCACGCCCGACGACGTCGGACCGACCGCGATGTCGGCGTTGTCGTCGGCATAGGCGGACGCGAGCTGCGCGCGGGCCACGTCGGGCTTGCCCTGGTTGTCTTTCTCGATGACGCGGATCTTGCGCCCGGCCACCGTCATGGTGCCTTGCGTGGCGTATTCCAGCCCCAGCATCAGGCCGTTCTGGGTCTGCTTGGCGTAGGCTTCCAGCGGGCCGGTCTTGTCATAGACGTGGGCGACCACGAAGTCCTTTGCCGCCAGCGCGGAACTCATGCACAGGCTGGCCATGGCGGCGAGCAGAATGCGTTTCATGGATGTCTCCTGGTGTCAGTGGGCGCGTGCGGCCGTGTCGTCCGGCCTGGCGAGAAATTGACGGATGGGTTCGATCTGGGCGGGCACGTTCAGCGCGGGGGCGTGCCCGCAATCGGGAAAGTCGATGCGCTGTGCGCGGGGGCCGCGCTGCGTCATGGCGTGCGCAACGTCGGGCAGCAGCAGGTCCGATTCGGCGCCGCGCAAAAGCAACGTCGGCATGCGCAGCGTGTCGTAGCCGGCCCACCGGTCATAGTCGTTCGGGTGATGGCTGAACTGTCCGACGATGGCCGGATCGTAATGGGCGGTGACGCGGCCGTCGGGCAGGCGGCGCACCGACGTTTCCGCCATCCGGCGCCACTGATCGTCGCTCTGCCAGCCATAGGGTTTGTAGGCGGCGCGCAGCCAGGCTTCGAGCTCCGTCACCGTGTCGAAGGCCGGCGGGTTGCCGGCATAGGCCAGGATGCGCTCGACGGCAGGCTGCGGCAGTTCCGGTCCGATGTCGTTGACGACCAGGTGCGAAATGCGATCACGCAACGTGGTCGCGGCCGCATGCATGCCGGTCGCGCCGCCCATGGACGTTCCCACCCAGCGCACGCGAGCCAGCGATAGGCCGTCCAGCAGGGCGCGCGCCAACGTGGCGTAGAAGTCGAGCCGGTACTCGCCGACCGGATCGGGGCTCCATTGCGACAGGCCGCGCCCGATCGCGTCGGGACAGATCACGCGGTAGTCGCCGGCCAGTGCCTGCGCCAGCTCGTCAAAGTCTCGGCCGGTGCGGGCCAGGCCATGCCACATGATGATGGGCGGCGCGTCAGAAGCGCCCCAGTCCGTGTAGTGCAACTCGCGCCCTGCGCAGCGCAGATAGCGCGACGCCGGCGTATGGCGCGCGGTTGCCGACCCTGCCTCGTCCATGCGTCTCCTCCCGGTTTGTCCAGGTTGTGTGCTTATCGGGCTGAATATAGACTTGCGGCAAGCGCGCCCACAATGCGCCGGCCACCCCACAGCAGGGTGAGTCAACAATATGTAGACGCAAGATCAATTTGCGCAGCCCCCAGGAGACCGTGCCATGCCAGATACGGAATTCGCCATTTCGGCCAGCGCCGGCGCCGACCGGCGCGATGCGTGGCGCGCGGCGCTGGCCGATGCTTTCGGGCCGTTCGAGGTGCATGGCGGCAAACCCGGTCATTTCGCGGGCCATGTCCGCTATGCGCGACGCGCCAGCCTTCAATTCAACGATCTGCATTACCAGGGCCAGCGGCTGGAACGCACGCCGGGCAACGTGTCGCGGCTGGATCAGGAGTTCTACACCTTCGGCCTGCCGCTGGCCGGTCCGCTGGCAGTGCGACAAGCGGGCCGGGAATTCCAGGTGGAACCGGGTTGCGTGTATCTGATGAACCAGAGCCTGCCGTATCAGGCGACCGCGAACGGCGCGGCGGGCTACCGCAGCCTGAGCGTCTCGTTCCCGCGCAGTGCACTGTCGCAGCGGGACTCACGCATCGGCGCCTTCTACAAGCTGCGCACCGACGACGGGTCGCCGCGCGGCGCGCTGCTGGCCGGCTACATGGATCACCTGTTCAAAGGCATGGACGGCTGGTCCGAGACCGAAGCCGCCGAGCTGGGCGAGCGTCTGATCGACCTCATCGTGCTCTTCCTGGTGCAGCCGGGACAGGGACAGGTCTCGGAGGCGGACAGCAGCGTCACGGTGGCGCACAGAGCGCGTGTGCTGGCTTATATCCGCCAGCATCTCGCCGACCCGGATCTGTCTCCCGCGCGGGTGGCGCAGGGCTGCGGCGTGTCGGTCGCCTATCTGCACCGCATCCTGCGCGCGGGCGGGTTGTCGGTGGAGTCGTTCATCTTCGAGCAGCGGCTGGACCGGTGCCGCGAACTGCTGCTGGACGTGCGGCACCGCCATCGCGGCATCGCCGAGCTGGCGTATCAGGTGGGTTTCTCTCATCCTTCGCATTTCAGCCGGCTGTTCAAGCAGCGCTTCGGCATGACGCCGCGGGACCTGCGCGCGGGCGGGCGCGCCTTATAGGCGTGAACGCGGAACGTTGCGCGCCAGGCAATGCCGCCAAACAAAAACGGCCCGCTTGATCAGCGGGCCGTTGGCCTTTCGGAACCTTCGAATCAGGCTTAGAACGGCGAAGGCTGGTTGGACAGGTTGACGATGCTGTTGGTCGTCAGATCCAGGCGGATGTGCTCGGACGGCGCACCGTTGGCGAGCTTGAGCATGATCGCCATCAGCGGCTTGAAGCGCGCCTTGAACAGGTCTGCGGGCGTGTTGGCGTCGCTGACGTTGTTGCCGTTCATCTGCACGGCGGCGTTGGTCTGGTTCAGTGCTTGAGCCAGCAGCTTGTACTGGCTGGCGCGCTGCGCCGGGATATCGGTAAACGCGAGGTCGCCGGCATTGGCCAGGCGCACGAAGTCCCCGGCCATCTCCAGCGCCGTCCACTGCGCGAAGTCCGCCAGCTGCATGCCGTTGGCCTGGGCCAAGGCTTGCGCGCGCGATTGCGCGTTGGCGGCATCCGCGGCATAGGCCGGATTGCTGGCGCCGCTGCCGCCGCTGTCAGACAGGCATGCAAAGAACGCGGGCGTCAGATTGTTCTGATCGCCGGTGTTCGCCAATTCCTTGAGCGTGACCGTCGTCTGCAGTTGCGACAACGCCAGCAGGTCGGCGCCCGTCAGCGGGCTCTTGACCAGCTCGCGCATCTCGCAGCGCCAGTCGTCGTTCAGCAAGCGCAGGCGCACCAGTTCGCTCATGTAGCGGTAGGTGAAATCGCCGTAGTCCTTGGCGTCCAGGATGGACACGTCCCAGCGCGGCGGCACGGTGTAGGCGTTTTCCGCGCGGTACAGGTCGAACAGCTCATCGAAGCGCGGCACCTTGTCCAGGCGGATGGTCTGCACTTCGATCTCATCGGCGCTCTGCAGCGTCATGAGCTTGTACGCGGGCACATAGGCGGCCATGGAGGGCGCCTGGATGTTGAAGAGCGCGTGGTCGCCGCCGTAGTTGCGCAGCGCCATGTCGTTGAAGTGCATGTGGCCGCCCACGTGCACCTTCAAACCGGTCTCGGCCAGCGCGCGCGTGGTGTTCTCCGCGGGGCGGCGGATCATCTGCATCTTGTTCGCGCCAAGCAGCGCTTCGATGTCGTCGGACGCGCCATTGAAGAACTCGGACATCGGAAAGTGGCTGAAGGCGATGACCTGCTTGCCCTGCGCCTTGCCGCGCGCCACCACGTCGGTCAGCCACGTGATGACGTGCGCCTTGTGGGTCAGCATCTTGTTGTAGCCCTGGTCACCCGAGCCGGTGAAGTCGTTGGCGCCCGGACCCGTCGGCACGTAGACGTTGGCATCCAGGCCCACCAGCCACACGCCCTCGACGGGCTCGACCACGTACGACGTGTCGGGCACCATCTTGCACAGCGTGTAGTTCTGCGGCTTGTTCGGACCGCCGGTGCCTTCGGCGCAGATCTCGTACTGACGGTTGATCCAGTTGGCTTGCGAGACCGCCGTGGCGTAATCGTAGTCTTCGTACTTGTAGGTGCTGTACGGGGTTTCGTAATACACGTTCTGCGGCTGCGGCATGAAGCCATGCTGCTCGAGCGCGGTCGTGATGCCCGAGTAGCCCATGTGCAGCACTTCCTCGGTGCAATAGGTGTTGCCGATGCGCGTCCAGTCGCCGCTGTAGGCGGTGTTGCATACGTTCGCGCCGCGGCTGTAGATCGGCTGCGAGAAGCCGATTGCGCCCGTCACGGGATCCAGGCCAAGGTAGTCGCCCTTGCCCGCGGGCTGGTTGAAGGGGCGGTTGGGGTCATGGTTGCCGGGCGCGGCAAAGAACTGGATGCCGTGCTTCTTCGAATAGTCGTCCATGATCTTGACCAGGCCGCGCATGTGCACAGGCTGGCCGTCGTCCGAGAAGTCGCCCGGCAGTGCGATGTACTTCACGCCGCGTTTCACGGCGTCGTCCAGCGCGGCCAGGAAGGCGAAGTAGTTTTCGTTGAAGAGGCGCGTGGACGTCAGCTGCGCGTACATCGTGCGGATGGTCGCGTTGTCGCCGGCCTTCGGGTTGGGGATGCCGGGGAACGAGCCGTCCTTGAAGTCCGCGTAGACATCATGGAAGTGGATGTCGGGCATGAACGCGACCTGCACGGGGGCGGGCGGCTGCGCGGGCGTTTCGACCGGGGGCGGCGTCTCGGCAACGGGCGGTGGCGTGCCATCGTCCTTGTCGCCGCCGCAAGCGGCGAGCAGGGCAACGAGCAGCAGGGAGGCTGCGGCGCGGACGGGGCGGGAAGGGCGAAGCGTCATCGAGGGCGGAATCCACGGGTCAGTGCGGCGGCGGTCGCGCATGGGCGTTGGCCATGCGGAAGCGGCCGCCACGGTTAAGCGATTTGGGTCAGCTGCTGGGGTCAGCTGCTTGTAAGCGGGCCCAATGCTCACTGAGCCGCATGACAGCGTCATGAATCCTTGACCGGTCCGCGCCACACGACAGACAAAAAAAAGCCCCGCACGCCAGGTGCGGGGCTTTGCTTTGCGATGGCCGCAGGATCAGACGTGCGTGATGAACTTGGTGACCAGATAGCCCTCGAAGGTCTCCGTGCCGCCTTCGCTGCCGATGCCGCTGTCCTTGATGCCGCCGAAGGGCGTCTCGGCCAGGGCGCTGCCGAAGTGATTGATGTTGACCATGCCGGCTTCCAGGCCGTTGGACACTTTGGTCGCGGTCTTCAGCGAATTCGTGAACACGTACGAGGACAGGCCGAAGGGTAGGCTGTTGGCGCGGCGCAGCACCTCGTCAGTGTCTTTGAAACGGACGACGGGCGCCACGGGGCCGAACGGCTCTTCGGTCATCAGCATGGCGTTGTCGGGCAGTTCCGTGACCACGGTCGGCGCAAAGAAGAAGCCCTTGCGGTCCAGCGGACCGCCGCCCACCACCACCTTGGCGCCGTGCTTCTTGGCGTCGTCGATGAAGGCGCTCATGGCGGGCACGCGGCGTTCATGCGCCAGCGGTCCCATCTCGGTGCCGGCTTCCAGGCCGTCGCCGACCTTGATGTTCTTGAGGACCTCAGAGAACCGCGCCAGGAACTGCTCGTACGCGCCGTCCTGCACGTAGAAGCGGGTGGGCGACACGCAGACCTGGCCCGCGTTGCGCACCTTGAACTTGGCCAGCATCTCGGCGGCGCGGTCGATGTCCGCGTCGTCGAACACCAGCACGGGCGAGTGGCCGCCCAGTTCCATGGTGACGCGCTTCATGTGCGCGCCTGCCAGCGCCGCAAGCTGCTTGCCGACCGGAACGGAGCCGGTGAACGACACCTTGCGCACGATCGGCGAACGGATCAGGTAATCGGAGATGGTGGCGGGTTCGCCCCAGACGATGTTCAGGCAGCCCTTGGGCAGACCCGCATCGTGGAACATGCGCGCAATCGCCATGACCGCGCTGGGCGAATCCTCGGGACCCTTGAGCACGACCGTGCAGCCGGCGCCGATGGCGGCGGCGATCTTGCGGATGGCTTGGTTGTACGGGAAGTTCCAGGGCGTGAAGGCGGCGCAGACGCCGATGGGTTCGCGCACCACGATCTGGCGCACATCCGGATTGCGCGGCTGGATGACGCGTCCGTAAATGCGGCGGCATTCCTCAGCGTGCCAGTCGGCATGTTCCGCGCAGGAGCTGACTTCGCCCACGGCTTCCGCCAGCGGCTTGCCCTGGTCCAGCGTCATGTTGCGGCCGATCTCCTGGGCGCGCTCTCGCGACAGCGTGGCGACCTTGCGCAGGATCGCCGAGCGGTCCATGGGCGAGGACTTCTTCCACGATTCGAAGGCGCGCTGGGCAGCGGCAAGGGCGCGGTCCAGATCGGCTTGCGTGGCGTGAGGCAGCTGGCCCAGCACCTCGAGCGTGGCGGGGTTGATGACGTCCTGGGTGCGCCTGCCCTCGCCGGCGACGAATTCGCCGTCGATATACAGCGCCAACTGTTCATACATGCCTGTCGTTCCTTGCGTAATAGGAATGGGTAGCCAAGGGCGAGAGCGACCGCTGTCGCCCACGGCAGTCTAAACCAGCTTCCCCGCAGTGGAAGGAGCCAATCCCGGCCGCGGGCTTGGGTCCATTGGCGTGCCAAGTGCCGGCACGCGTGCCACCGTGGACAAGCGCATCGCCGTGGACAAAAATGAGGAATCTTCGGCTGTCATCCGTATATCCATCGTGCAACCCATCGATGCGCGTCCGGCCGCCAAGCCCAGCTTCTATTCGCGGGTTGTTTTCCGCTTCATTGACTGGCTGCGTCAGCGCATTGCGCAGGCCTCGCTGGTCGGCGACAAGCCGATATTCCAGAACAGCCAGTTCCCGTGGGTTGCCACCCTCGAAGCGCGGGCGCCTGCCATTCGGGCCGAACTGATGAGCCTGCTGGCCGACCGCCAGGCGCTTCCGGCCTTCCACGAACTCTCCCCGGACGTGGGCATGATCACCTCCGACGACCGATGGAAGACGTTCGTCTTCCTGGGCTATGGCCTGCGCTCTGAACGCAACCTTGCCCGATGTCCGTCCACCGCGCGCGCCCTGCAGGACATCCCGGGCCTGCGCACTGCCTTCTTCTCCATCCTCGAAGCCGGCAAGCGCATCCCGCTGCACACGGGGCCGTACAACGGCGTGCTGCGCCTGCACCTCGGCCTGGTCGTCCCCGACCCGCCCGAACGCTGCTGGATAGAAGTCGGTGGCCAGCGCTATAGCTGGCGCGAAGGACAGGCGGTGGTCTTTGACGACCTGTATCCCCACGAGGTGCACAACGACACCGGCGGCGTCAGAGCCGTGCTTTTCGTGGATTTCGAGCGTCCCTGCCGAGCTCCTGTAAAATGGCTAAATCGCCTTGTGCTCATGGCCGCGCCGTTCACGGACGAAATCCGTCGCGGCAAGGCAAATCATGACGCCTGGGAGAAGGGCTACTACCGCCAGAAATAGGGGCGGATGGCCCGACAAACCGACCCCCTTGACAGGGGGCGTGGTCTTTTGTGCGCAATCCCAACAAAGTGCTTGCGCTCAAAAATTAACCACGTTAGAATTATCAGCTTTCCCAGATTGTCGATTCACTTAGCCGAAGGTAAGGTGAGCGCGTCGGGGGGAATACCCGCAGGATTTCAACCCAGGGTCGTTGCGTTGCCACCAGTTGCTGGTCCAGATAGTACGGACTTGCCGACAAAAAAGCAGGGCGGCTGACCTGACGGGACCAAAACTGGCAGGAATTGCAGTGTTCCCTTGTTGGGAAAACCGTATTTCCAGTTAAGTTGGAACAGGAAAAATCATGATCCAAATGCAGACCACGCTGGACGTGGCCGATAACACTGGTGCGCGTCATGTCATGTGCATTAAGGTGCTCGGTGGCTCCAAGCGCCGTTATGCCGGTATCGGCGACATCATCAAGGTGAGCGTCAAAGATGCGGCTCCGCGCGGACGCGTCAAGAAAGGCGAAATTTACAATGCCGTGGTGGTTCGTACCGCCAAGGGCGTGCGCCGTAAAGACGGTTCGCTGATTCGTTTCGGTGGCAATGCCGCCGTGTTGCTCAACGCCAAGCTGGAGCCTATCGGCACCCGCATCTTCGGACCCGTTACGCGTGAACTGCGTACCGAGAAGTTCATGAAGATCGTGTCGCTGGCCCCGGAAGTGCTGTAAGGAGCCCTACGATGAACAACATTCGTAAAGGCGACGAAGTCATCGTCCTGACCGGCCGCGACAAGAAGCGTCGTGGCACGGTGCTGGCCCGCGTTGGCGCCGACCACGTCCTGGTCGAAGGCGTCAACGTTGCCAAGAAGCACGTGAAAGCCAACCCGATGGCTAATAACCCGGGCGGGATTGTCGAAAAGACCATGCCGATCCACATCTCGAATGTGGCGCTCTTCAACCCCGCAACCGGTCGTGGCGACCGCGTGGGCGTTCAAGAAGTCGAAGGTCGCAAGGTCCGCGTGTTCCGTTCCAATGGTGCCGTTGTCGGCGCCAAGGCGTAAGGGGCGATAGACATGTCTCGTTTGCAAGATTTCTACAAGAGCAAGGTCGCTGGCGACCTGCAGGCCAAGTTTGGCTACAAGAGCGCAATGGAAGTGCCGCGCATCACCAAGATCACCCTGAACATGGGTGTCTCGGAAGCGGTCTCCGACAAGAAAGTCATCGAGCACGCTGTGTCGGATCTGACCAAGATCGCCGGCCAGAAGCCCGTCGTGACGAAGACCAAGAAGGCTATCGCCGGTTTCAAGATCCGCGAAAACTACCCGATTGGTTGCATGGTCACGCTGCGTGGTCAACGCATGTACGAATTCCTGGATCGCCTGGTGGCGGTTGCGCTGCCTCGCGTGCGCGACTTCCGCGGTATCTCGGGTCGTGCGTTCGACGGCCGTGGCAACTACAACATCGGGGTGAAAGAGCAGATCATTTTCCCCGAAATCGAGTACGACAAGATCGACGCGCTGCGTGGGCTGAACATCAGCATCACCACCTCCGCGAAGACCGACGAAGAAGCCAAGGCGCTGTTGACGGCCTTCAGCTTCCCGTTCCGTAACTAAGGGGCTGATGACGTGGCTAAACTTTCCCTCATCAATCGCGACATCAAGCGCGCCAAGCTGGCTGACAAGTTCGCTGCCAAGCGCGCTGAGTTGAAGGCGATCATCGACGACCAGTCGAAGACCGACGAAGAACGTTACCAAGCTCGGCTCAAGCTGCAACAGCTGCCGCGCAATGCCAACCCGACGCGTCAACGCAACCGCTGCGTGGTTACCGGTCGTCCTCGCGGCGTGTTCCGCAAGTTCGGCCTGACGCGCCACAAACTGCGTGAAATGGCGATGAAGGGTGAAATCCCCGGCATCACCAAGGCCAGCTGGTAGGAGAAACAATATGAGCATGAGCGATCCCATCGCCGATATGCTGACCCGCATTCGCAATGCGCAGCAAGTGGACAAAGTTACGGTGAGCATGCCCTCCTCGAAGCTGAAGGCGGCTATTGCCGCTGTGCTGAAAGACGAAGGCTACATCGACAGCTTTGAAATCAAGGGCACCCAGGCCAAGCCTGAGCTCGAGATCACCCTGAAGTACTACGCTGGCCGTCCGGTCATCGAGCGCATCGAACGCGTCTCGCGCCCTGGTCTGCGTATCTACAAGGGCCGTACCAGCATTCCTCAGGTCATGAACGGCCTGGGCGTGGCTATCGTTTCAACCTCGCGCGGCGTCATGACCGACCGTAAGGCTCGCGCCAACGGCGTCGGCGGCGAAGTGCTGTGCTACGTGGCCTAAGGAGAAATTCGAATGTCACGTATCGCTAAGTATCCGGTCGAACTGCCCAAGGGTGTCGAAGCTGACATCAAGCAGGATCAGATCACTGTCAAGGGCCCGCTGGGCTCCCTGACCCAACCCCTGACTGGCGACGTCACGATCTCGCTGGACGGTGGCAAGCTCACGTTTGCCGCTGCCAACGATTCCCGTCACGCCAACGCCATGTCGGGCACCGTGCGCGCGCTCGTGGCCAACATGGTCAACGGCGTGAGCAAGGGATTCGAGCGCAAGCTGAACCTGGTCGGCGTGGGTTACCGCGCCTCGGTTCAAGGCGACGCCGTTAAGCTGCAGCTCGGTTTCTCGCACGACGTTTTGCATCAGTTGCCGGCCGGTATCAAGGCCGAATGCCCCACCCAGACGGAAATCGTCATCAAGGGCTCCAACAAGCAAGTCGTCGGTCAGGTGGCCGCTGAAATCCGCGCGTACCGCGAACCCGAACCCTACAAGGGCAAGGGCGTGCGTTACTCGGACGAACGCGTCGTCATCAAAGAAACCAAGAAGAAATAACGGCGCACGCAAGGACGAATCATGGACAAAAAAGTTTCCCGTTTGCGTCGTGCGGTTCCGACTCGCCGGAAGATCAACGAGCTGCGCGTTCATCGCCTCTCGATTTTCCGCTCGAACCAGCACATCTACGCCAACATCATTTCGCCGGAAGGCGATCGCGTTCTGGTCAGCGCCTCGACGGTGGAAGCCGAAGTGCGTGCGCAACTGGCCGGCCAAACCGGTCAGGGTGGCAACAAAGCCGCTGCGACGCTGGTTGGCAAGCGCGTGGCCGAAAAGGCCAAGGCTGCCGGTATCGAACTGGTCGCTTTCGATCGCTCGGGCTTTCGTTACCATGGCCGCGTCAAGGCGCTGGCCGATGCCGCGCGTGAAGCCGGCCTGAAGTTCTAAGCGAGGATCTGTCAAATGGCTAAAGTACAAGGCAAGAACGCCGCGGAAAAAGAGAACGATGACGGCCTCCGCGAAAAGATGATCGCGGTCAACCGCGTGAGCAAAGTGGTCAAGGGTGGTCGCACCATGAGCTTTGCCGCGCTGACCGTGGTTGGCGATGGCGATGGCCGCATCGGCATGGGTAAGGGCAAGGCGCGTGAAGTGCCGGTGTCCGTTCAGAAGGCTATGGAACAGGCCCGTCGCGGCATGTTCAAGGTCGCTCTGAAGAACGGCACGCTGCACCACACCGTGGTCGGCAAGCATGGCGCCGCTACCGTGCTGATTTCGCCCGCTGCTGAAGGTACTGGCGTTATCGCCGGCGGCCCGATGCGCGCTATTTTCGAAGTGATGGGTGTGCGTAACGTGGTTGCCAAGAGCCTGGGCTCGAGCAACCCCTACAACATGGTTCGCGCCACGTTGAACGGCCTGCGCGCCTCCCTGACCCCGGCCGATGTTGCTGCCAAGCGCGGCAAGACGGTCGAAGAGATCCTGGGGTAAATCATGGCTCAGAAGCAGATCAAAGTGACCCTCGTGCGCTCGGTGATCGGTACCAAGCAATCGCACCGTGATACGGTTCGCGGTTTGGGCTTGGGCCGCATCAACAGCAGCCGCGTGCTGGTCGATACGCCCGAGGTGCGTGGGATGATCCGTAAGGTGGATTATCTCGTTTCCGTCTCGGAAGCCTAAGGAATCACCATGTCGGATATGCAACTTAATACGCTGAAGCCCGCCGAGGGCTCCAAGCACGCCAAGCGCCGCGTCGGCCGTGGCATCGGTTCGGGTCTGGGTAAGACCGCCGGCCGTGGTCACAAAGGTCAGAAGTCGCGCTCGGGCGGTTTCCACAAGGTTGGCTTCGAAGGCGGTCAAATGCCGCTGCAACGTCGCCTGCCCAAGCGTGGTTTCACCCCGCTGGGTCAACACCTGTATGCACAAGTTCTCTTGTCGGACCTCCAGGCCCTGCCCATCGACGATATCGATGTGCAAGCGCTGAAGGCGGCCGGCGTGATTGGCCAGGCGGTTCGTTACGCCAAGGTCATCAAGTCTGGTGAACTCTCGCGCAAGGTCGTGCTCAAGGGCATTACCGCGACGGCCGGCGCTCGCGCCGCCATCGAAGCCGCGGGCGGCTCGCTTGCTTGATCAGAGGTGACGAGTGGCTAACGCGCAGGCATTGGGCAAATCCGGAGCACGATACGGCGATCTGAAGCGCCGTCTGGTGTTCCTGGTGCTCGCCCTGGTGGTTTACCGTTTGGGTACACACATCCCGGTTCCGGGTATCAACCCGGACGCGCTGGCGGACTTGTTCCGTCAGAACCAGGGCGGGATCCTGGGCCTGTTCAACATGTTCTCGGGCGGAGCGCTCTCGCGTTTCTCGATTTTTGCCCTGGGGATCATGCCGTACATTTCGGCATCCATCATCATGCAGTTGATGTCGGTGGTGGTGCCGTCGCTGGAAGCGCTCAAGAAAGAGGGCGAATCCGGCCGTCGGAAGATTACCCAATACACCCGCTACGGCACGGTCGTGCTGGCGCTGGTGCAAGCCGTGGGCATTTCGGTGGCGTTGGAGTCTCAGCACGGACTGGTGATCGATCCGGGCATGCTGTTCCGCTTCACGACCGTCGTGACTTTGGTCACTGGCACCATGTTCGTCATGTGGCTGGGTGAGCAGATCACGGAACGCGGTCTGGGCAACGGGATTTCCATCTTGATCTTCGCAGGTATCGTGGCGGGTCTTCCCGCGGCGCTGGCTGCACTGTTGGACCTGGTCCGCACCAACGCGATGTCTGTGCTTTCGGCACTGTTCATCGTGGCTCTGGTGGTGCTGGTTACCGCTTTTGTGGTGTTCGTGGAACGCGGACAGCGCAAGATCACGGTGAACTACGCCAAGCGTCAGGTCGGCAACAAGGTCTACGGTGGTCAAAGCTCGCATTTGCCGCTGAAGCTGAACATGGCAGGGGTGATTCCGCCGATCTTCGCGTCGTCGATCATTCTGTTCCCGGCCACGATCACGAGCTGGTTCTCCAGCAGCGAGAACATGCGCTGGCTTAGCGACCTGGCTGCGGCCCTGTCGCCTCGTCAACCGCTCTACATCACGCTGTACTCGGTCGCGATTATTTTCTTCTGCTTTTTCTACACGGCTCTGGTTTTCAACAGCCGCGAAACGGCGGACAACCTGAAGAAGAGTGGTGCGTTTGTTCCGGGCATCCGTCCGGGCGAGCAAACGGCGCGCTACATCGACAAGATCCTGATGCGTTTGACGCTCGCAGGTGCCATCTACATCACGTTGGTGTGCCTGTTGCCGGAATTCTTGGTGATGCGCTGGAACGTTCCCTTCTACTTCGGTGGTACGTCTCTGTTGATCATTGTGGTGGTGACGATGGATTTCATGGCGCAGGTTCAGGCCTACATGATGTCTCACCAGTACGACTCGTTGCTCAAGAAGGCCAACTTCAAGGGCGCGGGTTTGCCGATGCGGTAAGCAAAAGAATGTCCAAGGACGACGTCATTCAGATGCAAGGTGAGGTTCTTGAGAACCTCCCGAACGCGACATTTCGCGTCAAGCTCGAAAACGGCCACGTGGTGTTGGGCCATATTTCCGGCAAGATGCGTATGCATTACATCCGGATCCTGCCGGGTGACAAGGTCACAGTGGAGCTCACGCCCTATGACCTGACGCGAGCCAGGATTGTTTTCCGCTCCAAGTGAGCGAAACCGGATTACGGAAAATTAGGAGTCAACCATGAAAGTAATGGCATCGGTTAAGCGGATCTGCCGCAACTGCAAAGTTATCAAACGTCACGGCGTGGTGCGCGTTATCTGCACCGACCCGCGTCACAAGCAGCGTCAAGGCTAACTCGGGTTAGCGACTACGCAACGGATTTATTCAAGGAACAGTCATGGCCCGTATTGCTGGCATTAACATTCCGCCGCAACAGCACGCCGAGATCGGCCTGACCGCCATTTTTGGCATCGGTCGTACGCGCGCTCGCAAGATTTGCGAAGCGGCAAACGTACCCTTTGACAAAAAGGTCAAGGATCTGAGCGACGCTGAATTGGAACGCGTCCGCGAACATGTTGGTTTGTTCACGGTTGAAGGCGACCTGCGTCGTGAAGTACAGCTCTCGATCAAGCGTTTGATCGACCTGGGAACCTACCGCGGTATGCGTCACAAGCGCGGTTTGCCCGTGCGCGGCCAGCGCACTCGCACCAACGCCCGGACCCGTAAGGGCCCGCGTCGTGCTGCTGCGTCCCTGAAGAAATAATCGAGGAACAGGATTATGGCGAAAGCTTCCACCAGCGGCGCTTCGCGCGTGCGCAAAAAGGTCAAGAAGAACGTCTCGGACGGCATCGCGCACGTTCACGCTTCGTTCAACAACACCATCATCACCATCACCGATCGTCAGGGCAACGCACTGTCGTGGGCCACCTCGGGCGGTGCTGGCTTCAAGGGTTCGCGCAAGTCGACCCCGTTTGCCGCGCAGGTTGCCGCTGAAACGGCTGGCCGCGTTGCGCTCGAGTACGGCATCAAGACGCTGGAAGTCCGCATCAAGGGCCCCGGTCCTGGCCGCGAGTCGTCGGTCCGTGCGCTGAACGCGCTGGGCATCAAGATTTCGTCCATCGCCGACATCACGCCCGTTCCGCACAACGGCTGCCGTCCGCCGAAGCGTCGTCGTATCTAAAGGGAATCCACATGGCACGTTATATTGGACCCAAATGCAAGCTCTCGCGCCGCGAGGGTACTGACCTGTTCCTGAAGAGCGCCCGCCGCTCGCTGGATTCCAAGTGCAAGCTGGATTCCAAGCCTGGCCAACACGGCCGCACTTCGGGTGCCCGCACTTCCGACTACGGCCTGCAGCTGCGCGAAAAGCAAAAGCTGAAGCGCATGTACGGCGTGCTGGAAAAGCAATTCCGCAAGTACTTCGCTGAAGCCGAGCGTCGCCGTGGCAACACCGGCGAAACGCTGATCCAGCTGCTGGAATCGCGTCTGGACAACGTCGTCTACCGCATGGGCTTCGGCTCGACGCGCGCCGAAGCTCGCCAGCTGGTGAGCCACCGCGCCATCGAACTGAACGGCCACACGGCTGACATCGCTTCGATGTTGGTCAAGGCTGGCGACGTCGTCTCGGTTCGTGAAAAGGCCAAGAAGCAAGGCCGTATCAAGGAATCGCTCGACCTGGCCACCAGCATCGGCATCCCCCAGTGGGTGGAAGTCGACGCGGCCAAGCTGACCGGCACGTTCAAGTCGGCCCCCGATCGCGCTGACGTCGCTCGCGACATCAACGAATCGATGGTCGTCGAACTGTACTCGCGTTAATCACGCCTGCCGGCGCCTCCTTCGCAAGGTGCTGGCAAGCTGGTCACGCGACCCGGTTGACCCGTTAGCAAGTCCCGCAGCAGCCCGCTTTCGCCATTTGGTGGAGCGGGCTTTGCGGTAAGTATCGGGCAGCGTTTTTGCGCCGCCCATGGTTTGAGCATCAAGTCTCACCCTGTCCATCAGCCTTATCGGTGTAACGAGCCGAGGGTATTGAAAAGGAACACAGTAAATGTCCACTCAAGGTTTCCTGAAGCCGCGCTCCATTGAAGTCGAACCGGTCGGCACGCACCATGCCAAGATCGTGATGGAGCCGTTCGAGCGTGGCTACGGTCACACGCTGGGCAACGCCCTGCGCCGCATCCTGCTGTCTTCGATGACCGGCTACGCGCCGACCGAAGTCCAGATGACGGGCGTGGTGCATGAATACTCGACCATCCCGGGCGTTCGCGAAGATGTCGTCGACATCCTGCTGAACCTGAAGGGCGTGGTCTTCAAGCTGCACAACCGCGACGAAGTGACGCTGGTTCTGCGCAAGTCCGGCGCCGGCACGGTGCTGGCCAGCGACATCGAGCTGCCGCACGACGTCGAGATCATCAACCCCGGCCACGCCATCTGCAACCTGACGGAAGCAGGCAAGCTGGAAATGCAGATCAAGGTCGAAAAGGGCCGCGGCTACGTGCCGGGCAACGTGCGCGCGCTGTCGGAAGACCGCACCCACACCATCGGCCGTATCGTTCTGGACGCTTCGTTCAGCCCGGTCCGCCGCGTGAGCTACGCCGTTGAAAGCGCCCGCGTTGAACAACGCACCGACCTGGACAAGCTGGTCCTGGACATCGAAACCAACGGCGTGATCTCGCCCGAGGAAGCGGTGCGCCAGTCGGCCCGCATCCTGATGGACCAGATCTCGGTCTTCGCCGCCCTGGAAGGCGCTGGCGATTCGTACGAAGCCCCGGTCCGCGGCACGCCGCAGATCGACCCGGTGCTGCTGCGTCCGGTCGACGACCTGGAGCTGACGGTGCGTTCGGCCAACTGCCTGAAGGCCGAAAACATCTACTACATCGGCGACCTGATCCAGCGTACCGAAAACGAGCTGCTCAAGACCCCGAACCTGGGTCGCAAGTCGCTCAACGAGATCAAGGAAGTGCTGGCTGCACGTGGCCTGACCCTCGGCATGAAGCTCGAGAACTGGCCGCCCCTGGGCCTGGAGCGTCCGTAAGTCTTGAAAGGGTGCCGCCCCTGAAAAGGGGCGTCCCCCGCAGCGCCCGGCCTCACGGCCGGGCAGTTTGCGAAATCGTCGTAAAATGCCCCGTTTTCTACCGGACCGCAGCCTGATTGCAGGCTGATAGAAGAGCCGGCAACCCGATGGCGGAAACGCCTTCTTTAGATTCAAAGGAAACTTATCATGCGTCACGGTAATGGCTTGCGTAAGCTCAACCGCACCAGCAGTCACCGTCTTGCCATGTTCCGCAACATGGCCGTTTCGTTGATCACCCACGAAGCCATCAAGACCACGCTGCCGAAGGCGAAAGAATTGCGCCGCGTCATCGAACCCCTGATCACGCTGGGCAAGGAGCCCACGCTCGCGAACAAGCGTCTGGCTTTTGCCCGTCTGCGCGATCGCGATGCGGTTGTGAAGCTGTTTGCCGAAATCGGCCCGCGCTACGCGGCCCGTAACGGCGGCTACACCCGCGTGCTGAAGATGGGCTTCCGTCAAGGCGACAACGCTCCCATGGCTTTCATGGAGCTGGTTGACCGTCCGGAAGTCGATGAAGCCGCTGAGGACAGCGCCGAGTAATTTCGGCAGCTAGATAAGCGACAAGGGCGGGTCTTCGGACCCGCCCTTGTTTTTTGGGTAGCACGATTGGGCGCTGCGATTCGCGATGGGACGCGAAGGCACCGATCAGGCGTTGCCCGCATCCTCGCGTTCGCGCCCGCCGCGCAACTGCCCCCGCAGCTCCGCGGCTGTGGCGGCCAACACATCCTGGGGCGGCTGAGACGGCATCCTGAAAGTCAGGTCCTGCTGCTCGATGTATTGCGTCGACGTCACGTCTTGCGGGTGATGCATCGGAACGACATGGGCGTGCGCGTGCGCGACATGGATGCCCGTGAACGCAAAACCCACGCGCTCGACGCCGTACAGGCGTTTCATCTGGCGGCCCAGCCGCTGGCCCAGGTTGACGATGCTGGCGGCAAGGTCAGCCGGCATGTCTTCGTAATAGGGATAGTGCTGCTTGGGAATGATGAGCGTGTGCCCGGGGCGCACGGGCTGGATGTCGAGGAAGGCCAGCAGGCGATCGTCTTCGTGGATGACGTGCGCGGGAATCTCGTGACGGGCGATGCGGCAGAACAGGCAGTTGTCGGACATGCTTGCCTCGGCGTGTAAGAGGGCGGCGCGGCGGCCTGGCGCGCGGCGGTTCCGGGAAGGTGGCCGCAATACCGATAAAATACCGCGAGTTACATCCCACGCGGGTATCCCAAGGAGGCTCCATGTTGCGCGATGACGACGTCGTGCTGGTCATCAGCAATGCGCCGGACCTGTTGCTGGCCAAGCGCATTGCGCACGTGCTCGTCGAAGACGGACTGGCCGCGTGCGTGAACCTCGGCGCGCCCGGGTTGTCCATCTACCTGTGGAACGGAGAGGTCGAAGGGACGGAAGAAATCCCCATCCAGATCAAGACGACCTACGCGCGGCATGCCGCCGTCGTGCAGGCCTTGTCGAAAATGCATCCCTACGACGTCCCCGAGATCATCGTGCTGCCGGTCATCGCCGGCGCAGCGCCATACCTGGACTGGGTGCGCGAGCAGACGGCCCTTACGCAGAACAAGAGAAACTGATGTTGCAACTTGCCGGTACGATCGGCGCGCGCGGACGCGCCGAGAGCGCGACCTCCCCCTTTTTCAGGCACTGTCTGATGCTGCTGGCGATGGCCATCCTGCTGTTCGGATGGCAGGCTGCCGCGCGCGCGGATACCGAGTTCCTGGAGCCTGAAAAGGCGTTCGTGTTCAGCGCCAACATGGCGTCCGCGGACACGCTGGAGCTGCACTACAAGGTCGCGCCCGGCTATTACATGTACCGCGAGCGCTTCGCCATTGCCATCAGCCCCGCCGATGCCACCACGTTGGGCGAGGCCGTTTATCCCAAGGGCGAGGTCAAGTACGACCCGACCTTTGAAAAGGACATGGAAGTCTTCCACAAGGACGTGACGATCCGCGTCCCGGTGGGAGCCGGCGGACAGCCGTTCACGCTGACGCTGACGGGCCAGGGCTGTGCGGATGCCGGCCTTTGCTATCCGCCGATGGACAGCACCGTGAAGCTCACGCCCGTGGCAGGTGGATATACGGTGGCGGGCACGGGGCTTGGCGGGGCATTGGCGCCGCAAGCGGCTTCCGGCGGCTTGTCCGCGCTGGTCCATGCCGGAGACACGGGCCTGGCCGACGCGCTGGGTGGCCTGGGATGGATCAAGACGGCTGGCGTGTTTCTGGTGCTGGGCCTGTTGCTGGCCTTCACGCCGTGCGTGCTGCCCATGATCCCCATCCTGTCGTCCATCGTGCTGGGCGGCGCGCAGCAGGAGCGGCCCAGCCGCGGACGCGGATTGGCTTTGGCCGCCACCTACGTGCTGGGCATGTCGGTGGTGTACACCGCGCTGGGCGTGGCTGCCGGCCTGAGCGGCGCGGGCCTTGCGGCCTGGTTGCAGACGCCGTGGATCCTGACCCTCTTTGCCATCCTGCTGACCGTGCTGGCGCTGGCGATGTTCGATGTCTTCACGTTCCAGATGCCGTCGGGTGTGCAGGCGATGCTGTCCGAGCGCTCGTCGCGCGTACCGGGCGGACGCTACACCGGCGCCCTGGTCATGGGCGCCTTGTCGGCGCTGATCGTCGGCCCGTGCGTGGCCGCGCCGCTGGCCGGCGCCTTGCTGTATATCTCGCAGACCGGGGACGTGGTCCTGGGCGGATCGGCGCTGTTTGCGATGGCATGGGGGATGGGCGTGCCGCTGTTGATCGTGGGCGCGTCGTCGTCCGCCTTGCTGCCCAAGGCCGGACCGTGGATGGACGGCGTCAAGCGGCTGTTCGGCATGCTGCTGCTGGCGACCGCGTGGTGGATGCTGATTCCCGTCGTGCCGACGTGGGTCCAGATGACGGGGTGGGCGTTCCTGGCTGTCGTGTCGGCCGTGATGCTGCGCGCCTTCGACGCCTTGCCGCAAGGCGCGGGCGCCGGACGCATGTTCGGCAAGGGCCTGGGCCTGTTGCTTGCCCTAGCGGCCGCGGCGTGGCTCGTCGGTGCGGCCAGTGGCGGGCGCGACGTGCTGCAGCCGCTGTCGCACCTGGCCGCGCGCGGCGAAGCACCGGCTGCCGGCGGCGCCGCCGCGGGCGAGGTGCATTTCACCCGCGTGCGCAGCAATGCCGAGTTGGACGCGCTGCTGGCGCAAAGCACCCGGCCGGTGATGCTGGACTTCTATGCGGACTGGTGCGTGTCGTGCCGCGAAATGGAGCGCTTCACCTTCACGGATCCGGGCGTCGCGCAGCGCATGGCGGGCATGGTGCTGGTGCAGGCGGATGTGACCGCGAACAATGCCGACGACCGCGCGCTGCTCAAGCGCTTCCGGCTGTTCGGCCCGCCGGGCATCATGTTCTTCGAGCCGGGCGGTAAGGAAATCGCGGATGCGCGCGTAGTGGGCTTTCAAGACGCAAAGCGCTTCACGGAATCGCTGGACCGCGTGCTCGTGCGTTGAGGGACGAGCACGCTCGCGGCGGGGCGGGCGCCAGCGTCTGATGCGCGCAACGCGACGACGCTTGCGTTGAATCAAGAAAGGGCGCGATATACCATGATCGCTTCGCTGCCCGCGCGGCGCATCCCACTCCCTCCAGGCCGGCGCCGTGACGTCCCCCACCGTTGATGCAAGTCAGGACCGGAACGGTCTGATTTATCTTCAATTGATGTTCGTCATGGCCACGTGGGGCCTGAACATCGTCTCCATCAAGTATCTGACCCAGCACATGGACATCCAGGCGCTCGCCGCCGTTCGGATCGTCATTGCGTTCATTACCGTCACCCTCATCATCAAGGCGCGCGGCGGCCGTATCCCGAAGTTGGGTAGCGCGCAGCTGGGCTGGGTGGCGCTTGCCGGCTTTCTGGTCGTGTATGCGCACCAGGTGGCGTTGGTGTCGGGTTTGCGGGTGTCGTCGGCGGCCAACGGCACGCTGATCATGGCCACCAGCCCGTTGCTGTCCGCCTTTCTTGCCGCCCTCTTCTACCGTGAAAAACTCACGGCGACCCGCATTGCCGGCGCGCTGCTTGGCCTCCTGGGCGTCGGCATGGTGGTGGTGGGTAGCGGCGCGCAGCTCGGGTTGACCGGCTGGGGCGATGCCGTGGTGTTCGTGGCCGTGCTGGTGTTCGTGTTTGGCGGCCTCGTCATCCAGCGGATGTCACGCATGATGGATCCGCTGGGGATGCTCTGGTACATGTACCTGGCCGGCGGCGTGATGCTGGTGGGACATGCCGCGCTGACGCCGTCCTCGTACCACACTGAGACGTGGCAGATGGCGTGGTGGCCTTGGGCGGTGCTGATGTTTTCAGCGGTGGTCGCGTCCGGTATCAGCAACATCGTGTGGAACGCGGGCATCGCGCGGCTGGGGATCAGCCGCGCCGCGCTGTTCGTGAACTGGCTGCCGATCTTCGGGCTGCTGTTCGCGGCCCTGTTCCTGGACGAGCACGTCACGCTGACGCATGTCGTCGGTCTGGGCTGTGTGCTGGGTGGGACGTGGCTCGGACTGCGCCGCGGCGCGCAGCCGGCGCGGGCTGCCGCCGCAAAGGCTTGATGGCGGGGGATTGCCGGCGTCCTGGCCGGCGGGTGGCGCCGAGCGCAGACGGCCAAAGCCGCCGCGCCCGGAGGTCTTTCTAGCGCTGGTTTTTCAGCAGCTTGGCCGCTTCGATGGCGAAGTACGTCAGGATGCCGTCGGCGCCGGCGCGCTTGAAGGCCAGCAGCGCTTCCATCATGACCTTGTCGTGATCCAGCCAGCCATTGGCGGCGGCCGCCTTGATCATGGCGTATTCGCCGCTGACCTGGTAGGCGAAGGTCGGCACGCGGAACGTGTCCTTGACCCGGCGCAGCACGTCCAGGTAAGGCATGCCCGGCTTGACCATCACCATGTCGGCGCCTTCCTGCAGGTCGCCGGCCACTTCGCGCAGCGCCTCGTCGATGTTGCCCGGATCCATCTGGTAGGCCATCTTGTTGGACTTGCCCAGATTGGTGGCCGAGCCCACGGCATCGCGGAAGGGACCGTAGAACGCGCTGGCGTACTTGGCCGAATACGCCATGATGCGCGTGTGGATGTGGCCGTTGGCCTCGAGCGCGCGACGCACCGCGCCGATGCGGCCGTCCATCATGTCGCTGGGGGCGACCATGTCGACGCCGGCTTCAGCCTGCGTGAGCGCCTGCTTGACCAGGATCTCGACGGTGGGTTCGTTGACCACGTAGCCGTCCGCATCGATGACGCCGTCCTGGCCGTGGCTGGTGTACGGGTCCAGAGCCACATCGCACAGCACGCCCAGTTCCGGGAAACGCGACTTCAGCTCGCGGACCACGCGCGGGATCAGGCCGTCGGGGTTGGTGGCTTCGATGCCGTCCGGGGTCTTCAGCGACGGGTCGATGGCGGGAAAGAGCGACAGCACGGGGATGCCCAGCGCCACGCATTCCTCGGCCACGGGCAGCAGCGTGTCCAGCGAATAGCGGACCACGCCGGGCAGCGAGGCCACAGCCTGCCGCAGGCCGGAGCCTTCAGCGACGAAGACGGGGTAGATCAGGTCATTGACCGTCAGTGCGTTCTCGCGCACCAGACGGCGGGTGAAGTCGTCCCGGCGCAGGCGGCGGGGGCGGGAAACCGGAAACTCAGGGGTGATGATCTGCGGGTTCATGGTACGACCTTGGGGGAAATCCAATTTTCGATATGGGCGCCGGCTTCTTCCAAGCCGATGCGCTCGGGCGCCGAGAAGGGAATCGTATGCAGCGCGCCGATGTCGGCCAGATCCTTGCGGACCGAGAACACGGTGCGCATGCGCTGACCGTACGGCAGCTTGTCGGCCTTGGTCAGCAGCGCCAGCACCGGGCGGCCGGTGGGGGCAATGAAGTTCGCCAGACGCCGGTCCAGTTCTGTCACGCCGCGGCGGATGTCGATGAGCAGCACGATGCCGACGAGCGACTCACGGTCGCGCAGGTAGCCGCCCAGGATGTCCGCCCACTTTTCCTTCTCGTTGCGGGCCACGGACGCATAGCCGTAGCCGGGCAGGTCGACCAGATAGCCGATGTTGGCTTCCGGGTCCAGCGGGTCCGGCAGGCCGAACATGTTGATCAGGCGCGTGCGGCCCGGCGTCTTGCTGGAGAACGCAAGACGGCGCTGGTTGCACAGCACGTTGATGGACGTGGACTTGCCGGCGTTGGAGCGGCCGACAAAGCAGACCTCGGGAGCGCCGGCGGGCGGCAACTGGTCGAGGCGAGCCGCGGAAGTGAGGAAGGAGGCGCGATGTAGGAGGGACACGGATGGCTTTCGATACGGTTGGTTTCGAGCCCTATTGTATAATCCGGCGTTTGCTACAGTGGTCCCCGTGCGCGGAGCCGTCTTTTTTGCTTACTGTTTAGCTGTCATCCAGCCGATAAAAGCCCCTTTCGGGCAGCGCTGACGCAGCTTCGCAGAAAGATCGCAAGCAGGACAAGCAAAACAGGTTCGATACGGTTTTACTGCGAGTGCGGGCAGGCGTGGGCGCCTTTTTGCGCCTTGATCGATGTGATCGTCGAGGTCTTCATGAAGCGTGTGCTGTCCCGGATGTTGGTTGCGAGCGGGCTGTTGCTCGGCGCCTCCGCCCTCTCTGCTACGAGTTTCGCCGCCAATGGCGCTGCGGGCCCGGCCAAACCAGATGCCGCCAAGGGCGGTCAGCTGTTTGACCAAGGCGACGCGGCCCGCGGCATCATTGCCTGTGCCTCCTGTCACGGCGCGGCGGGTAACAGCACCATTCCGGTGAACCCGAACCTGGCCGCGCAGCCGCACGAATACCTGGCCAAGCAGCTTGCCGACTTCAAGGTGAAGGAAGGCGCCAAAGCGCCTGTTCGCAACGGCCCGGGCGGCAATCCCAGCCCCATGACCGTCATGGTGCAGAACCTGACGCCGGCCGACATGCAGAACATCGCGCTGTACCTGGCAACGCAGCCGCTCAAAGAGCCCGCCACGGCTGGCCATGAGAACCTGGTTGAGCTAGGTCAAAAGATCTGGCGTGGCGGTTTGCCAGACCGCAACGTCCCGGCTTGCGCGGCATGCCATTCTGCCAATGGCGCCGGGATTCCCGGTCAGTACCCCCGTCTGTCGGGCCAGTTCCCCGTGTACATCGAAGAGCAACTGAAGCTTTTCCGTAGCGGCGACCGCAAGAACGACGTCATGCATGCCATCGCGGACCGCATGTCGGACGCCGACATCAAGGCGGTGTCGGATTACGCGGCCGGCCTTCGGTAAACGATCGGCCGCAACGTGCGCGGCCGGTCCGCGTTGATGCAACTTGCGCGCGCCGGAACCTCGTTCCGTCACGCACTGTCTATGAGGGGGGTAGCCGATAGCGCGGCCCCCCTTTTTTCATGAATTCGACTCGAACCCACTCCCGCCCCTCTCTGCGCAGCCTGCCAGGCGATCTCTTTGAACTTCTGGGTTCGATGCGTTTTGCCGTCAGCCTGCTGATGTTCATCTGCGTGGCCAGCCTCGTGGGAACGGTGCTGCAGCAGAACCGCTCGTCCAACAACTACATCGACCAGTTCGGCCCGTTCTGGTTTGAAGTGTTCGACAAGTTCTCCATCTGGCACGTCTACAACAGCTGGTGGTTCCTGCTGATCATGGGCTTTCTGGTCGTGTCGACCTCGGTGTGCCTGATCCGCAATGCGCCCAAGATGCTGCGCGACGCCCGCTCGTTCCGCGAGCATGTGCGCGAAGGCAGCCTGCGCGCGTTTCCGCACCGTGTGGAAACCAACGAGCCCACCGGCGTGCCGCAGACCGTGACCGGCTTGAAGGCGCTGCTTGGCCGCATGGGGTATGCGGTGCGCGTGCGCGAGGACCAGGATGGCCTCCTGCTGGCGGCCAAGAAGGGCAGCGCAAACCGACTGGGTTATGTGTTTGCCCACGCGGCCATGGTCATCATCTGTATCGGCGGCCTGCTCGACAGCGAGTTGCCGGTGCGCCTGCAGGTCATGTTTGGCGGCAAGCAGCCCATCGTCGACAACATGCTGATTTCCGAAGTGCCGGACAGCGGGCGCCTGTCGGTCAACAATCCGAGCTTTCGCGCGAGCGTCCTCGTGCCCGAGGGCGGCCAGGCCAGCACCGCGGTCGTGATGGTGGGCGACGGCGCCCTGGTGCAGCCGATGCCCTTCACGCTCAAGCTCAAGAAGTTCGTCGTCGACTACTACTCCACCGGCATGCCCAGCCGCTTCGCCAGCGAAGTCGAGGTCACGGACCCGGACACCGGCAAAACCTTCGATTCCACCATCGAGGTCAACGAACCGCTGCGCTTCAAGGGCATGACGGTCTATCAATCCAGCTTTGACGATGGCGGCAGCACGGTCGCGCTCAAGGGTTATCCGCTGGTGGGAGCCAACGACGCCACGTTCTCGGTCGATGGTACCGTCGGCAAGACCAGCGAGCTCACCGCGCAGACGGCCAAGGGGCCGCGCAGCATGGGCATCGAGATCACGGCCATGCGTCCCATCAACGTCGAGGACCTGACCCGCGGCGACCCCAAGGGCGCCGACCAGAGCTTTGCGGATCATGTGGCGTCGGTTGCCGGCAGCGCGGCCGGCAAGAAGAACGAGAACCTGCGCAACGTGGGGCCCAGCGTCGAGTACAAGCTGATCGACGATGCGGGCCAGGCGCACGAATTCCAGAACTACATGCTGCCCGTCGAGCTGGACGGCGCGGCCGTGTTCCTGGCCGGCGTGCGCAACAACGCGTCCGAGCCGTTCCGCTATCTGCGCATTCCGGCCGACGACGACAGCACCATCGCTGAATTCATGCGGCTGCGCGCCACCCTGGCCGATCCGGCCGCCCGCAAGGAAGCCGCCCGCCGCTTTGCCGAACGCAACAGCCCTTCGGGCGCGGACCGCCAACCGCTGGAGACCGCGGCAGAGCGCGCGCTGGACACCTTTGCCGCCGGCGGCCTGCAGGCCGTTGCGTCTTTCCTGCAAGCCAATACGCCCGCCCAGGATCTTGAGCGCGCGGCCGATGTCGTGATCCGCCTGATCGGCGCCAGCATGAACGAATTGCGCGCCATCGCGCGCGAACGCGCGGGCCAGCCGCCCGTCCCCGTCGAAGGCCAGGAAGGCGAACGCGCGGCGGTGTGGTCGCGGCTGGCAGTGGCGGCGCTGTCCGACCTGACCGTCTACCCCGCGCCGGTGTTCCTGTCGCTGGCCGACTTCAATCACGTGCAGGCCAGCGTGTTCCAGGTCAGCCGCACGCCGGGCAAAAACACGGTCTACCTGGGCAGCCTGCTGCTGGTCCTGGGCGTGTTCTCCATGTTCTACATTCGCGATCGTCGTGTCTGGATCTGGGTCAAGCCGCAAGGCGGCGGCAGCAGCGTCCTGGCGGCCATGACGTCTCAGAAGCGTACACTTGACTTCAATCAAGAGTTTGAACGCTTCAAGCAGGCGCTGCTGCGCCAGAAAAAAGGGTCCTGAGGTTATTTATGTCCACGACGACCACCACGCAACCCCCGTCGCCTGAAACGCTCTGGCAGGACGCCTTATCCGAAACCGGCGACAGCCGCGCGCAACGCGGCAAGCCCGACTGGACCGACATCGTCTTCTTTTTGCTGCTGGCAGCGGGCGCGGGATTCGCGCTGACCCGCTACGGGCACGCGATGGACTACTACGAGAAGATCATCCTGTGCGGCACGGTGCCCGCGGTGGCCTGGCTAGGCTGGCTGTGGCGGCCGCTGCGCCGGCTGATGATCGCCTGTGCGATCTCGTCGGGCCTGGCGCTGATGCTCTATGGCACCGACCTCGCCCGCGCCGAGCAGGTGTTCTTCCTGAAGTTTCTGTTTTCCTCGCAGTCCGCCATTCTTTGGATGAGTGCGCTGTTTGCGCTGTCGATGGTGTGCTACTGGATCGGCCTTTTCAGCCCGACGGCCGCCTGGCTGGGCACGGCGCTGAATTGGGGCGCGGTGTTTGCTGGCGTCACGGGTCTGCTCGTGCGCTGGCGCGAGGGCCATCTGATGGGTCCGGACCTGGGTCATATCCCGGTCAGCAACCTGTATGAAGTCTTCGTGCTGTTTTGCCTCATCACGGCGCTGTTCTATCTGTACTACGAACGCAAGTACGCCACGCGCGCGCTGGGCGGCTTCGTGATGCTGGTGGTCACCTCGGCCGTCGTGTTCCTGCTCTGGTATTCGTTCACGCGCGACGCGGGACAGATCCAGCCGCTGGTGCCCGCGCTAAAAAGCTGGTGGATGAAACTGCACGTGCCCGCCAATTTCATCGGCTACGGCACGTTCTCGCTGGCGGCGATGGTGGGCTTCGCGTACCTGGTCAAGCAGCACGGTCAGACCACGTCGTGGGCCAAGCTGGCGCCGCTGTTCATCCTGGGTGTGTTGCTATGCGCCGAGCCGATGGTGTTCCGCACCGATGGCCTGTCGGCCACCTGGATGCTGTACTTCGGCGTGGGCGCGGTGATCGTGGGCGCCATTCTTCTGGGCCGCCGCCGCATCGCGGAGGCGCTACCCTCGCTGGAAGTGCTGGACGACATCATGTATCGCGCCATCGCGATCGGGTTCGCCTTCTTCACGGTGGCCACCATTTTGGGGGCGCTGTGGGCCGCCGACGCGTGGGGCGCGTACTGGCAGTGGGACCCGAAGGAAACCTGGGCGCTGATCGTCTGGCTGAATTACGCCGCCTGGCTGCACATGCGGCTTATCAAGGGCCTGCGTGGCGCGATGGCTGCCTACTGGGCGCTGATAGGCCTGTTGATCACGGGGTTTGCGTTCCTGGGCGTGAACATGTTCCTGTCGGGCCTGCACTCGTACGGCCAGCTTTAACGCCGTAAATATCCCGGCAGACGAACGAAGGCCCCTGCATGCAGGGGCCTTTGTCTTTGCCGACGCCCGTTCAGGGTAGCAGCGATTCGCCGCGAAGCTGGTCCGCCAGGGTTTCGCGCTGGCGCACGACATAGTATTTGTCGCCGTCGACCATGACCTCGGCCGGACGCCCGCGCGAGTTGTAGTTGCTGGCCATGGTCATGCCGTAGGCGCCGGCCGATTCCACCGCCAGCACGTCGCCTTGGCGGATGGTCAGCAGGCGCTGTTTGGCGAGCCAGTCGGCGCTTTCGCATACAGGGCCGACGAGGTCGTATTCGGCGGGGTCGCCGGCGCGCGGGTGCAGCGGCTGCACGCCATGGAACGCGTCATAGAGCGCCGGGCGCAGCAGGTCGTTCATGGCTGCGTCGACGATGGCGAAATTGCGGGCTTCGGCGTGCTTGATGTACTGGACGGTGGTGAGCAGCACGCCGGCGTTGCCGACGAGCGAGCGTCCCGGTTCCAGCACCAGTTGCAGATGACCTTGGCCGCGCGCGTTCAACCGTTCAAAAACGCGGTCGAGCAGGGCGCGGGGCGAAGGCGGCGTCTCGTCCAGGTAGCGGATGCCCAGTCCACCGCCCAGGTCCAGGTGTTCGATAGCGATGCCCGCCTGTTGCAGGCTTTCGATCAGGTCCAGCAGCTTTTCGAGGGCATCGAAGTAGGGACTGATGTCGGTGAGCTGCGAGCCGATGTGGCAGTCCACGCCGACGATCCGAAGACCGGGCAGCGACTGCGCGGTGCGGTAGGCCTCGAGCGCGTCGCCGATGGCGATGCCGAACTTGTTTTCCTTCAGGCCGGTCGAGATGTACGGGTGCGTGCGGGCGTCGACGTCCGGGTTCACGCGCAGCGACACGGGGGCGCGCAGGCCCATGTGTGCCGCGACGTCGGATAGGCGGTGCAGTTCGTCGACCGATTCGACGTTGAAGCACTTTACGCCAGCGCGCAGCGCATCGCGCATTTCCCAGGCCTGCTTGCCCACGCCTGAGAACACGATGCGCGAAGCATCGGCGCCGGCGGTAAGCGCGCGATGCAGTTCGCCGCCGGACACGATGTCAAAGCCGGCGCCCAACCGCGCAAATTCGCCGAGCACGGCCAGATTGGAGTTGGCCTTCATGCCATAGCAGACGAGCACCGGACGCGGTCCGATGGCGCTGCAATAGGATTGCCACGCGGCTTTCAGCGCCGCGCGGGAGTAGACGTAAAGGGGTGTTCCCAACCGTTCGGCCAGATGGTCAAGCGGCACATCTTCGGCGTACAACACATTATTGCGGTACTGGAAGTAGGGATGGCCGGCCAGGTCTGGCGGAGTGGGGAACGGTGGCGTCATGGGAGGGGCGGGGCGGGAGGGATCTGCACCGGCGGCGCGGTCTGCTGCGTACTGGCCGGCGCCTTGCTGCCTTCAGGGGGCGGCGGCATGTAGAGCGGCCCCTTGTACCCGCAGGCCGCCACGATGCCGGTCGCCATGAGCGTGGCTACAATGCGAAGAGCCATGCGGCTGTATGCCAATTGGAACACTGGGAACTCCGTAATTCTTGCAGGCTCGATTATGACCGAAACCGAATTTCTTGCGTTGATCGACCAGGTGCTGGACAGCATCGAAAGCCAGGCCGATGACTGGGCGGCTTCGCTCGACGTCGATGTCGAAACCAGCCGCAGCGGCAATGTGCTGACCATGGTTTTCGAGGACAACACCCACGTCGTGGTGAACAGCCAGGCCGCCATGCAGGAGCTGTGGGTCGCCGCACGCAGCGGCGGCTTCCACTACCGCTTTGATGGCCAGCACTGGAACGATACCCGGGGCGGGCCGCAGCTGCCGGACGCCCTGTCTCAGATCTGCTCCGCTGCCGCCGGCGTCCCCGTGACGATACGGCTGTAAAAAAGGCCGGCCCAGTGGGCCGGCCTTTTTGCATCAGAAAGGAATCTTCTGCGACCAGGGCGTGGTGGTTTGCGTTCCCACGCCCGGCGCGACCTTGATCCGGGTGTCCTCGCTGGAGCTGCTGCTCAGGCCATTCAGGAATTCACCCAGCGTGTCGGCTTCGGGCAGTCCGAGGCGCGCCACGGCCTGTCCCGGCGGAAACTCCGAGAAGTAGAACTCGCCGTTCTCGACGAGTAGGCCGTCCGGACGCGGACGCTGCTTTTCTTCCGGCACGCCCTTCAGCACGCTCTGCATGTAGTCCACCCAGATCGGCATGGCGACGCCACCGCCGGTTTCGCGCGAACCCAGCGACTTGGGCTGGTCAAAGCCCAGCCAGGCGGTTGCCGCCAGCGTCGGCGTGTAGCCCGAGAACCAGGCGTCCACGGATTCGTTGGTCGTGCCCGTCTTGCCGGCGATGTCGCCGCGCTTGAGGAGCGCCCGGGCGCGCGCCGCGGTGCCGTACGTGGTGACGCCGCGCAGGATGTCGTCCATGACCCAGGCGGTGCGCGGGTCGATGGCGCGGGCTGCCGCGTCGCCGGCCACAACCGGCTTGGATTGCATGATGACCTTGCCGCTGCTGTCGGTGACACGGTCGATGAGATAAGGCGTGACGCGGTAGCCGCCGTTGGCGAACACCGAGAAGGCGCCGGCCAGTTGCAGCGGCGTGACCGAACCTGCGCCCAGCGCCAGCGGCAGCACGGCGGGCTGGCGCGCCTTGTCAAAGCCGAAGCGGGTCAGGTAATCCTGCGCGTACTGCGGGCCGATGGCCTGCAGGATGCGGATCGACACCATGTTCTTGGACTTGTACAGGCCTTGGCGCAGCGTCAGCATGGGCTCGTACTGGTTCCCGTAGTTCTTGGGATTCCAGGCCTTCGAGCCGGTTTGCGCGGCGGTCAGTTCGAACGGCTGGTCCGAGATCTGCGTGCCCGGCGTCAGGCCGCGTTCCAGCGAGGCGGCGTAGATGAAGGGCTTGATGTTCGAGCCCGGCTGGCGCCATGCCTGTGTCACGCGGTTGAAGTTGCCGCGGTAGAAATCGAAGCCGCCGACCATGGCACGGATGGCGCCGTCCTGCGGCGACAGTGCGACGAAGGCTGCCTGCACCGACGGCAGGTTGATGATTTCCCAGTTGTCGCCAAACTTGCGGATGTAGACCACGGAGCCGCGCTTGATGCGCTGTTCGGGCTTGGCCTTGTCGTTCAGCGCGCGAGCCACGACACCCAGCACCTTCTTGTCCGTCACGGTGATGACTTCGCGCGAGCTGCGCGCCAGCTTCACTTCGGTGGGGCTGGCCGACAGCACGACCGCGGTCAGCAGGTCGCCGCTGTCCGGGAACTTGTCGAACACGCCGTCCAGGAACTCGTCCAGCGCGGCGGGGTTGTTCTCGGTGCCGGCGGGCAGGTCCAGCTGTTCCTCCGGGCCGGGGTAGGGCGCGCGGCGCGTGTATTCCAGCACGCCTTCGCGCACGGCGCGGTACGCGGCTTCCTGGTCCTTGGACTGCACGGTCGTGTAGATGTTGATGCCGCGCGAATACACGTTGTCCTGGTACACGTTGTAGAGGAGCTGGCGCGCCAGTTCGGCCACGTATTCGCCATGGATGGAATAGCCGCCGGCCGGGGTGCCTTCGGCGGACTTCATGACGATGGGCTGCGCCATCGCCTGCTTGTATTCGGGTTCGGTCAGGTAGCCCAGCGAGTGCATGCGGCCCAGCACGTAGCGCTGGCGGAGTTCGGCGCGGGGGCGGTTGGCAATGGGGTTGAAGCGCGAGGGGGCCTTGGGGATGCCGGCCAGCATGGCGGCTTCGGCCGGCGTGATTTCGGACAGCGGCTTGCCGAAATACGTGCGCGACGCGGCCGCAAATCCGTAAGCGCGATGACCCAGGTAGATCTGGTTCATGTAGAGCTCGAGGATCTGGTCCTTGGTGAGCTCGGATTCAATCTTGAAGGTCAGCAGCAGTTCGTAGAACTTGCGTGAATAGGTCTTTTCTGACGACAGGTAGAAGTTGCGCGCGACCTGCATCGTGATCGTGCTGGCGCCCTGCGTCTTGGACATGTTGATCAGGTTGGTCAGGCCGGCCCGCACCACGCCCATCCAGTCGATCCCGCCATGCTGGTAGAAGCGGTCGTCCTCGGCCGCCAGGACCGCCGATTTCATGACGTCCGGGATTTCGTTGAAGCGCAGCACGTTGCGGCGTTCTTCGCCGAACTCGCCGATGAGGACGCGGTCTGCGGTGTACACGCGCAGCGGCACCCGCGGACGGTAGTCCGTCATGGCGTTCAGGTCGGGCAGGTTGGGCCACGCGAGCGCCAGCGCCATGCCCGCGAGCAGGACGCCGCACAGGAACAGGCCGGCGAAAAGGATGCCGGTTTTAACGAAGAACCGCAGTATCGGGGAGCCGCTGCTGGCGGGCTTGTCTTTCTTGGAGGAATTCTGGGGCTTGCTCATCGCGGCGATTTTACGGGTATCTCCGGTCCCGCCTCATCGTGGCGGATCGGTTTCTGTAACAAAATAGGTCAGTGTGGTGCGCGGGCAACTGCGGCAAATGTGATAATGCCGCCATGAACTTTGCCGCTAACTCATGTCCGGAGGCAGCCCCGGACCCGGCGCGTGCCGACGCCGCGCCTGAAAGCCAGCCCTGCGCCGTCGAGTGCACGGGCAAGACCGCGTCGTTGCCGCACGACCTGCCGGTATTTTTGGTCGGAATGATGGGCGCGGGCAAGACAACCATAGGCCGTAGCCTGGCGCGCGCGCTGGGGCGCGACTTTATGGATCTGGATCATGAGCTCGAGGCGCGTTGCGGCGTGCGGGTGCCGGTAATCTTCGAAATCGAGGGCGAAGCCGGTTTTCGTCGCCGAGAGTCCGCCGCCTTGGAAGAGTGTACCCAACGGCGCAACATAATTCTTGCAACGGGCGGCGGCGCCATCCTGGACGCCGGGAACCGGCAGCTTCTGCACGAGCGCGGCATCGTCGTCTATCTGCGCGCCAGCGTGGACGAATTGTTCCGCCGGACCTGCCGCGACCGCAACCGGCCCCTCCTGGCCACCGCCGACCCGCGCGGCACCCTTCGCGACCTGATGACCCGGCGCGAGCCCCTATACAAGGAAGTCGCCGACCTGGTGGTGGAAACGGGGTCAATGCCCATCCACACCCTGGTCAAGGCGCTGCTGCCGCAATTACAAGCATTCGAGAAGCGCATATGAACGTTGTTGACGTTGAAACTCCGGGCGGAAGCTATCCGATCCACATCGGACCGGGCCGTCTGGACTCCCTGGATCAATGCATTCCCGCGGACGCCACCGCGATTGCGGTCGTCACCAATCCGACCGTGGCGGCCCTGTATGCCGAACGCGCCGAAGCCGCGCTGGCGCGCACGGGCAAGCGGGTGCTGCGCATCGAGCTGCCCGACGGCGAGGCCTATAAGGACTGGCAGTCGCTCAACCTGATCTTCGACGCGCTGTTGGGCAATCGCCTGGACCGGCGCTGCGTCCTGGTGGCGCTGGGCGGCGGCGTCATCGGCGACATGACCGGTTTTGCCGCGGCCGTGTACATGCGCGGCGTGCGTTTCCTGCAGGTGCCCACCACGCTGCTGGCGCAGGTCGACTCCTCGGTGGGCGGCAAGACGGCCGTGAACCACCCGCTGGGCAAGAACATGATCGGCGCCTTCTACCAGCCGATCGCGGTCGAGATCGATACCGACGTGCTGGGCACCCTGCCGGCGCGCGAGGTCTCGGCAGGCTTGGCCGAGGTCATCAAATACGGCCTCATCCTGGATCCGGAATTCTGGCGCTGGTGCGAGGACAATGCGCAAAAACTGCGCGCCCTGGACCCCGAGGCCGTCACGTATGCCATCCGCCGCTCGTGCGAGCTGAAGGCGCAGCTGGTGGGCAAGGACGAGCGGGAATCCGGGCTGCGCGCCATCCTGAACCTGGGACATACATTCGGCCATGCCATCGAATCGGGCCTGGGCTACGGCGCCTGGCTGCATGGCGAGGCCGTGGGCTGCGGCATGGTGCAAGCCGCTGAGCTGTCGGCCGATGTGGCCGGCTTTGATCCCGCCGACGTCGAACGCGTTCGCGCGCTGGTCCAGGCCATCGGCTGCCCGACCGTCGCGCCGGACCTGGGCGCCGACCGTTGGTTGGACCTGATGCAGGTGGACAAGAAGACCGAAGGCGGCTCGATCCGCTACGTGCTCATGACACGCATCGGTGAAGCCCTGATGCGGCCGGCTCCCGACGACGCGGTGCGCGCCGTGCTGGCACGAACCACCCAGTAAACGCAGTGAAGGACGGTGTTGCAGATGAATGAACTGGCTTCCTATGCTTCTCACCCGTCCCGATCGCGCGGCCGGGCGCATGCCGAGCCGCCACCCGAGAACCGCACGGAATTCCAGCGCGACCGGGATCGCATCGTCCATTCCAGCGCCTTCCGGCGGCTGGAATACAAGACGCAGGTCTTCGTCAATCACGAGGGTGATCTATTCCGCACACGCCTCACGCACAGCCTGGAAGTGGCGCAGATCGCGCGCACGCTGGCGCGCAGCATGGGGCTGTCCGAAGACCTGACCGAAGCCATTTCTCTGGCCCACGACCTGGGGCACACGCCGTTCGGCCATGCCGGCCAGGACGAGCTGAACGCCTGCATGCGCGAACTGGCGCCGGAGGCGGGGGGCTTTGAACACAACCTGCAAAGCCTGCGGGTGGTGGATGAGCTTGAAGAGCGCTATGCCGACTTCAATGGCTTGAACCTGTGCTTCGAGACGCGCGAGGGCATTCTCAAGCATTGCTCCGTGGCCCATGCACGGGTGCTGGGAGATGTCGGCGAACGGTTTCTGAACCGTACGCAGCCGTCGCTGGAGGCGCAGCTTGCCAACCTGGCCGACGAGATCGCCTATAACAACCACGATGTAGACGACGGCCTGCGGTCCGGGCTCATCACGCTGGATCAGTTGAAGGAAGTGTCGATCTTCGAGCGCCACCATGCGTACGTGGTGGACCGCTATCCCGGTCTGGCGCCGCGGCGCGCAGTCGCTGAAACGATACGCCGCATGATCAACACGCTGATCGTCGACCTGACCCACACGTCGCTGGCGCGCATCCGCGACGCGGCGCCGGCCAGCGCGGACGACGTGCGCCGCTCGCCGCCGCTGGCGGGGTTTTCCGACGAGATCCGCCGCGAAGCCGACACGCTGAAGAAATTCCTGTTCGACAACCTGTACCGCCACTATCGCGTGCTGCGCATGACGCGCAAGGCGCGGCGCATCGTGCGCGAGCTGTTTGCGGTGTTCCTGGATGATCCGCGTCTGCTGCCGCCCGATTACCGGCGCGCGCAGTTCAACGAACAGGCGCGTGCCATTTCGGACTACATCGCCGGTATGACCGACCGCTACGCCATCCGCGAACACAAGCGGCTGTTCGACATGGCGTAGGGTTCCGCTGTCAGCGGCGCTTGCGGTAGGGCTCGTCGGCCTCGACGAAGGTCGCTTCGGCCAGCGCGTCCCGCGTCCATTCCTGCATAGCCGGCAGCGCCAGCACAGCATCCATGTACTCGCGCACCGGACCTGCCGCGGCGATGTTGTAGGTCTTGAAACGCGAGACCACCGGCGCAAAGAAGGCGTCGGCAATGGAGAACCCGCCAAACAAGAAAGGGCCGCCCTGGCCGAACTGCACACGCGTTTCCTGCCAGATGGCCTGCACGCGCGCGACGTCCGCGAGCGCCGCTTCGGGGAAGTCGATGCCCGGCAAATCGGCTTCGACATTCATCGGCATGGCTTGGCGCAGCGCGCCGAAACCGCTGTGCATCTGCGCGGCCAACGAACGCGCGCGGGCACGGGCCTTGGCATCTTTCGGCCACAAGGCGGCCTCCGGATGACGCTCGGCGGCGTACTCGCAGATGGCCAGCGAGTCCCACACGGCGAAATCGCCGTCCAGCAGCACGGGCACCAGGCCGGCAGGCGACACCGCCGCGACACGCTTGGAAAACTCCTCGGTGAACAGGCCGACCTTCTGCTCCGTGAACGCAATGCCCGCGGCGCGCAGCGCGATCCACGGACGCATGGACCAGGACGAGTAGTTCTTGTTGCCGATGATCAGGGTGTACATGCTGGCTTTCCATTGGATGGAGTGGGGGTGTTCAGTCGCCCGGCTTGCGGCGCAAAAGCTTGCCCAGATACTGGCCGGTATGGCTGGCCTGCGTTGCTGCCACGATTTCCGGCGTGCCTTGCGCCACGACCCTGCCGCCGCCGTCGCCGCCTTCAGGACCCATGTCGATAAGCCAGTCGGCCGTCTTGATGACGTCCAGGTTGTGCTCGATGATGAGCACCGTGTTGCCGGCGTCCACCAACTGATTGAGCACCTGAAGCAGCAGTTCGATGTCGCGGAAATGCAGGCCGGTCGTCGGCTCGTCCAGGATGTACAGCGTGCGCCCGGTGCTGCGGCGCGACAGCTCCTGCGAAAGCTTCACGCGCTGCGCCTCGCCGCCGGACAGCGTGGTCGCGCTTTGCCCCAGGCGGATGTACGACAGACCCACGTCGATCAGCGTATGCAGCTTGCGCGAGATGGCGGGCACCGATTCGAAATATTCGAGCGCCTGCTCCACCGTCAGGTCCAGCACTTCGCTGATGTTGCGGCCGCGGTAGCGGATTTCGAGCGTCTCGCGGTTGTAGCGCTTGCCGTGACAGACGTCGCAGGGCACGTACATGTCGGGCAGAAAGTGCATCTCGACCTTGACCACGCCGTCGCCCTGGCAGGCTTCGCAGCGGCCGCCCTTCACGTTGAAACTGAACCGCCCCGGGTCATAGCCGCGCGTGCGCGCTTCAGGCACGCCGGCGAAGAGTTCGCGGATCGGCGTGAACAGCCCCGTGTACGTGGCGGGATTGCTGCGCGGCGTGCGCCCGATGGGGCTTTGATCCACGCTGATGATCTTGTCGAAGTTCTCCAGCCCCTGCATCGACACGTAGGGGGCGGGCTCGCTCTGCGCGTGATGCAGCTGGCGCGACACGGCCACCGCCAGGGTGTCGTTGATGAGCGTGGACTTGCCCGAACCGGACACGCCGGTCACGCAGACTAGGCGGCCGGCGGGCACGTGCAGGTCGACGTTCTTGAGGTTGTTGCCGGTGGCGCCGGTGAGCGTCAGCCACGGCAGTTCGTCGTCGACGGGGCGGCGCTTCGGGATGGCGATGGCGCGCGCGCCGCTCAGGTATTGGCCGGTCAGCGAATTGGGATCGCGCTGCACGGTCTCGGGATCGCCTTGAGCGACGACTTCGCCGCCGTGCTCGCCCGCGCCCGGTCCCATGTCCACGACCCAGTCGGCCATGCGGATCATGTCCTCGTCATGTTCGACCACAATGACGCTGTTGCCGAGATCGCGCAGGTGCTGCAGCGTGCCGATCAGGCGGTCGTTGTCGCGCTGGTGCAGACCAATGGAGGGCTCGTCCAGCACGTACATCACGCCCGTCAGGCCCGAGCCGATCTGGCTGGCCAGCCGGATGCGCTGCGCCTCGCCGCCGGAGATCGTGTCCGCGCTGCGGTCCAGCGACAGGTAGTTCAGGCCGACGTTGTTCAGGAAGCTCAGCCGGGCCTCGATCTCGCGCACGATGCGCTGCGCGATCTCCTGCTTGGCGCCCGTCAGGTTCAGGTTGCGGAACCAGTCCAGGCAGCTGGACAGCGGCATGGCCTCGACTTCGTAGATGGCCTGGCCGTGGCGTTCGCCGCCGCGCGGGTCATGGCCGATCAGCACATTGCGCGCTTCGGGGCGCAGGCGCGAGCCGGCGCAGTCGGGGCAGGTCTTGATGTTGCGGTACTTGCCCAGTTCCTCGCGCACCGTCGCCGAGTCCGTTTCGCGCCAGCGGCGCTCCAGGTTCGGGATGACGCCCTCGAAGGTGTGGCGCTTGACGGTGCTGCGGCCTTTTTCGTTCAAGTACAGGAACGAGATCTCTTCCTCGCCGGATCCGTACAGGACCTTGTCGCGCAACGCTTCGGGCAGGTCTTCAAAAGGCGCCTCGATGTCGAATTCGTAATGCGCGGCCAGGCTGGTCAGCAGCGAGTGGGTGAAGGCATTGCGGCGATCCCAGCCGCGGATCGCGCCGGCGGCCAGGCTGAGTTCCGGAAAGGCGACGACCCGCTTGGGATCGAAGAAGCCGACCTGTCCGATGCCGTCGCAACTGGGGCAGGCGCCCATCGGATTGTTGAAGCTGAACAGGCGCGGTTCGAGTTCGGGCAGGCTGTGGCTGCACACCGGGCAGGCGTAGCGGCTGGAGAAGACCTGTTCGCGCTCGCTGTCCATGTCCAGCGCCAGGGCGCGGCCTTCGGCGAGCTGCAGTGCCGTCTCGAAGCTTTCGGCCAGGCGCTGCTTGCTTTCGGGCTTGATGCGCAGGCGGTCGATGACGACGTCGATATCGTGCTTCTCGGTCTTCTTCAGCGGCGCCATGCCGTCGATTTCCACCAATTGGCCATCGACGCGCAGACGAACGTAGCCCTGCGCCTGCAGGCTGGCGCATTCGTCCTCGAAGCTGCCTTTCTTGCCGCGCGCAATGGGCGCCAGCACCGCCAGCCGCGTCTCGGGCGTCCAACCCAGCACGGCGTCCACCATCTGGCTGACGCTCTGGGCCTGCAGCGGCAGGCCGTGGTCGGGGCAGTAGGGCGTGCCGACGCGCGCGTAGAGCAGGCGCAGGTAGTCGTGGATTTCGGTGATGGTGCCGACCGTGGAGCGCGGGTTGTGTCCCGCGGCCTTCTGTTCGATCGAGATGGCCGGAGACAGGCCCTCGATGAGATCCACATCCGGCTTGTCCATCAGTTGCAGGAACTGGCGGGCATAGGCCGAAAGGCTTTCCACGTAGCGCCGCTGGCCTTCCGCGTACAGCGTGTCGAATGCCAGCGAGGATTTGCCGGACCCGGACAGGCCAGTGACGACCACCAGCTTGTGGCGCGGCAGGTCCAGCGAGACGTTCTTGAGATTGTGGGTGCGAGCACCCCGGATGCGTATGGTCACGTCGGTATGGGTAACGTCCAGTTGCGTCGTCGATGACGCCTTTGATCCCGCGCACCCTTTGGGCGCATTTAAGCGATTTCAAAGGCCAACTTGGTACTATAGCGCGCCGAATCCTCTCGCGTTCAAGGCCGTTCATCCGGTTGGACTGGCCCGAGGCCGGCGCCGCACCGCAAGCATCAGACCGTGAGCGTATGACATGAGAAGCATGCGCGCCGCCCTAGTCATCGTTGAAATTTCCGCATGCCGGCAGATAAAAAACTGAAATTGACCTCCTCCGAGCGCCGCGCCAGCGTGGCCCTGGCCGGCCTGTTCGCCGCGCGGATGCTGGGGCTGTTCCTGTTGCTGCCGGTTTTTGCCGTTGCCGCAAGCGGCATGCCGGGCGGCGACGATCCTGCCCGCGTGGGGCTGGCGCTGGGCATGTACGGCCTGACCCAGGCGTTCATGCAGATTCCCTTCGGCCTGGCGTCCGATCGCTGGGGGCGCCGTCCGGTGGTGATCTTCGGGTTGTTGCTTTTTATCGCCGGCAGCATCGTCTGTGCGCAGGCGACGGACGTCTTCTGGATCACCATAGGCCGCGCCATCCAGGGCGCCGGCGCCATTTCCGCCGCGGTCACCGCCTGGCTGGCCGACGCCACCCGCGACGAGGTGCGCACGCGCGCGATGGCGATGGTGGGCGCATCGATCGGATTGTCGTTCGCCGTGTCCCTGGTGCTGTCGCCGGTGCTGGTGGGCTGGTGGGGGCTGTCGGGCCTGTTCTGGACCATCGCCTGCCTGGGCGTCGTCTGCCTGGCCGTGGCGCGCTTCGTGGTGCCCGTGGTGCCCCGCACGCAGGCCCGCACGATGCAGGCGGCCAAGCCGCGCGAGGTCCTGACCCATCGCGACCTGTTGCGGCTGAATTTTGGCGTCTTTGTCCTGCATCTGATCCAGGTGTCGCTGTTTGTCGTGGTGCCGGCGCTGCTGGCCAAGGTCGGCGGACTGGACGCGCGCGACCTGTGGAAGGTCTACCTGCCGGTCATCCTGGTGTCGTTCGTGCTGATGGTGCCGGTGGTCTTCGTGGCCGAAAAGCGCCGGGCGCACCGCGGCGCGCTGCGCGCGTCGGTGGCCGGCCTGGTGCTCGTGTGCGCGCTGCTGCCGGCCGCCAGCCACGGCTTTTACACGCTGGCCATCGCGCTGACCGGATTCTTCGTCGCCTTCAATGTGCTGGAGGCGCTGCAACCGTCGCTGGTCTCGCGCGTGGCGCCGCAGGCCTACAAGGGATTGGCGCTGGGCTTCTACAACACCGCGCAGGCCGCGGGCCTCTTCGCGGGCGGCGCGCTGGGTGGCTGGCTGGCGGGGCATTCGGGCGCCAGCGCGGTGTTCATCGGCGCGGCAATCCTGTCGGCCGTGTGGCTGGCGGTCACCTGGGCGCTGCGGCCGCTGGCCTGACCCCTGCGGGCTTTCCCGCAGGATTGGTAAAGTCGCGGATCTGGCCCCGAACGGCGTCCAACAGCGCCGAAATGGTTTGCCTGCGGTGATCGATTTGTCACTGATCCCGTTTGGCGCGGCGGGCGCTTTCGTCGATAATACGCATCAACACAGGCTTCACCTGGGCATCGCCGGTCATCGCTTCGATGACCGGCGAGTTTCATGAAGCCGGTCTTCAACATCGCTTTTTTATGTTGTTGCCGGCGCGCTCGCGGCAACGCTAGTCGCAGGCTGTCAACAACAGAGGGACATCGGCATGGCATCGGTTAACAAAGTCATACTCGTGGGCAATCTGGGTCGCGACCCGGAAGTCCGCTACAGCCCCGACGGGGCGGCAATCTGCAACATGTCGATCGCCACGACCTCGTCCTGGAAGGACAAGGCCAGCGGCGAAAAGCGCGAAGAAACGGAATGGCACCGCGTCGTCATGTACAACCGCCTGGCTGAAATCGCCGGCGAATACCTGAAGAAGGGCCGCTCGGTCTACATCGAAGGCCGCCTCAAGACGCGCAAGTGGCAAGACAAGGACACCGGCGCCGACCGCTACAGCACCGAAGTCGTCGCTGACCAGATGCAGATGCTGGGCGGCCGCGAAGACGGCGGCGGCGGCGGTGGCGGCAACTACGGTGGTGGCGGCTACGACGACGCGCCGCGCCAGCAGCGCGCTGCTCCGGCCCAACGCCCGGCGCCTCAGCAGCGCCCGGCTCCCGCAGCGGCCCCGGCCAGCAGCGGCGCCAACCTGGCGGACATGGACGACGATATTCCGTTCTAAGCGTCGCCCCGCGTTACGTATGTTCAAGACCCCGGCTTTCAATGGAAGGCCGGGGTTTTGCTTTTAGGGAACACGGGGCGACGCAGCCGCGCCTCAAGGGCTAGGGACGGTCCGCGCCAGCGATTTCCTTTGCAGGACCTGGCTGAAATGCCTCAACCAGAAAATCGATAAACGCCCGCGGGCGAGCCGTCTGGTTGCGGCGCTGCGGGTAATAGACGAACAGATCCGCCGACGGCAACGCGAAGTCGGGCAGCACCACCCGCAGCCTGCCGCTTTCCAGATACTTGGCCAGATCCCATTCCGACCGGATGAGGATGCCGTGGCCGTCCAGGGCCCAGCCCAGCACGATGTCGCCGTCATTGCTGGATAGCCCGCCTTCCACCTTCACCACTTCGACGCGGCCTTTGTGTGTAAACCGCCAGACGCCGTGCGCCTCGTCGTTTTGCCGGTGAAGAATGCACTGGTGATGCGCCAGGTCGGCCAGTGTTGCCGGCGTGCCGTGTGCCTTCAGGTAGCGGGGCGACGCGCACAGAAAGCGCCGGTTGGTCATGATGCGCCGGGCGGCGAGGCGCTTGTCGGGCAGTTCGCCGAAGCGGATGGCCAGATCGAAGCCGCCTTCCACCAGGTCGATGGGCCGGTCCGTTACCTCCAGTTCTACCTGCACCTGCGGATAGCGCTTCGCAAAGTCGGAGACCAGCGGCGCGATGGTCGTGCGGCCGAATCCCAGCGTGGCGTTGACGCGGATCAGGCCGCGCGGCTGGGCGCTGCTGCTGGACACCACGTCTTCCATCTCGCGCAGGTCCGCCAGGATCCGGGTCGCATAGGCCAGGTAGGTCTCGCCCTCATTCGTAAGGCTGATGCTGCGCGTGGTGCGGTTGACCAGTCGCACACCCATGCGCTTTTCCATCAGGGCCAGGCGTTTGGTGGCCGCCGGTGGCGTCAGATCCAATTGCCGCGCCGCCGCGGACAGGCTGCCCAGCCGGGCGATCAGCACGAAGAACTGCAGCTCGGAGGCAAGGTCGGCTTTCACTGAAAGTAAATAATCAAATGAACTTGGGTGAATTCTAGGGCAGGGATGCGCCACTAATCTATCGATTCCCGATGCGACCCAACCGGAGACAAGCCATGAGAATCGTCGACATCCGCGAGCAGACCCTGCCCATCAGCTCGCCCATCCGCAACGCCTACATCGACTTCAGCAAGATGACGCTGAGCCTGGTCGCCGTGATCACCGACGTGATCCGCGACGGTAAGCAGGTGGTCGGGTACGGCTTCAATTCGAATGGCCGCTATGGACAGGGCAAGCTCATGCGCGAGCGATTCATCCCGCGCGTGCTGGAAGCAGACCCGGACACGCTGGTGGACGCCACGGGGCGCAACCTGGATCCGCACAAGGTCTGGGACGCGATGTTCAAGAACGAGAAGCCCGGCGGCCACGGTGAGCGGTCGGTGGCGATCGGCACCATCGACATGGCCGTGTGGGATGCGGTCGCAAAAATCGAAGGCAAGCCGCTTTTCCAGTTGCTGGCCGAACGCTACGGCAATGGCCAGCCGGACCGGCGGGTGTTTGTGTACGCGGCCGGCGGCTACTACCACCCAGGGCAGGACCACGCCGCGCTTAAAGACGAAATGCGCAGCTATCTCGATCGCGGCTACACGGTCGTGAAAAAGAAGATCGGCGGCGCGTCGCTGGACGAGGACCTTCGCCGGATCGACTCGGTGCTGAGCGTGCTGCAGGACGGCCAGAAGCTGGCTGTGGATGCGAACGGGCGGTTCGACTTGGACACGGCGATTGCCTACGCCAAGGCGCTGTCGCAGTACGACCTGTTCTGGTACGAGGAGCCGGGCGATCCGCTGGATTTCGAACTGCAGGCGACGCTGCGCAACTACTACGACAAGCCCATGGCGACGGGCGAAAACCTCTTTTCGATGCAGGATGCGCGCAACCTGATCCGCTATGGCGGCATGCGCGCCGACCGCGATTATCTGCAGTTCGATTGCGCGCTCAGCTATGGGTTGGTGGAGTACCTGCGCACGCTCGCGATGCTGCGTCAGCACGGCTGGTCCGCGAGCCGCTGCGTGCCGCATGGCGGGCATCAGATGTCGCTGAACATCGCGGCGGGTCTGGGTCTGGGCGGTAACGAGAGCTACCCGGACCTGTTCCAGCCCTTTGGCGGCTTTCCGGATGGGGTGAAGGTGGAGGCCGGCTACGTCACGATGCCGGACCTGCCGGGCATCGGCTTCGAGGGCAAGTCCGATCTGTACGCGGTGATGCAGGCGCTGTCCGCTTGATTGCCGGCGACGGCGGTCCCGTTGGCCGCGCCAGCGGGAACCGCCGTACCGCACTGATTCAGGCCGTCACGCCGCGTCCGATGTGGTTGGCCTGCGTCGCGACATAAATTGTTTCACTTTACCCGCTTGCGTCGTCTATCTAGTAGTAGGTAAGATTCATCCCATCGACGCAGCGCAAACAACAAACCGCCCGGCGCCGAAATCAGAAATACAGTAGGACCGCTTTTTTATTTCCCTCGACATCTACCTACAAGTAGATAGCTAACTGAAACACATACTGCATCTAAAACTGGAGATTGACCGTGAAGACCCTCGTATCCGCCCTGATCCTTTCCGCTTCCTTCATCGGCGCTGCCCAAGCTGGCGAACTGGACTATCCGCCTGAACTGAACACCCAAAGCACGGTGACCCGCGCTCAAGTGCAGCAAGAATTGGCCGCCGCCCGCGTCAACGGTGAACTGGCATTCGGTGAAGAAGGCTACGCCGCCGCCCCGATCGCCTTCACCAGCGACAAGACCCGCGCTCAGGTCAAGCAAGAACTGGCTGCTGCCCGCGCTCAAGGTCTGACCGACGGTGGCGAACTGGACTACCCGCCCGTTCAAGGCTGATTTTTTCGACCAAACCTCTATCTATAGATAGATAGCTTCAACCCAACAACGCAACACTGCATTTCAACCAAACTGACTGGAGATTTCTCATGAAGACCCTCGTTTCCGCCCTGATCCTTTCCGCTTCCTTTATCGGCGCTGCCCAAGCTGGCGAACTGGACTATCCGCCCGAGCTGAACACCCAAAGCACGGTGACCCGCGCTCAAGTGCAGCAAGAACTGGCCGCCGCCCGCGTCAACGGTGAACTGGCATTCGGTGAAGAAGGGTACGCCGCTGCCCCGATCGCTTTCACCAGCGACAAGACCCGCGCTCAGGTCAAGCAAGAACTGGCTGCTGCCCGCGCTCAAGGCCTGACCGACGGCGGCGAACTGGACTACCCGCCCGTTCAAGGCTGATTTTTTCGACCAAACCTCTATCTATAGATAGATAGCTTTAACCGACAACCACGCAGCAACTGCAGCAACTCAACCATTCTGGAGATTTCTCATGAAGACCCTCATTTCCGCCCTGATCCTTTCCGCTTCCTTCATCGGCGCTGCCCAAGCCGGCGAACTGGACTATCCGCCCGAACTGAACACCCAAAGCACGGTGACCCGCGCTCAGGTGCAGCAAGAACTCGCCGCCGCCCGCGCCAATGGCGAACTGGTGTCCGGTGAAGAAGGCTACGCCGCCACCGCCTTTGCCCACGCTGGCGACAAGACGCGCGCTCAGGTCAAGCAGGAACTGGCGGCCGCCCGCGCCCAAGGCCTGACCGACGGCGGTGAACTCGACTACCCGCCCGTGCAAGGCTGAAGCAGATGGCAATCAAAGCGGACCCCGGGGGCGGGATTCTTGTCCCGGCCGGAGTCCGCTGGCACGGTCGGTGACATGGAATGGCCCGCTCGGTAACTGCCGATAAGGGACCCTCCCAATGACGAACCGATCTATTAGTAGGTAATATGCCGCCATGGATACCCCGACTTCCAATACCACTCGCGAACTGCTTCTGGCGCACGCCGAGAAGCTGATCCGCATGCGCGGATGCAACGGCTTCAGCTACCGCGACCTGGCTGAGCATGTGGGCGTCAAGACGTCCAGCATCCATTACTACTTTCCAGGCAAGGACGACCTGCTGTACGAAGCGGTCGAGGCCTACAGCACGCGCGCACTTGGCGCGGTGCGCGGAATCGACACCGCGCAGCCGGCGCAAGCGCAGCTTGAAAAATATCTGTCGATGATGGAATCCGCCGCCTGCGGTTCCGGTGAACTCTGTCTGGGCGGCATGTTGGCCGCCGACGTGATGAGTTTGTCGGAACGGGTCCGCGGCGCGCTGCAGGGATTTTTCCGCGCGCACGAAGCGTGGCTGGCCCGCGTGCTGGCCGAGGGCGCGGCGCAAGGCACGCTGAAGTTTTCCGGCACGCCCGAAGCAGCGGGGCGTGCGGTGTTCGCGACGATCCAGGGCTGTCTGCTGGTGTCGCGCCTGTTCCAGCAGCCGCCCGCGTTGTGCGAAGCGATCAGCGCGCTTTACGTTGAATGCGAAGGCAAGACGGGCCACGGCGCCTGAACTCCACGCGCTGACTTCGCTGTTCACCGTTTCACGGCCGCCTTGCTGACGCAGGCGGCCGTTGTGTTTGGGCGCGCCGACTGCGCGTCGCCGTCTTACGCCAGCGCGCGCGCCATGTCGGTGCTGGTGCGTTCCTGCACGCCGAGATCCCGCATGCGTTGCAGAAAGCTCGACTGTGCGTTCGCAAAGCCCGCGACGGGACTCATGCAGTCCGTCAGCAGCACGATGCGCGACAGGTTGCCGCCGGGCAGGTGCTCGGCCAGGTGTTCGACGGTGGCCTTGACGCAGTGGCTGCCGGCCTCGCCCGCGATCAGGATCAGATCCGCGCGGTCCAGTGAGTCCAGCAAGTCGCGGTTGAGCTGGCTGCGCGGATCGTCGGCGTCGGGCACCTCAGCCATCAGCGCGCTGTAGTGCTCGGTCCAGGGGTTGGCGCCCTTGGGCACCTTGCGCACAATGAACTGGCGCTCTTCTTCCCAACGACCATACGCGGCGCGCACGTCGGGATGCACGTTATGACCCCACGTGCCGATCTCGCAATGCACCGGCCACGCCATCAGCGTGTAGCGGCCCCGCGCTTCGAGTTCATCCAGGTAGTTGAGCGTGCGCGGCAGGTCGTCGTCATGGCGCGGCACGAATTCGCCGGCGCGCAATTGCGCCGCCGTGATCGGCGTGAAGGGCGCGACCGGGTCGCCATTGCCCGCGCGCCAGAATGTGGGGTGCGCAATGTCCAGACGATGATGCGAATCCAGCGTAACCGTGATCGACGAGAGCACGGGGGCCGTGGCGTCGATGAACCGCGCCAGCCGCTGCATGTCTGCGTGGGCGCCTGCGATGGGCAGCGCGGGCGCAACCGCCAGGCCAGTCAGCGGGTCGAGGGGCCGGTACGACTCGGGCAAGTCGCAGAAATCGTTTTGCGGGTCGACGATCAGCAGGTGAATGGTGCGCGGCATGGTGGGGGGGGGGCGGGGTCTTAGAACAGCACGAGGTGTTCGGCGCGGTCGGGCAACTGGCGCAGCAGCAAGCGCCATTGGCGCCAAAGGATGGACGATACGCCTAACGCGCCTAACGGAATAAGAATCCACATGGCCTGCTCCTGTCAATATTCGCACGGTCGTGCGAAATTAAGCGAAAGTAAAGCCGGCACAACGCCGGCTTCGGGGATTACTCGATGTACTTGAAGCTGCGATACGTGGAGATAAGACGCTCGTAGCCGACCTTCACGCGTTCGTGCGCCTTCGGGTCACGCAGGAACCGCGCGTCGTGCATCAGGCCGATCATCAGGCTGTAGACCTCGAACACAAGCTGTTGCGGGTCCGTGTCGGCGCGCAAGTGGCCGGCTTCGAGCGCCTGGTTCACCGTGCGCACCATCGCGGCCCGCCAGCGCTTCAGGTTGTGTTCCAGCACCGCGCGCAGCGGCGAGTCGACGTCGTCGTATTCAAATGCGCCGGCCACGTAGATGCAGCCGGTCAGCGTCTCGACATTGCTGGCGCGGTCGATCCACAGCGACACCAGCGCGTTCAGGCGCGGCAGGCCGCGCGGGTAGGCCATGGCAGGCGTGAAGACCGCTTCGACAAAGCGCCGGTCGTATTCGTCCAGCACCGCCTGCTGCAGGGCTTCGAGCGAGCCGACGCGCGAGAAGACGCCGCTCTTGCTGATGCCGAGCCGCTTGGCGACCTGGCCCAGCGAGAGGCTTTCCATGCCTTGCGCGGCAGCCATGTCGAGCGCAGTGTTCACGATGGCCGCGAAGGTGAGTTCGCTTTTCTCGGTTTTTGCTGTCATGGCGGAAATTTAGCACGATCGTGCGAAAACCAAGGGGTTTTAATCGGGGAGGGATGAGGCAGCAAGACACCCCCCCGCCCCGATGCAAATTCAGACCCGAAAAAAAAGCCGGACGGCATTGCCGTCCGGCTTTGGTCAAGCGCGGCGCTGAATCAGGCGCGCGCCGCCTTGTACTCCAGGCGGTACTTGTGCAGCAGCGGCTCGGTGTAGCCGTTGGGCTGGGTCAGGCCTTCGAACACCAGGGCGCACGCGGCCTTGAATGCCAGCGACGTGTCGAAGTTGCCAGCCATCGGCTGGTAGAGCGGGTCGCCCGCGTTCTGGCCGTCGACGACCTTGGCCATGCGCTTGAAGGTCTCGGTGACCTGATCGCGGTTCGTGATGCCGTGGCGCAGCCAGTTGGCGATGTGCTGGCTGGAAATGCGCAGCGTGGCGCGGTCTTCCATCAGCCCCACGTTGTGGATATCGGGCACCTTCGAGCAGCCCACGCCCTGGTCGATCCACCGCACCACGTAGCCAAGAATGCCCTGCACATTGTTGTCCAGTTCCTGCTGGATGTCGGCGGCGGACCACTTGGCGGGATCGCCGACCGGCACCGTGAGCAGGCCATTGAGCAGGTCGTCGCGCACGCTGTCCAGCTTCGTGCGTTCGAGTTCCTGCTGGACCGCCTGCACGTCGACCTGGTGGTAATGCAGCGCATGCAGCGTGGCAGCGGTGGGCGAAGGCACCCAGGCGGTATTGGCGCCGGCCTTGGGATGCGCGATCTTTTGTTCGAGCATGGCGGCCATCAGGTCGGGCATGGCCCACATGCCCTTGCCGATCTGGGCGCGGCCGCGCAGGCCGGCGTCCAGGCCCACCAGCACGTTGTTGCGTTCGTAAGCGGTGATCCACGCGCTGGACTTCATGTCGCCCTTGCGCAGCATGGGACCGGCTTCCATGCCGGAGTGCATCTCGTCGCCGGTGCGGTCCAGAAAGCCGGTGTTGATGAAGGCCACGCGCGAGGCGGCAGCTTCGATGCAGGCCTTGAGGTTGACGCTGGTGCGGCGCTCTTCGTCCATGATGCCCATCTTCAGCGTGTTGCGCGGCACGCGGATCAGGTCTTCGACGCGGTCGAAGAGTTCGCTGGCGAATGCGGCTTCGGCGGGGCCGTGCATCTTGGGCTTCACGATGTAGACGGAGCCCGTGCGCGAATTGAGCTTGTGCTTGCGGTCCTGCACCGCGGCCAGGCTGGTGACGACGGCATCGAGAATGCCTTCGGGGATTTCCTGGCCGTCGCGATCCAGCACGGCCGGGTTGGTCATCAGGTGACCCACGTTGCGCACGAACATGAGCGAGCGGCCATGCAGCGTCAGCGCCGAGCCGTCCGGCCGCGTGTAGTTGCGGTCGGCGTTGAGCTTGCGGGTGAAGGTCTTGCCGCCCTTGGTGACGTCCTCGGTCAGGTCGCCCTTCATCAGGCCCAGCCAGTTGCGGTAGATCTGCACCTTGTCGTCGCCGTCGACGGCCGCGACCGAGTCTTCGCAGTCCATGATCGTGGTGAGCGCGGCCTCGACCACCACGTCTTTCACACCCGCCGCATCGGTGGCGCCGATGGTGCTGGCGCGGTCGATCTGGATTTCGAAATGCAGGCCGTTGTTCTTGAGTAGGATCGCCGTGGGAGCGGACGCGTCGCCTTGGTAGCCGACGAATTGCGTGCCCGTCTTCAGGCCGGTCGCGCCGGTGGCAAGCGCCACGCGAAGCTGGCCGCCTTCGACCGTGTAGCCCTTGGCATCCGCATGCGAGCCCTGCGCGAGCGGCGCCGCGGTGTCCAGGAAGCTGCGCGCGCGGGCGATGACGGCGGCGCCACGTTCCGGGTTGTAGCCGCGGCCCGTGTCGCCGGGCGTGGCAGGGATGGCATCGGTGCCGTACAGGGCGTCGTACAGGCTGCCCCAGCGCGCGTTGGCGGCGTTCAGCGCATATCGCGGATTGGACATCGGCACGACGAGCTGCGGGCCGGCCTGCTGCGAGATCTCGGTGTCCACGTTGTCGGTGGTGGCGCGCACGGTGGCAGGCTGCGGCAGCAGGTAGCCGATGCCTTCGAGGAACTTGCGGTAGGCGGCGGGATCCGTGATGGGACCGGGATGGGCGCGATGCCAGGCATCGAGTTCTGCCTGCAGGCGATCGCGTTCGGCGAGCAAGGCCCGGTTCTTGGGCGCCAGATCGTGCACCAGGGCCGCGAAGCCTTGCCAGAAGGCGTCGGCCTCCAGGCCGGAACCGGGCAGCGCTTCCTGTTCAATGAATTGACTGAGATTGGCCGCCACTTGCAGGCCGTGGTGCTGGATGCGTTGAGTCATGCGGTTCTCTGGCGTTGAGTCAAGCTGACCGGCGCGGCGCGCCGGGTGAGGGGTGCTGACATCATCGTCCGCGACCGCGCCGATGTCCATACGGAAACCCGCTGGTCATACCAGTTTGTGTGGTGCGCGCCGGGCAGAGCGCCGATTTTTATGGTTTGATATCAGCCACTTACCTAGGCAAGGCCGAGCCGCGCAAGCGCCGACCGCGCATGGTCATACCACTGGTGCGGAGTTTGCATGCACGCGGAAATTGAAGAAAAGCCCCGTCAGGTGGCCGATGAAGTCGCCGAACGGATCGAGCGTCTGATTCTGGACGGCGTCCTCAAGGCGGGCCAGGCCCTGCCGTCCGAGCGGCGCCTGACCGAAAAGCTGGGCGTATCGCGCACGGCGCTGCGCGAGGGCCTGAAGCTGCTGCGCGCCCGCGAGATCATTCACACGGCGCAGGGCAAGGGCTCGTTCGTTGCGCGCATCTCGAAGGTGGACGCCGGGCCGCTGATGCACCTGTTCAATTCGCAGCCGCGCACGCTGTATGACCTGCTTGAAGTGCGGTCGCTGCTGGAGGCCGAATCGGCACGGCTGGCCGCCCTCCGCGGGACCGAGGCCGATTTCATCATGATCCGGCGCCGGTATGACGAGATGGTGTCCGCGCAGGGAGCCGCCACCGATACCGCCACCCACGCGCATCTGGACCACGCTTTTCATCTGGCGATCTGCGAGGCCTCGCACAACCCTGTGCTGGTCCATACGCTGCAATCGCTGACGGATCTGCTGCTGGGATCGGTGTTCGCGTGCGTGAACAACCTGTACCACCGCGAGCCCGAGAAGCGCCAGATCGACCGCCAGCACACGCGGCTGTTCAACGCGGTGATCGGGCGCCAGCCAGAGCAGGCGCGCAAGGCCGCGGCCGACCATGTGGACAGCGTGCGCCAGAGCCTGTCGGATATCGAGCAGGAAGAGCAGCGACTGGTGCGCGCGACGCTGCGTCTGGAAGGCTGGACGTAGCGCCGCGCTGGCGGCGACGATGCCGGCTGTGATGACGGACTCAGCGATCGGCCACCGCGCACCCGGCCAGCGCCAGCGGTTTGCCCGCGTAAATGCGGCCGAATCGGTTGTTGAGCAATGCCTCAAGGCCAATCGCCTCTTGCCCCACGAAGCCCTGCTGCGGCAGAACGCCGTGCGCCACCAGATCCAGGGCCGCGCAAATGCCTGCGGCCGTGGACAACTGGATTGCGCTCAGGCGGTGGCCGTCGACTTCCGCGCCGAAGACACGAATCGGATACGACTCTTCTTCCAGACGGCCGTGGCGGTAGCCGGACGCCGATGCCTGGATCACGATCACGTCCTGTTCGGTAGTGGGGATGGCCGACTCGAAGATGTCCTTGAGCAGGTCGCGGCGGTCGCGCAGGCGCAGGTCATTGAGCAGCAGCTTCATGATGTTGCAATGGCCGGGATAGCGCACTGACTTGTAATCGACGTTGCGCGCGCGGCCCAGCAGCGTCGCGGGCAAGGTGCCCAGGCCGCCGGAGGTGTTGAAGGCTTCGTACTCCACGCCGTCCAGCGCAAAGGTTTCGTAGCCTTCCAGTGCGGGCACGCTGGTCAGTTGGCCGTCGACGATCGCCTCGCACGGATTGCAGTATTCGTTGATCAGCCCTTCGGTGCTCCACGTCAGGTTGTAGCGCAGGCTGTTGGACGGATAGCGCGGGAGTGCGCCGACGCGCATGCGCAGATCGAGCAAGGTGTCGAAGCGGCGCGCCAGCGCGTTGCCGACGATGCCGATGAAGCCGGGCGCCAGACCGCATTGCGGCATCAGCACGCCGCCGGTGTCATGGGCCAGCGCCTGGATCGCGTGCGTGCTGGCCACGTCTTCGGTCAGGTCGAAATAATGTACGCCGGCCTTGGCGCACAAGCCCGCCACCGCAATCGCGCGATGAAAGGGCAACGCATTGACCACCGCGTAGGCGCCTTCGATGCAGCGCGCCACGCCGGCATCGTCGCTAACCTGGCGCGTCTCGCAGCCCAGTTCGGCAAGCACGGCCAGCCGGCTGGCGTCCTGGTCCGCGACGAGGACGGAATAATCGCCGCTGCGTTCCAGCATCAGCGCGATCGCAAAACCGATTTTTCCGGCGCCCAGTAGAACGATGGGCTTGGTGTGCGTGGACATGGTGCGGCTCCTGCAATGAGAGGGAAGGGAAGTGGCCCCATCCTATGCGGGAGTGCTGTCGATTTGTAGCGGCTAAACCGTCGAATCGGCTTCAAGTCACGTCGATATGACCGCTGAAGTGGTCGAAGCGTCAAAGAAAAAGCCCTCTGGCTTGTGGCCAGAGGGCTGCCTGGTAGCGATTCACGGCCGGCGTGGCCCGTGGATCAGCTGCCCAGGTGGGGGGGATAGTCCAGGTTGCCGAAGGTCACCAGGCCTTCGGTCTTGGCTTGTGCCAGTTGCGATTCGACTTGGGCGCGGCTCAGCGACGTGGCGGAAGCCGAGGCGGCGACGGGCGGGTAGTCCATGTTGCCGAAGGTCACTTGGCCGGCGTTCTTGGCCTGGGCCAGATCGGCTTGGACTTGCTGCGAGGTCAGGCTGGAATGTTGGGCGATGGGGGCGGGGTAGCCTTCTTCGCCGAACGTGTATTGGCCCGAAACCTTGGCTTGTTGCAGTTCAGCTTGAACCTGAGCGCGGGTGGGGGCTTGGTCGGCTTCGGCGGCTTGAGCGCCGGCAGCCAGAACGGACATGGACAGCATCAGTGCGGTAGCAAGGGTTTTCATGGCAGACCTCCGAGTCTTGTGAGCTTGGGATTCAAGCCCCAGGCCTGACTGCCTGGGGCTCGCTTGCTGTGTCCCGATGAGAGGCATTCTGTGCCTAAATAACCCTGGGATAAACCCTTATTACCTGAAAACATCTTTCCAAAATAATGGCTAATCGGTTTGGATTGTCCATGTTGGCGCCATGGGTGGCGATATTTCCATTGCATGACGCGTCAGATATCCGGGCCTTGGAGGTCGGCTCGACGGCGAATGGGAGGGCGACTGGAGGAGTGGGCGCGCGGCCGGCTCGGGGCAGGCAGAGGCGGACATCGGAGGAGGCGCGGCGAGGGGGCGGCCGCAGGAGAGTGGGAGATAAGCGGCGGCCAGCGCGCGCGACGCCCTGGCTCGCGGGCACGTCAGGTCAGCGGTTCAGGTCGGCCAACGCGTCGTTGTATTCGGCCTGTGCTTCTTCAAGCTTGCGTTGGGCCTTGTCGATCTTGTCCTGCTTGCCCTTGGCTTTCGCCTCTGCCAGCTCTTGCTGGCGTTCGGCCACTTTGGATTGCTTCTCGCGCACGTCGGCCTCGCGCTGCGATTGCAGGCGGCTGTCGGTGCAGCTTGCCTTGGCTTCGGACAGCGCCTTGCGCAGGCCCGCCTCGCGGCGCGAGTTATTCTGCGCCTGCGCGGCGGCGATGTCGTTTTCGATGTGGCAGAACTTGGCCGCGCAACCGCGCAGCGGCGCGCAATCGGTGGCGGCTTGTGCGGGCAGCGTGGCGAAGAGGGCGCACACGGCGGCGGCGGTGGTCAGGGATTTGATCATTGCAGGCATGCGGTGACTCCGTGACGTGGGGCGGAAGGCCCATCATCGCCGGAGGCCGTCAATCCCGCAAATGCACGGCCTGAAAGTACCGCCCGGAAGTACCGCCCGAAAATACCGCTCGAAAGTACCGCCCGAAAGCGCGGCTCGAAAGCGCGGGACGCGCAGACGTCGCCATGTCGCGTTTGCGCGCCGCTTCAACCGCGCCGCATCAGCGGATCAACGTGCCCGCCAATGCCGCGGCAACCAGCAATGCGCCCAGCCACAGGTTGGCGCGGAACAGCATGAAATTGCGGTGGGGATGCTGGATGTCGAACACCTTCAACTGCCAAGCCAGATGCGCGGCCACGGCGACCATGCCGGCCTGATAGGCCCACGACAGGCCGATGGCATAACCGCCCCAGGCCCACAGCAGCACGGTGCCTGCGTAGAACCCGCCAATCCAGAGCTTGCCCTGGTCGCCGAAGCGCATCGCGGTCGAGTGCAGGCCGACGCTGCGGTCGTCGCGCACGTCGACGTAGGCATAGATGCTGTCGTAGCCCACCTGCCACAGCACCGCGCCCAGCCACATGGCGATGGCGGCGAGCGGCACGTGGTTTTGCGTGTCCGACCAGGCCATCAGCATGCCCCAGTTGAAGCAGATGCCCAGCACGACCTGCGGCCAGTAGGTGACGCGCTTGCACAGCGGATAGATGAAGACGAAGGGCAGCACGGCCACGGCCAGCCAGCGGCTCATGTCATTCAGGAAGAACAGCAGCGATCCGCAGACCAGCAACTGGCCCAGCAGGAACCACACGGCGTTCTTCATCGACAACTGGCCGCTGGTCAGCGGACGGAAGCGCGTGCGCTCGACGTGCTTGTCGAAATCGCGGTCGCACATGTCGTTGACGGTGCAGCCGATGCCGCGCATCAGCAGGGCGCCCAGCGAGAAGACGATAAGGCGTTGCAGGTCGGGCAGGCCGCCCGCGGCCTGGACCAGCGCGGCAATGGCCGGCAGCAGGGTCAGCCAGGTGCCGATGGGGCGATCCAGGCGGCACAGCCGCGCGTAGGGCCGCCACGACTTCGGCAGCCAGCGTTCGACCCAGTCGGTGAAGACGATGTCACTGAGATCGGCGGGGGATTGTTGCGAAGCGCTCACTGTCACGGTCACAAGTGGTCGGGAAAGCCGACAGCATAAAACAATCTATGGTCAGCCCGATTTTTGCAAACGGGTTCGTGTTGACGTAAAT
>NZ_DCYD01000017.1:23878-354377 GCF_002331005.1 Achromobacter sp. UBA2119 | reverse complement strand
AGCGCCCAGGCCGCCAAGGAAATCAAGAGCCTGATCGAGGATTCGGTGTCCAAGGTCGGCGCCGGTTCGCAGCAGGTCGAACGCGCCGGCGCGACGATGCAGGAGATCGTCGCTTCTGTGAAACGCGTGACGGACATCATGGGCGAGATCTCGGCGGCCTCCGACGAGCAGTCCAGCGGCATCGACCAGGTCAACCGCGCCGTCGCGCAGATGGACGAAGTGACGCAGCAGAACGCGGCGCTGGTGGAAGAGGCTGCGGCCGCCGCCGGCTCGCTGCAGGACCAGGCGCAGCGCCTGGCCGAAGCGGTGGCCGTGTTCAAGATCAATGCAGGCGAAGTCATCGAAGTGCCGGCGCGCCAGTTGGCGCAGCAGCATCGGCCGGCTGCCCGCGTGGCCGCACCGGCGCCCGAGCCCGAGGTGGCGCCGCCACCCGCCGCGCCGGCCGCCAAGCCCGCCGCTGCCGTGCGCCTGACACACACCGCCCGCGCCAAGCCGGAACCGGCCGCCGGCGCCTCGGCATCGCGCCCGCCGCGCAAGCCCGCGGCGACGCGTCCGGCGCCCGCGGCAAAGGACGTTTCGAAGCCCGCGCCAGCACCGGCTGCAAGCCGGCGGCAGGCGCCTTCGGACGACGATTGGGAATCTTTCTGACGCCGGCGCCGCCGGCAAATAGGCAGGGTATGCGAGGTTATCTACATCTTCTGGCAGCGGCCGCGATTGCGGCCCTTGTCGCTGGCTGTGCGGCAACGGGTCACAACTTCGACCCGAGCAAGCTGTCGACCCTGACGCCCGGGCAGACGACCATGGAAGAGGCCGCGCGCGCGCTGACCGCCCCGCCTGCCCAACAATTCAAACAGAGCGACGGCACCGTGCTGGCGCTCTGGTTCCACAAAATCACCTTTGTCACCGACGGCCTGTACAGCCGTAAGGAAGCGCTGCTGCAGTTCGGGCCCGATGGCCGGCTGATGCGGCTCGTCGACAGCACCAATATTCTGCTGGAACCTTGGGAACGCCAGAAGTTGCTGGGGCCTGCCCCCGCGCCTGCCTTGACGCAGGACTGGGCACAACCTGCGATGGAACCCGAGGTGCAAACGATCTACATTCCGGGCCCGGGTGAGCCGGCCGGTCTGGCGCCGCAGGGCAAATAGCCCTGCAGTTCGGCAGAAGACATCGGGCGTCACATGCCCGGTGTTCGTCGCCCTGAGTGCATCCCCTGTGTAACAGGGCATGTCCACAGGGTGGTTTTTCATTTGGTCAGAGCAGTTCCTGAGGGATGGGGAAATAAATGGAAGCGAGTCTCGAATCCGGTGGTAAAGCCGGCAAGGCCGGCAAGAAAAAAGCCGCGCGCGCACCTAAGGTCAAGCGCAAACTGAGGCTGCGCGATGCGCGCGTTGGCACGATGCTGCTGTGGGTGATGGCGTTTTTCGCGCTGCTGATCGCGGCGGTGGGCGGCCTGGCCGCGTACTTCCTGCAGAGCAACTATGAATCGATCCGTGAGGTCAACGCGCTGACGGCGCGCGCCAAACAGGTCGAAATCATCAACAGCGACATGCTGCGCGCCCGCGTGAGCCTGATGGTGGCCGCCCGCCACCTGCAGGAATCCGGCTGGGGCAGCGGCGAGAACTCCGCGCGTGACGCGGCCGCGTCGCTCAAGGGCGCGACGGATCTCCTGACCGGCGTGCGCAGCCGCTTCGCCGATTTCCAGAAGAACATGCTCGAGGACGACACTGGCCGCCAGTTGTCGATGAACCTTGTGCGCCGCTATCGCTCGTACATCGACGACGGCGTGGACACGATGGTCGAAGCCCTGCGCAGCGAAGACTATTCGACGTTCTACATGGTGAACAACGAATACGGCACGCCTCGCAGCGCCGCCTTCATCGAGGCGATCAGCCAGTTCGACAAGTACATCGCCGACCAGCAGCGTGAAACGATCGAACAGGCCGAGGCCAATTTCAACCTGGCCATGATCGCCGTCGGCATTGCGGTTGCGCTGGCGCTGCTGCTGATGGTGCTTGCCCGCATCCTGTTCGGCCGCCTGGTGGTGCGCCCCTTGGTCGAAGCCGGTCAGCACTTTGACAAGATCGCCGCCGGCGACCTGACGGGCCGCGTGGAAGTGCGTTCGCACAACGAAATCGGCCAGCTTTTCGCCGCGCTCAAGCGCATGCAGGAAAGCCTGACGCGCACCGTGTCGACGGTACGCCGTGGCGTGGACGAGATCACGGTGGGTTCGCGTGAAATCTCGGCCGGCAACACGGACCTGTCCAGCCGCACGGAAGAGCAGGCCGCCTCGCTGGAAGAGACCGCTGCCTCGATGGAAGAGCTGGCCTCGACCGTGAAGCAGAACGCGGACAACGCCCGCCAGGCCAACCAGCTGGCGGCCAGCGCGTCGGACGTGGCCGAGCGCGGCGGTTCGGCGGTGTCGGAAGTGGTCAACACCATGGAAGGCATTTCGGCCAGCTCGCGCAAGATCTCGGAAATCGTGTCGGTCATTGACGGCATCGCGTTCCAGACCAACATCCTGGCGCTGAACGCCGCGGTGGAAGCCGCGCGTGCGGGTGAGCAGGGCAAGGGCTTTGCGGTGGTGGCGGGCGAAGTGCGCTCGCTGGCGCAGCGCAGCGCCCAGGCCGCCAAGGAGATCAAGGGCCTGATCGAGGACTCGGTGTCCAAGGTCGGCGCGGGTTCGCAGCAGGTGCAACGCGCCGGCGCGACGATGCAGGAGATCGTGGCCTCGGTCAAACGCGTGACGGACATCATGGGCGAGATCTCGGCGGCGTCCGAAGAGCAGTCCAGCGGTATCGACCAGGTCAACCGCGCCGTGTCGCAGATGGACGAAGTGACGCAGCAGAACGCGGCGCTGGTGGAAGAGGCTGCGGCCGCCGCCGGCTCGCTGCAGGAACAGGCGCAGCGCCTGGCCGAAGCGGTTGCCGTGTTCAAGATCAATGCCGGCGAAGTGATTGAAGTGCCGGCGCACCAGCTGGGCGGGTATGCCGCGCCGTCGCTGAACTGATCGTCGTTGTCCCGGGCCGCGCCCGATCCTGCAGATGCGGGATCGGGCGCGGCTTTTTTGTAGGCCAGCGATCCGCGGATGTGCTTGTTTCATATCGGACGGTTATGCGTGCGTTGATGGAAATCATAAGCACGTTAAGTTTTCCGCTTTATGACCGTAAACAATGTCAATGCCTGAATTTTCAGGGCGAAAACAGAGTAATCAACGGTGGCCGGGGGATCGGACGCCAGCTGGAGACAAACCATGCGTGTCAATCTACCCGTCACCAATGTGGAAACCAAGCTGCGCGAGGACCAGTACCTGATCTCGCGCACGGACACCAAGGGCCGCATCGTCTACGCCAACCCGGCCTTCGTCGAGGTCAGCGGCTTCACCCGCGAAGAGCTCATCGGCAAGGCGCACAACATCGTGCGCCATCCCGACATGCCGCCGGAGGCCTACGCGGATCTCTGGGAGACCCTGGAAGCCGGGGAATCCTGGCTCGGCGTGGTCAAGAACCGCCGCAAGGATGGCGGCTACTACTGGGTGCTGGCCAATGCCACGCCCATTGTCGAGAACGGCGAAGTCGTGGCCTATTCGTCGGTGCGCGTGCAGCCGTCGGAAGAACAGATCGAGATGGCCGAAGCGCTGTACGCACGCATGCGCGAGGGCACGGCCAAGGGCGTGCGCATCCTGCACGGCCGGCCCGTGCGCGCCGGCTGGCGCAGCGGCCTGGACCTGCTGGCGTTCCCGTTTCGGCCGGGCGTGCGCAGCCGCATGCTGCGCCACGCCACGCTGTCGTCGGCCATCGTCGGCGCCGCGGGCGCGTATGGCCTGCATGCCAATTGGGCCAGCCTGAGCCCGTTGGGCGCGGCGCTGGGTTGTGGCGCGATCGGGCTGGGCATCGTCGCCATCTACGCGATGGGCTGGAGCCTGTCGCGTTCGCTGCTGGACCCGATGCGAGACGCGGCGAACATGGCACGTCAGGTGGCGGCGGGCAACCTGACCACGCAGATCGTGCCGGAATCGGATGACGAGGTGGGCAGCTTGAAGTTTTCGCTGGAGGTCATGCGCAAGAGCCTGATCGGCATTGCGCAAGACGTCTATCGCGGCATCGAGGGCACGACGCACGCCGCGGTGGACATCGCCCGGGGCAACCAGGAACTGGCCGGCCGCACAGAAGGGCAGGCGGCGTCGCTGCAGCAGACGGCCGCCAGCATGCAGCAACTGACGTCCACGGTGCGCCAGAACGCCGACAATGCGCGGCAGGCCAACGATCTGGCCGCCAGCAGCATGGACGTGGCGCGGCGCGGCGGCGTGGCCGTCGGGCAGGTGGTCAACACCATGCACGGCATCTCGGACAGCTCGCGCAAGATCGCCGACATCGTCACCATCATCGAAGGCATCGCCTTCCAGACCAACATCCTGGCGCTGAACGCCGCGGTGGAAGCCGCACGGGCCGGCGAGTCCGGCAAGGGCTTCGCGGTGGTGGCGGGCGAAGTTCGCAGCCTGGCGCAAAAGAGCGCCCAGGCCGCCAAGGAAGTGAAGACGCTGATCGAGGACTCGGTGGACCGCGTGACCGAAGGCTCGGCGCAGGCGGAGCAGGCCGGCGCGACCATGCAGGAGATCGTGGATGCCGTCCACCGCGTCACGGCCATCATCGGCGAGATCTCGCGGGCCTCGCAGGAACAGTCAACCGGCATCGAACAGGTGGATACCGCGGTCTCGCAAATGGACGTGATGACCGTGCAGAACACGGCACTCGTGCAGGAACTTGGCGGCGCGGTGACGCAGCTGGGCAATCAGTCGGGCGCGCTGCGCGAGACCATCCGCGTCTTCCGCGTGGTGGGACAGCACTGATCGAGTTGCGGGCGGAGGGCGGCGGGGCGGGGCGGGGCCCGCGGTCGCGCCCGATTGCAGGCCTGCTGGCGGCGGACGGTTACCGCCCAGCCAGCGCATCCACCACACGGCTCATCGCCGTCAGCCCCGATTCGAACAACGACTCCAGGAACGGCCCGGCGTGGGGCAGCACGATCGCCAGGATCGTCACGCCGACGATGAGCGTGACAGGAAAGCCCACCGCAAACACGGAAAGCTGCTGGGCGGCGCGGTTCAGGATGCCCATGGCCAGGTTGATGGTGAGCAGGGCGCAAATCAGCGGCAGCGCCAGCAACAGCCCAGACACGAAGATCGTCTTGCCCCATTCCACGACTGCGCCCCAGCCGTTCTGGTGCAGCTGGATCATCGCGATGGGCAGGGTGTCGAATGACCGCACCAGCGCCGCCAGCACCAGCAGATGCCCATCCAGCGCCAGGAAGGTCAGCATCGCGACGATGTTGAAAATGCGCGACAGCACGGCGGTGTTGGCGCCCGAGCTGGGGTCGAAGAACGAGGCGAACGACAGGCCCATCTGCAGGCCCACGAATTCACCGGCCGTCTGCACCGCTGCGAATACGATGCGCATGGTGAACCCCATGGCGATGCCGATCAGCACCTGCTGCATCACCATCCAGAGGCCGGCGTAGGAACCGGGTGCGACGGGTGGCATGGGATCCAGGGCCGGGCTGATCGCCACGGCCAGGACGAACGACAGTCCCACCTTGACCTTGACGGGGATCAGCGATTCGGAGAAGAGCGGCGCGGTGCCCACGAGCGCGAGAATACGCACGAACGGCCAGAGGAACTGGCCGACCCAGCCGTTCAGCTGCTCGAGCGTAAAAGAGAACATGGCGTCGCAACCCGTGTCCGGCGGCCGGCGCCGCTCAGGACACCAGCATGGGGATCTGGCCGATGAGCTGCCGGATGTAGTCGACCATGACGCCGATCAGCCAGGGACCCAGCAGCACCAGCACGCCGCACATGGCCAGCAGCTTCGGAATGAACGACAACGTCATTTCGTTGATCTGCGTGGCGGCCTGGAAGATGCTGATGACCAGACCCACGACCAGCGTGACGAGCAGAAGGGGACCGGCCATCGCCAGGACGATCTTCATCGCCTGGTAGGTCATGGTCATGACGGTTTCAGCGGTCATGGCGATCTCCTTGCGGCGTTACTGGTAGAAGCTCTGGGCCAGCGAGCCCATGAGCAGGTTCCAGCCGTCGGCCAGCACGAACAGCATCAGCTTGAAGGGCAGCGCCACGGTGACCGGCGGCACCATCATCATGCCCAACGCCATCAGGACGCTGGCAACCACCAGGTCGATGATGAGGAAGGGAATGAAGATCGTGAAGCCGATCTGGAAGGCGGTCTTCAGTTCGCTCGTGATGAAGGCCGGCACCAGGATGCGCATCGGCACCTGCGAGGGGTCTTCCAGCGCGGGCTGCTTGGCCAGGTTGGCAAAGAGCGCCAGGTCGTTCTCGCGTGTCTGGTGCAGCATGAAGGTGCGCAGCGGATTCGCGGCGCGTTCGACCGCGGCCTCGAACTGGATCGTGCCTTCGGACAAGGGCTTGTAGGCGTCGGTGTAGATCTTGTCGAACACCGGCGACATCGTATAGAAGGTCAGGAACAGCGCCAGGCCGATCAGCACGTGGTTGGGCGGCGACATGGCCGTGCCCATCGCGCTGCGCAACAGGCCCAGCACGATGATGATGCGCGTGAAGCCCGTCATCATCAGCAGCGCCGCCGGCAGGAACGACAGCGACGTCATCAGCAGCATGGTCTGCATGCTGAGCGAGTAGGTCTGCGAGCCATTCGCGCCCGGCGTGGCCGTCAGCGCGGGCAGCGTGGCCTGCGCCACCACGCCGGCCGGGAAAAAGGCCAGGCCCAGCACCGCGGCGGCGGCCAGCATGGGCAGCGCGCGCTGGGCGGCGCGGGCGGTAGTCGTGCGGGTAGGCAAACTCATGGGTATCGCTTGATTCGCGCCGGGGCGTTGAGCCCTAGCGGCGCTTGAGTGCCTGGCCCAGCTTGGCCGCGAAGGCGGCCGTGGGCAGAGGCGAACCCTCCGGCAACTGGCCGGCGGGCAGGGTATGCAGGGTGGTGAGCTGGTTCGGGCCAACGCCCACCACCAGCCAGGTGTCTTCGATCTCGACGACGACGACGCTTTGGCGCGGACCGACCGGCATGCTGGCAACCTGGCGCAGCACGTTGCCGCCGCCGCGCTGGACCAGTCCGGCGCGCTTGGCAAGCCACGCCGCGGCCAGGATGGCGGCCACCACCAGCACAAGGCCGATGATGACGCGCAGCAGGGCAGGTTCGGTCATGGCGCCAGGGGTCAACGACGGTTGTTCAAGCGGTTGATCCGCTCGGACGGGGTGATGATGTCGGTCAGGCGGATGCCGTACTTTTCTTCGACGACCACGACTTCGCCCTGGGCGATCAGGTAGCCGTTGACGAAGATGTCCATCGGTTCGCCGGCCAGGCCGTCCAGTTCCACCACCGAGCCCTGGCCCAGCTGGAGCAGGTTCTTGATGGTCAGGCGGGTGCGGCCAAGCTCAACCGTCAGCTGGACGGGAACGTCCATGATCAGGTCGATGTCGGTGCCTTGGCCGGACGTGGCGCCGGCCAGCGGCTTGAACACGGACGCGGCGGCCGAGGCCGTGGCGGCCGGCGCCGCGGCGGGAGCCGGTGCCGGGGCAGGAGCGGCGGCGGGCGCCGCGGCAGCGGGCGCGGCAGCCTGTTCGGCCATCGCGGCGGCCCAGTCGTCCTGCGGCTTCAGACCGTCGGCTTGCGTGGGCGGGTTGGCGCGGGATTGTTCGGCGAGCGCGTCGGCCCAGTCGTCGGCCGGGGACGAGCCAGTGCCGGGCTCGTTCTTGTCAGTCATGGTCAGAGGCCTCGTTGGGTTCTGTATCGTGGGTAAACAGGTTTTGTACGCGCAAGGCGTATTGGCCGTTGAAGACGCCGTAGCCGCATTCCATCAGCGGCACGCCGTCGACGTGGGCGATGACGGTTTCAGGCACGTCCACCGGAAGGACGTCGCCGACCTTCAGGCTCATCAGTTCGCGGATCGACGACGGGATGCGGGCAAATTCCGCGACCACGTCGATGTCCGCGCTGCGCACCTGGCGGGAAAGCTGCTGCGACCAGCGCTGATCCACTTCTTCGAGCGTCGTTTCCTGCAGCGGGCGCGTCAGCAGATCGCGCACCGGCTCGATCATGGAGTAGGGCAGGCAGATGTTCAGGTCGCCGCCGGTCGCGCCGAATTCGATGTGGAACGAGGAGACCACCACCACTTCGTTGTTGCCGGTAATGCTGGCGAACTTGGTGTGCATCTCCGAGCGGACGTATTCGAACTCGATCGGGTAGACGGGATCCCAGGACTTGCCGTAGCTTTCCAGGGTCAGGTTGAGCAGGCGCCGGATGATGCGCTGTTCGGTGGTGGTGAAGTCCCGGCCTTCGACGCGCGTGTGGTAGCGGCCATCGCCGCCGAACAGGCTGTCGATGACCAGGAACACCAGGTTCGGGTCGTACGTAAAAAGCGCCGTGCCGCGCAGCGGCTTCATCTGAATCATGTTCAGATTGCTGGGAACCGGCAGGTTGCGCTCGAAGTCCGCGTACTTCTGGATCTTGATCGAGCCGACGGTGATGTCGGCGCTGCGGCGCATGAAGTTCAACAGCACGTTGCGCATGTTGCGCGCAAACCGCTCGTTGATGAGCTCCAGCGTCTGCATGCGGCGGCGCACGACACGCTCTGGCGAGCTCAGGTCGTAGGCACGCGCACCGCCGTTCTGGCCGTCGGATTCCTTTTTACTATCGCTCTCGCCGGTGACGCCGGCTAGCAGCGCATCGACTTCGTCCTGCGAAAGAAATGCCTCGTAGGCCATGCTTATTGCACCACGAACGCCGTGAACAGCACGTCGGTCACGTACTGGCCGTCAGGCAGGGGCGAGAAGGGACGGTTCACCGCCTGCTTGATGGCCGTGATCATGTCGGTCTTGCCTTGCTGCGTCTGCACCGCAGTGGGCGATTGCGACGACAGCACCATCAGGATGCGGCTGCGCACTTCGGGCATGTACTTTTCCAGGCGCGTGCGGGTCTGTTCGTCGCTCACGCGCAGGGTCAGGCCGACGTGCATGATGCGTTCCGTGTCCGCGTTCTGCAGCGTGACGGTGAAGGCTTCGATCGGCACGAAGATCGGCGCGGGCACGGCGATCGGGGTGGCAGACGGCGCGACGAAGGTCGTCGGCGTGGCCTGCGGGCCTTGGCCGGGCTGGCCTTGCACGCCGCCGGCCTGGCCGGGCTGACCCGGCTGGCCGGGTTGGCCGCCAGGCACCTGGCCCACGCCAAGCTGCACCGGAGCGCCGCCTTGCGGTTGCTGCAGACGCTGCGTGATGAACCAGGTCGCGCCGGCGCTGGCCGCGGCAACCAGCAGCAGCACCAGGATCGCCAGCAGCGGCCGAAGGATGCGGCCAATGCCGCCGGAGGACTTCGCGTCGCGCGCCGGCGCGGGAATGGGTTTGATTGTCGCCATCTGGAGTTCGATGCGTGTTTGCCGCTGGTGAAAACGGATTCTTAGTGGATGAAAGCATTCTGCCCGAATTCACGCCGCCGCTTGGAGGCGAAAAACAGGGCGAAAGCCGCGTATCTCAAGCTATTGCTGCACTGCCCGCATCCGTTGCCGGACACGGGCCGCCGGATCATTACGCGAACGTGTCGACCAATGCGTTGGCGTTGCGCGACGCCGTCACTGCGGGCTGCGCGGCATCTGCCCCGCTGTCCGCCACGGCGACGCCGCCGCCATGCTGACGCTGCGAGCCGTTGCCGTTCTGTTGCGCGAATTCCTGCTGCGCGGCTTGTTCACCGACGCTGGTCTGGCCCAGCGAGATGCCGGCCTGGGCGAGCGCCTGCTGCAACTGCGGAATGGCGACTTCGATCGCCTGGCGTACCGACGCATGCGCCGACACGAACGAGGCGCTGGCCACGCCGTCCGCCAGGTTCAGGCTGACGCGCAGCGGACCGAGGTCCGGCGGATCCAGCCGCAGTTCGGCGGTCTGCATGCCCTGGCGCACGTTGTTGCTCATCATGACCATCTGCTGGCCAAGTTCGGTGCCCCAGTGGGTGGCGCCGACCGGCGTGGCCACTTGCATGACGACGGGAACGATGGGCTGCGCGATGGCGGCCTGATTGACGACCGGCAGCGCCTGGCGCTGCGTGGCGGCGGCCAGCGCGTGGGCCAGCGCTTCCTGCGGATTGGCGCCATGCTGCGGCGCCTGGAATTGCGGGGCCGAGCCGGCCAGCAGGTCGGGCTGCTCTTCGTCGGCAACGTGGGCGGGCAGCGCCGGAGCGGCTTCCTTCTGGTCGGCGGGCATGTCGCGCGCGACGCGCGGCAGCGGCAGGTCCAGGGCGGCCTTCGGGGCGTCGGCCTTGACCGTTGCCTTGGCGTCGACGGGCGCCTGGGCAACCGGCGCGGAGCCCGGCTTGACGGCGGCAGTGACGACCGGCAGCGCGGCTTCGGCTTCGCGAGCGATCTGCGCGGCGGCGGCCTGCGCCTGACCGGCGGTCGCGGCTGCCGGTGTCTGCTGAGCGGCCTGCGGCACCAGCGTGTCGGCGGCGTTCAGCGCGGCCGTCAACACGGCGGCGCCCTGATTCATGGCGGTGGCGGTTGCTGCGGCATTGCCGCGCGCAAGCTGCACCTGCTCGGCGGCCTGGGCCGCAATCTCCAGGGCCTGTTGCGGCAGGTCGGACGCGGCGACCGGCTGTTGCGCCGCAACGGCGAGCGCGCCGGCTTCGGCCTGGCCGGCGGTCTGCACCGCATCGTTGATGGCGCCGGCGGCGGCGCCTTCGGCCGTGCTCGCCGGATCGCTGGCCTTGCCGTCCTTGGACGGCGTCTTGCTGTTGCCGTTTGCAGGGCGCGCATCGGCGGTCTGGTCGGGCCGCTGCTGGGCCGGACGCTGTTGCGCCAGCACGTCGGAAAACGAGGGGCCTTTATCTTTCTTGTGCGCGGCAGGCGGCTTTGCGCCAAGCACGTCGTTGAGCGACGTCGGGGCGGCCGGTGCGAGCGAGGGCAAGGGCAGGGGAGCGGTCATCTGGGGCTTCCTGTGAGGAACTGCTTAATGCATCCCGCTGGCCTGGCGCTGGACCAGGCGGGCGGAGTATTCGTCGTTGGCGCGCTGTTCGCGGCGCGATTCCACGAGGGCCTGGGCGCGCTGCTCGCGTTGCGCCAGGGCATCGTAGGAGTTGAGCTTGCGCTTTTCCTGCTGCCAGTAGAGCTGGCCCTTGGACAGGTTTTCCTCGGCCTGGCGCAACACGCCTTGCTGCTGGCCGATTGCGTCGTCCAGCGTGCCGATGAAGCGCTGATAGTTGTGGCAGTCGCTGGCCGCCATGCCGCTCGTCATCGCCGTCTGAAGGCGCTCGAGGTAGTCCTGGCGGTAGTCGTGCAGCATGGAAAGCTGGCGCTGCGCATTGCTGCGTTCGGCGGTCAGCCGGCCCAGCAGGCGAGCGGCTTCGTCCGTGCTCTCCTTGGCCAGGTTGATCAGCATGTCCAGAGGCAGTTGGCTAGGCATAGGTGTCCCGTGATTCGAAACTGGCTCGCAATTGATTGACGGCGTCTTCGTAGCCGACGTTCTCGCCGATGTCCTGCTGCAGGAAGGCTTCCAGGCGCGGGTAGCGCGCGATGGCGTCGTCCAGTTGCGGGTCGTTGCCGGCGGCGTAGGCGCCGACGGCGATGAGGTCGCGATTGCGCTGGTAGCGCGACAGGCTTTGCTTGAAGCGGCGCACGATCGAGAACTGCTGCGGCGTGATGAGCGAAGTCATTGCCCGCGAGATCGACGCTTCGATGTCGATGGCGGGGTAGTGGCCCGATTCGGCCAGGTGCCGCGACAGCACGACGTGACCGTCCAGAATGGCGCGCGCCGAGTCGGCGATCGGGTCCTGCTGGTCGTCGCCTTCGGCCAGCACGGTATAGAACGCCGTGATGGACCCGGCCTTGCCGGACGGACCGGGCGCGCCCATGCCCGCGCGTTCCACCAGCGTGGGCAGCTTGGCAAACACCGACGGCGGATAGCCCTTGGTGGCGGGCGGTTCGCCGATGGCCAGCGCGATTTCCCGTTGCGCCATTGCGTAGCGGGTCAGCGAGTCCATGATCAGCAGCACGTCCAGGCCCTGGTCACGGAAATGCTCGGCCAGGCGCGTCGCATAGGCGGCGCCCTGCAGGCGCAGCAGCGCTGACACGTCGGCCGGTGCGGCCACCACGACCGAGCGCGCCAGACCTTCGGGACCCAGGTTGTGCTCGATGAATTCCTTGACTTCGCGGCCCCGCTCGCCGATTAGTCCGACGACGATGACGTCGGCCTTGGTGTAGCGGGCCATCATGCCCAGCAGCACCGATTTACCGACGCCGGACCCTGCGAACAGACCCATGCGCTGGCCGCGGCCGACGGTCAGCAGACCATTGATGGCGCGCACGCCGGTGTCCAGCACCGTATCGATGGGCGCGCGCGACAGCGGGTTGATCGGCTGGGCCGACAGGGGCGCGAGTTCGGCGCCCGTCAGCGGACCCAGTCCGTCGAGCGGGCGGCCGGCGCCGTCCAGCACGCGGCCGAGCAGCGCGTTGCCGACGGGCAGGTGGCGGCCAAGCTGGGGCTTCGCGTTGCCGTTCAGTTCGGCCTTGCGCGGCAGCGGAATCTGGCGCTGCACGGGCGGTTCGCCGGGCACGACGCGCGCGCCGGGCGGCAGGCCGGAAATGTCGGCCTGCGGCATCAGGTACAGCGTGTGGCCGTCAAAGCCCACGACTTCGGCGTCGGCCCAATGGTCATGGCCGCGCGCGATCTCGATGCGGGCGGCAGCGCCGACGGGCAGGCGCAGGCCGGTGGCGTGCAGCACCAGACCGGTCGCGCGCGTGATCTTGCCGCTGACCAGCCAGGGTTCGGTGGACGCCGCGCGGATCGAGCCGATCTCAAGCTGCGTCTGCCAGCGGTCGAGCACGGGCGCGGTCGGTTTGGCCGCCGCGGAAGCGGCTGCGGCGCCCGCGAGGGGCGGCTGGCCGGATTGCTCGGAAGCCGGATGGCCGTTCACACCGGCTCCTCCCAGGATGCGTTGCGGCCGAGCGAGGCGGCCACGCGGCGCCAGCGGGTCTGCAGCGTGGCGTCGATGTCGCCGAAAGGCGTCTCGGCGCGGCAGCCGCCGCGCAGGATCGACTCATCGGCCAGCACGCGCCAATGGCCTTCCTTCAACTCGTCGGCCAGGTGCAGGCGGATCAGTTCGATATCGTCCGGATTGGCCCACAGGCGCATCTGGCCGCCGGCCGTCGGATTGATGTGCAGCACGTCTCGAACCGCGTTCACGACGGTCTCGGGCTGTTCGGCGAGGGTGGTGCGAACCACTTGCTGGGCAATGTCCAGGGCCAGCGTCAGCAGGCTCTGGCCCATCTTTTCTTCCAGCGCGCCGATCGACACGGCGCAGGCTTCGACCAGCGTGTGCAGGCGTTGCGCCTCGGCGGCGCCCTGTTCGCGGCCCTGGGCCAGGCCTTCCGCATGACCGGCTTCGCGGCCAGCGGCAAGGCCGGCCTCGTAGCCCGCCTGCTGGCCGGCTTCCATGCCCGCGGCGTGGCCGCGCGCCAGGCCTTCCTCGTGTCCTTCCGCGATGGCCTGGGCGCGCAACTGCGCCATCACCACGGCGGGATCGGGACCCGGATCGGGTTCGGGCTCGGGTTCGACTTCGACGGGCGCCGGCTCGTCGAACGACAGCATCTGCCAGCGACGCCAGGCGGCGCTGCGCGAGATGAGCGTCGTCGCGCCGTTGTCCGCTTCAGACATACGCGTCGTCTCCGGAATTGCCCAGCACGATCTGGCCGCTTTCCGCCAGGCGGCGGGCGATCTGCAGGATCTTCTTCTGTTCGGTCTCGACCTTCGACATGCGGATCGGGCCCTGGGCTTCCAGGTCCTCGCGCAGCATTTCGGCTGCACGGCTGGACATGTTGCGCAGGAACTTGGCGCGCAGCTCTTCCTGGGCGCCCTTGAGCGCGACCATGAGCGTGTCGTTGTCGATTTCCTTGAGGATGAGCTGGATGGCGCGGTCCTCGACGTCGAGCAGGTTGTCGAAGACGAACATCTCGTCGATGATCTTCTGCGCCAGGTCGTTGTCGCGTTCGCGCAGGCTGGCGACCACGGTCTCTTCCTGCGTCGAGTTCATCATGTTCAGGATCTCGGCCGCGGTGCGCACGCCGCCCATCTTGCTGCGCTTGGCGCCCTGGCCGGCCAGCACGGAGTTCAGCACTTCGGTCAGTTCGGACAGCGCCGCCGGCTGCACGCCGCCGAACGTGGCGATACGCAGCATCACGTCGTTGCGCAGGCGGTCCGTCAGGAGGGCCAGCACACCGGCCGCGCGATCGCGCTCCAGGTGAACCAGGATGGTCGCGATGATCTGCGGGTGCTCGTCGCCGATCAGTTCGGCCACGGTGTTCGGATCCAGCCAGTTCAGCGCGTCGATGCCGCTGCCGCCGTCGCCGGCTTCCAGGATGTCTTCGATCAGGCCGGCGGCGCGATCGCTGCCCAGCGCCTTGGTCAGCACGCTGCGGATGTAGTCGTCCGAGCCCAGCGTCACGGCCATGAACTGGTCGGCTTCCAGGCGGAACTCTTCCAGCACGACGGCGACGTCGTTGCGCGTGACCTGCTTTAAGCTCGCCATCGCGGCGCCGACCTGCTGGACTTCACGGGCGCTCAGGTACTTGAACACTTCAGCCGCGGCGTCTTCGCCCAGCGACATCATCAGGACGGCGCTGCGCGTCATGCCGTCCATGGGCAGGGAATCATTTTTCATCTTTGGTCATCCAGGTGCGCAGGACCATCGCGACAGCGCGCGGATCCTTGTTGGCCATGGTGCGTGCGCGCTCAAGGTTGTCCTGATAGCGGTCGGTTTCCTTGGCGCGGGCCAGGTCCTGCGCTTCGCGGGCGGCTTCGGCGCGCTCGGCTTCGGCCTGCTCCGGATCCACCGGCGGGTACAGGTACTCGGTGACCGAGCGGCGAATCTTGCGGTACAGCCACAGGGCCAGGACGCCACCGACCAGCCAGAGCAGGATCGTCTTGAACAGCGAGATCATTTCCGGATCGCGCCACATCGGCAGCGGCGGCGGGCCGTCGTTGAACTGGCTGTTGACCAGGTTGAGCGAGTCGCCGCGGCCTTCGGAATAGCCCATGGCTTCGCGCACCAGGTTGGTCAGTTTGTTCAGTTCCTCGGGCGGCAGGGCCTGCAATTCGCCGTCCTTGTCGCGCACGTAGTTCACGACCACGGCCACCGACATGCGCTTGAGGTTGCCCGTCGGCTGCTTGATGTGGCTGATGGTGCGGTCGACTTCGTAGTTCGTCGTCGCGTCGCGGCGTTCGTTCAGGTTGGCGGCGGCAGCCTGGGTGCCGGTCTGTTGCTGCTGTTGTTGCTGCTGCTGCGCGTTGGCCTGCGGCGGCTGGCCGGGACGCGGCGGCTGTTGCTGCGGCGGATTGGCGATGGGCGCCTGCGCGTTGGCGGGGGCCTGGTTCGACAGCGCGCCGGGCACGCCCTGAGCGGGGCCGACGCCGCGCTGCGTGGAATCGCTGGTCTGCTGGCTGCGCACGGCGGCCTGGCCAGGTTCCTGGTTGGGACGATAGACCTCGGACGTTTCCTCGCGGCGCGAGAAGTCGACGTCAGCCGTGGCCTGGGCGTGCACGTTGCCGGGGCCGACCAAGGGATTCAGGATGGTGAGGATGCGTTCGACGGTACGCTGCTCGATCTCGCGTACGAAGCGAAGCTGATCGGCGTCCATGCCGCGGCCTTCACCCAGCGGGGAGGACAGCAGGCGGCCGTTCTGGTCGACGATGGACACGCTTTCGGCGGTCAGTTCCGGCACGCTGGAAGCCACCAGCCACGAGATCGCGGAGACCTGGGCGTCGCTCAGGCTGCGGCCCGGGTACAGGTTCAGCAGCACGGAGGCGGTGGGCGCCTGGCGCTCGCGCACGAACAGCGACTGGCGCGGCATGGCCAGGTGGACGCGGGCGTGCTGCACGGTGTGCATGGCTTCGATCGAACGGGCCAGCTCGCCCTCCAGACCGCGCTGGTAGTTGATCTGTTCGGCAAACTGGCTGGCGCCGAAGCGGGCGTTGTCCATCAGCTCGAAGCCGACGGAACCGCCGCGCGGCAGGCCTTGCGACGCAAGCTGCAGCCGGGCGTCATAGACGCGGTCGGCCGGCACGAGCAGCGCGGTGCCGTTTTCGTTGTAGCGGTAGGGCACGTTCATCGAGCCCAGGGCGGTCACGATGGCGCCGCCATCGCGGTCGTCCAGGTTCGAGAACAGCACCTTGTATTTCGGTTCGCTGCTCCACATGGCCACGGCGACGATCACCGCGACGAGGGCTGCGGCGGCGCCGATCAGGACGGGCTTGGGAAGCGCACGGACCCGTTCCAGCACGGGGAACTTGGCCAGAAGCGACGAGCTCAGGGTAGCCTGCTGATTCATTGACGGCTCCCGCTGGCTTCGCGGAGCAGGGAAAATGACTTCATGTCTGGGTAGGGCCGATTACACATGCAACGTGCTTCTGGTCTGGGGAGAGCGTGGATTATTGCCCCTGAGACAGCAATCCCAATCGATGAAAACAGCCGTTTTTTGGCGTTACTTAAGCCCTATGTCGATGACGAGGCGCAAAGCGGGGCCGTATCCCCGGCAAGGGGTGTCCGCATTCGTTGAAATGTCGGGTTTTTTGGCGGTTCTTGTCGGCTATGGACCGGTCCGATCGGCGTTACGCTGCGTGTGCACTTTGGCGTAATCCCCCACCAGCAAGGAATAGGTAATGGCTGTATCAGGCTTGTCCGGCATCGAAGGCATGCTCCAGCAGATGCGCGCGGTCGTGAGCAAGGCGGAGACCGGTAATCTGGGCGCCGGCGACGCCGTGGCGCAACCCGACGGTTTTGCCGCGGAACTGCAGCGCTCCATCCGTCGCGTGACCGCCGCGCAGAACGCGGCCAGCAATCAGGCCAAGGCCTTCGAGCTGGGCGCTCCCGATATTTCCTTGAACGACGTCATGATCGACCTGCAGAAGGCAAGTCTTGGCTTCCAGACGGCGGTCCAGGTGCGCAACAAGCTGGTGGCGGCCTACAAGGAAATCTCGTCGATGGCCGTGTAAGGCCCGCGACTTGTACAAAGGCCTTCCCGCGGGAAGGCCTTTTGCGTTTCAGTCGCGCCCTTTGAGTTGCGCCGTCGGGCAGCGCGCCGTCAATTGCGCTGCGCGCCTTTCTCCAGGCGCCACACCACCTGCTGCAGCCAGTTCTCCTGGCGCGCGTTCAGGTTCATGAACAGCGCGCCCACATGGCTGACCGGCGGCTCGCCCGTCAGCGACACGTGCTTGGGCGCCTCGCCGTCGCTGCTGCCTTCGGCCGAGGCCATCGGCTGCCCCGATACCGGATAGATGTTGCGCACTTCCAGGTCGGCGCTCAGTTTGCCGAGTTCGCCGAAATCCAGCTCAACGTCTTCCATCACCGCGCCGCGCTCGGGCAGCTGGCCCACGGCCAGACCCACGCGCAAGCCCACGCCGTCCACCGAGATGTCGCGCACGGTAAAGCCCACGGGCTTGTCCGCGGGCGCCGGTTGCCACGTGGCCAGACAGCGGCTGGCGCTGGAGATCATCGAGGCGCGGAACATCTTGCGGCGCTGGATGCGGGCAAGACGATCAGGGAAGGGCGACATCAGCGCCGCGCTGCCGTCATCGAAATGGATGACTTCCGGGCGCTGGATGCGGAAGCGGATCTGCACGCCGCCATAGGCGGTGGCATTGAAGTGGAAGGTCGTGCCGCTGAGCAGACCCATGCTGTCGGACTGTTCAAAGTCCGCGCCGTCGTAGTCGCGCGGCCGCCAGAAGAACTGGCGGGTCTGCTTGTCGGCGCCCAGGATCAGCACGGCGATCTCCCGGTCCGCGGCGTCGCGCACCAGGATGTGGCTGTCGGGGTGCGTCAGCTCGAAGAGCGCTGAGCGCATGTCTTCCGGCCGGGTCAGCAGGAATTCCGGATCGGCGGCATCCAACACGGTGATCGTCCTTAGGTAGAGATTTCGGGCCGCGCGGCCTGGGGGATGTCGCGCGATTCCAGGCGGTACAGCCAGGCGAGCAATTCTGCCACCGCGACATAGAGTTGGGGAGGAATATGTGCATCCAGGTCGACCTGCATGAGCAGACCCACCAGTTCGCGCGATTCGTGCACGTACAGCCCGTTTTCCTCGGCCGCCCGGACAATCGTGTCCGCCAGCTGGCCATAGCCCTTGGCGACCACGCGCGGCGCGCCGTCGCTTTCGTCGTACGAGATGGCGACCGCCGCGTTGCGGTTGGCGTTCGGGCCGGCGTCCGCGGGGGAGGGAGGGGTGTTCATCAGAAATCGTTGGGGATGACGAGACGGGGTTCAACCACGTTCACGGTCAGATTGCTCAGGGTCAGCCCGGCGGCCAACAGGCGCGAGCGTAGCATGTCCGACGAATCGTTGATCTCGGCCGCGCTGTGCGGCGCAATCAGCTGCAGCACGATCTGGTCTCCGGCCAGATTCAGGCGGGCGTCGACGAGACCCAGGCGCGGCAGGTCCAGCTTCACGCGCGTGGCCCAGGTCGGCACGGCCGATTCGCGGTCCTCGCCGTAGGGGTCGCGCTCGACTTCCCACTCCATCGGGGTGCCGGGCCAGGCTTCGCCTTGCCAGTTCAGCGTCTGGTTGGCCAGCACGTCCAGTTGCTGGCGCACCAGCACGGTCAGATCCTGATGGATGCCGGTGATCGGCGCGCCGGGTGTGGATGATGAAGACGACGTTCCCGAGGCCGAGGGCGCATCCGCGCCGGCGCCCGAGCGGCTGGCGCCGGCGGCTTCGCCGCGGCTGCGCGCCTGGGTGCTGGCGTGCGCGGCGGTGTCGCGCGACATCCTGGCCTGGGGTTCGTTTTCCAGTGTGGCGGGGTTCTTGCGCCCGAACACCATGTCGGTCAGGTGCGATTCGTAAAAAAGGCCGCTGGTCTGCAGGGCGGTGCGCAACGCCTGGCCCAGCGCGCGGGCGGACGGGCCGCCTGCGGCCAGCGAGGCATGCGTTGCGGCTTCGGCCCCTTTCGCGTCACCGGCCTGGCCCGCCGGGTGCCCGGCGCCCGGCTTGGCGTTGGCGGCGTCGGCGGCTGCGGTGGCCGACGGCGCGGCGGCAGGGGCGCCAGCCGGCAGGGTGGTCGAAGCCGGAAGCGGGGTGGTCGTCGCCGCGGCGGGCTGGCCGGGCTGACCGGCCTGCGCGGGCTGGCCCGATTGGGCCGCAGCGGGCTGTCCGCCAGGGGCCGCACCGCCCGCCTGCTGTCCGCCCTGCGCGTCGGCGCTCCATAGCGGCGCGCGCCCCTGCACGGCCGGGGCCGCTTCGGGGTACTGCGCGAGCAGGGCAAGAATGGTGCGCGCGGTCGTGCCCAACGTGGTCGGCGCCGAGGCCGTGGTGTCGCTGCTGGTGACCAGGCCGCGCGCGGCTAGCGCCAGCGCGGCGGCGGTTTTGGGGTCGACAACAGTATTCTGGCGGTCGCCTCGGGCGCCGCCAGTCTGTATGCCTTGCCGGGTATCGCGCGCGGAGCCGTCCGACGGCCCGGCCTTCTCCGGGCTGCCCGGCTGGCTGACCGCGTCCGGCCGCGCGCCGGAAATCTGGTTGGCGTTCGCGGCGGACATCGTCGTGCCCAGCACGGCGTCCAACCGCTGCACCAGGACGTTGCCAAGCGCGGCGGGACCGATGCTCATTGGTCAGACGCCTGGTTGCCGTAAGCCGACAGCAGGGTCTGCTGGCGCTTCATGCGTCCCAGCAATTCGCCCAGCCGCGCCAACTGGGGCAGCGCCAGATCACGCGTCATGGCATCGTTTTCAAGAATGCGCACAAGCAGGTCGTATTTCATGCTGCGGCCGGCCTCGTCCAGCGGACTGGACGGCTCGGCATGCCGCAGGCGTTCGACCTGTTCACAGTAGAGCTGACCGTGCACAAGCGCGGTGTCCCAGTCGCCGGCCTGGGCGGCCGTCAACATCTCGCCCGTTGATTGGGCGATCTCCTGATACTGTTCCAGGATGGCGGAGTACTGGGTGAGCGACGTCATAGAAATCTCGGGCGAGCGATGGCTGGCAATAGTCGTTGTGGGGGGCCATCAAAGCGTTGCGTCCGGGGCAGGCCGATCGATGGAGGTCTGCCAGGCGTCGGAAAGGTCCGCCAGCAGGCGGTCTGCGATGTCGAGCTGCTCGACGTCCGCTTTAAGGTTTGCCATGAGCAGCGTGCGGACGATGTAGTCGTACAACCGGCTCAGGTTGGCGGCGATGTCGCCGCCGGCTTCCATGTTCAGGCCCATCTTCAGGCCCTCGTCGACGATCTTGATTGCCTTGGTGATAGCTGTCCCGCGCTCGGCGACGCGACCTTCCTGCATGTGCAGGCGCGCTTGTCCGATTGCCGCGCGCGCACCCTGGTAAAGCAGGGTGATCAGCCTCTCCGGCGTGGCGCTCATCACTTGGGTCTCCAGGCCGATATCGGCGTAGGAGCGGGCAGAGTATGAGCCTGTGGGGCGGCGCGCGGCGTACGTCATTTAATGCATCTTCTCGGTTATCACTTCGACGACTTGTTCATGGCCGCGAATTGCTGCGTCAGATAGTTGGCCGTGACCGATTGCTGCGCCACGAATTTGTCCAATTGGACGAACTGGGCGCGCATCAGCTCGAGCTGGGCTTCACCGGCTGCCTTGGCGCGCGTGTACTGGTCTTTCACGGTGGCGATCGATTTGGCCAGGCCGTCGGTCTTGGTCTTGATCGAACCGGTGTCGCTCAGGATGTCCTTCGTGGCCTTTTCGAAATTGGCGGCCAGGCCGTTCGTGCCGGTCAGCAAGCGCGAGACGTCGGCGCCGTTCGTGGACAGTGCCTTGTCCAGCTTGGTCTGGTCCAACGTGAGCTGGCGCGTCTGCGGGTTGGTCGTGATGCCCAGGTCGGCCAGCGAACGCAGGGAGCCTTCGCCCGACAGCACCTGCAGCGCACCCGCCAGGGACGACTGGATGGCGCGCGTCGTGCCGTCGCCGGTCAGCGGCTGATTGGTGGCGGCGGCGGCGTCGAAGGCCGTCAGATTCTTGATCGTCGTCTGCAGCGTGTTGTAGGCGGTGACGAAGCTCTGGATGGCTTTGCTGGCCACCGAGGGGTCGCTTTCCAGCTTTAGCGTGATCGGCTTGTTCTCTTCAGTCTTGGACGACAGATTGAGCGTCACACCGTCAATGGCGGTCGAAATGTTGTTCGTGCCGCTCTTGATCGGGATGCCGTTGATGTCGATTTCGGCATCGACGGCGTCGGTGGCCGTCAATTTGCTATTGGTTGCATCGGTGCTGCTATAGCTAAGGATGTTCTTGAGCTTGTCGTCACCCGTCACGGTAATGGACTTCACGGAAGCCTGGACGCCGGTGTCTTTCGCGGACAGCATCAGATAGCTCTGGGCATCCGGCCCATCGCCGTCGGTGATGACGGTGGCACGCACCCCCAGGGTATCGTCCGCATTGATGGCTTTGACGATGCCGTTGAGCGAAGTGTCGCCTTTCAGGTCGACAGTCTTCTTCTTGCCATTGGCCAGTTCGACCTCAAACGAACCCGTGTCGCCGTTGGACGCCTTGCGGTCCGCAACCGCACCCGATTTCAGGGTCTGGGAAGTGGCAACGTTCTTCACGTTGATCGTGTACTGGCCGGCCACGGCGCCTTCGGCGGCCACGGTCGCGGTCAGGGCGTCGCCGCCGGTCACGCTGCCTTTCACGGCGCCCAGCGTCTCGGGCTTGCCGAGCGCTGCGGCAGCCTTCTGCACGGCTTCCACGGCGCTCTTGAGCTGGCCGAACGCCGTAACGCGGGTCTCGAAGCTGGTCTGCCGTACGGTGTACTGCTGCAGCCTCTTTTCCTCGGCGGCTTCCAGCTTCGAGAGGATGTCCTCGAGGGGCAAGCCTGAATTCGAACCGAGGTTGGTAATGGTGGCCATGTGAAATTCCTTCCTAGCGATGCAATTCTGACAAAAATGTGATCCCGGCTATTGGCCGGGTAAAGGCATAAGGCGGGCCTAATTCGGCGGTTCTCTCACCGGGCCGCGCGTCAATCTTGGCGAACGGTGTTTTAAGTGCCGGATCAGGCCGACGTCTTGATACCGTTCCCTTGCATGTTCACGATCATCTTGGCGATCTTCAGCACCGCTTCGCTGGGGATGGTGCGCAGGACGTCTCCCGACTCCGCATCGATCACCGACACCACCACCTGGTGCACATTCGGGTCGATTTCGAACTGAAGCTGGGTCGACCAGGCCTTCATCTGTTCGTTGATCTCATCCAGCGCCTTATCCAGGGGCATTTTTTGCGAATTCGCCTGGTCGGACGTGGCGCCGCCGGAGGAGCTGCTGTCGGTGGTCGCGGGCGCCGGCGTGGCGGTGGCAGCAGGGTCGGGCGTGGCGATAACGGTCGAAACCGGTAACGACGCGAACGCTGCGGGGGCTAACGGGGTTACGGCCATGATCACTCCAACGGCGAGGGGGGCGTCTCGGAGAACGCGCTGTTTTCAGGAAATTCTCAGTTACCATAACGGCACCCTCGCAGGGAACTTTAGCCTTGCGCAAATGGATGGTTCACGTGCTAAGAGTCTGGATCGGGCAATGAGTGTCAAGACGGCGTTGCGAGTTATCGAAATCATCGAAACCTTCGCCCGCGAGAAACGCGCGCTGCCCTTGTCGGAATTGGCCCGGTTGCTCGATGTGCCCGTGTCCAGCTGCCTGGCGCTGATCCGCACGCTGACCAGCCTGGGCTACCTCTATGAAACGGGCCGCCGCCAGGGCTATTACCCGACAGGCCGGCTGCTCGCCATGGCCCAGCGCATCGCCCGGGCCGATCCCGTTCTGGATCGCGTCTATCCCAGTCTTGTCGAATTAAGGGACGCTACTCGCGAAACCGTGGTCTTTGCCAAGCTGTCGCCGGATGGCCGCGTTGTCTATCTGGATGTGCTGGATTCGCCGCATACGATCCGATACGCGCCTGTTGCAGGCGAGTTCAAGGATGTTCACGCAAATTCGCTGGGAAAGGCGCTGCTGTCGCTGCTGGACGAACCGGCCCGCGACGCCTTGCTGGCGGACATCCCCATGACCCGCTACAACGACCGGACCCTCGTCACCCGCGAGGCGCTGCTGGCGGACCTGGACGCCTCGCGGCAGCGGGGGTGGTTCATGAACAGCGGCGAGTCCATTGCCGACGTGGGCGCGATTGCCTGGCCGGTCACGCTGTCCGGCGAACACTACGCCATTTCGGTGGGCGGCCCGATCTACCGGATCGAGCCAGAACAGGAAACCTACGCCCGCATCCTGCGGGCGGCCTGCACGGGACTGGAGCAGCAGGCCTGACCCGCGCCTGCCGCCGTCCGCTCAATACGACTTGGGCAGCCCCAGCACCTTTTCCGCGATGAAGCACATGATGAGCTGCGGGCTGACCGGCGCGATGCGCGGGATGAAGCTTTCGCGCAGCAGCCGCTCCACGTGGTACTCCTTGGCATATCCCATGCCGCCCAGCGTCATCACTGCCGTCTGGCAGGCGTTGTAGCCGGCCTCGGCCGCCAGGTACTTTGCCGAATTGGCAGCGGGGCCGCACGGCTTGCCCGCGTCGTACAGGCTGGCTGCCTTGAACACCATCAGGTCCGCGGCCTCCAGCTGCATCCAGGCCTGGGCGAGCGGATGCTGGATGCCCTGGTTTTTGCCGATGGGGCGTCCGAACACGGTGCGTTCGCCCGCGTACTTGACGGCCCGGTCCAGCGCGGCGCGCCCGATCCCCACCGCTTCGGCGGCGATCAGGATGCGCTCGGGGTTCAGGCCGTGCAGGATGTATTCAAAGCCACGGCCTTCCTCGCCGATGCGGTCGGCGACCGGAATCCGCAGGCCGTCGATGAACAGCATGTTCGAATCCACGGCCTTGCGGCCCATCTTCTCGATCTCCCGCACCTCGATCTTTTCGCGGTTCAGGTCGGTGTAGAAGAGCGACAGGCCCTGCGTGGGCTTTTCCACCTCGGACAGCGGGGTGGTGCGCGCCAGCAGCAACATCTTGGTGGCCACCTGCGCGGTCGAAATCCAGATCTTGCGGCCATGCACGATGTATTCGTCGCCCTGGCGCACGGCGCGGGTGCTCAGCTTGGTCGTGTCCAGCCCGGCGTCCGGCTCAGTGACCGCAAAGCAGGCTTTTTCCCGGCCGGCAATCAGCGGTTCAAGCCAGCGGCCGCGCTGCTCGTCGGTGCCAAACACCACCACCGGATTCAGCCCGAAGATGTTCATGTGGACGGCCGAGGCGCCGGTGAAGCCGGCGCCCGACGCCGCGATGGTCTGCATCATCAGCGCAGCTTCGGTCATGCCCAGGCCCGCGCCGCCGTATTCCTGCGGCATGGCGATGCCCAGCCAGCCGTCGCGCGCCAGGTCGGCGTGCAGCGGTTCCGGAAAGCCGCCTTCGCGGTCGCGTTCCAGCCAGTATTCGTCGGGATAGCGTTCGCAGATGCGGGATACGGCGTCGCGCAATGCCAGTTGCTCCGGGGTGAATTCAAAGTCCATCGTTGTTTCCGTCCTGGGTAATGCCACGGGCAAGCATGGCGTCGATCTGTTCCTGTCCATAGCCCGCTTCGGCCAGCACCTCGCGGCTGTGCTCGCCCAGCCGCGGGGCGGGGCGGCGTATCGAGGTCGGCGTGCCGGCGTAGCGGCCGAGCGTCCCGGTGGTGCGGATGCGGCCTTCCGAGGGGTGGTCCATTTCCTGGATGAAACCGGTCGCGGTCAGGTGCTCGTCCTGGATCAGGCCGTCGATGGTGTAGAGCTGCGAGGCCGGAATGTCGGCGCGCGCCAGCTCGCGGAGCCAGTCGTCGCTGGGGCGGGTGGCGATCACCTCGGCCACGAAGGCATAGACCTCGCTGATGTGCGCGGCGCGGGCGCCATGGGTGCTGAAACGCGGGTCCTGCGACAGCTCCGGCCGCCCGATCAGTTCAAAGAAATTGCGCCAGTGCTTGTCGTTGTAGATCAGCAGGCAGATGTAGCCGTCCGCTGTTGCGTACGGCCGGCGATGCGGCGCCAGGAGGCGCGCGTAACCGGTGGGTCCCATCGGCGGCTCGAACGTCGAGCCGCCCAGGTGGTCGCCCAGCACCATGTGCGCCATGCCCTCGAACATGGGGATCTCCACCGGCTGTCCGCGGCCCAGCGTCCGGGCGCTCAGCACCGCGGACACCAGCGCAATGCCGACGTGCAGGCCCACAGCACGATCCGCCAGGGTCAGCGGCGCGTAGCGCGGCACGTCGCCGCTTTGCTGCGCGGACAGTGCGGCAATGCCGGTCTGCCCCTGGATCAGGTCGTCGTAGGCGGGGCGGCCGGCATAGGGACCAGCCTCGCCGAACCCATAGGCGCCCACGTAGACGATGCGCGGATTGCGCGCAGTGACCGCTTCGTACGACAGGCCCAGCCGCGCCAACGCTTGGGGGCGGATGTTGTAGAGCAGGGCGTCGCAGCTTTCGGCCAGTTTCAGGCAGGCCTCAAGGCCTTCGGGCGTCTTCAGATCCAGCACGATCGAACGCTTGTTGCGGTTCAGGTGCAGGTAGAGGTGCCCCATGCCGGGGTTGCGCATGGGGCCGACGGCCCGCATGTTGTCCCCCGCCGGCGACTCCACCTTGATGACGTCCGCGCCCAGGTCCGCCAGGACCTGGGTTGCGTACGGCCCCATCACCACCGAGCTCAGATCCAGGATGCGCACGCCGGCCAGCGGCCCGGCAACCGGCGTTTCAGGCAGGGGCTGGTCGATCATTGCTGCTCGATCCCCGCGTCACGGATCAGCTTGCCCCACAGGTCGCGCTGTTCGCCAACAAACTGCGCGAAGGCTTCGGGCGTGCTCGAGAAGGCGTCAAACCCCAGTCCCGCCAGGCGCTTTTTCACGTCGGGCTTTGCCACGATCTGGTTGATGGCCGCATTCAGCTTGGCCACGATCTCGGGCGGCATGCCTGCGGGGCCGAAGTAGCCGTTCCAGGAGTTCAAATCGAAGTCCGGCACGCCCGCTTCGGCCATCGAAGGCAGGTCGGGCACGATGGCGCTGCGCTCGGCGGTGGAGACGGCCAGCGCGCGCAACTGGCCCGATTGCACGAAGGGCAGGCCAGAGGTCAGGTCCGTGAACATGAAGTCCACCTGTCCGCCGACCACGTCGGTAAGGCTCTGCGGCGTGCCTTTATAGGGCACATGCAGGATGTCGATCTTGGCGCGGTTGGCCAGCGTGGCGCCCGCGACGATGCCGGTGCTGTTGCCGCTGGCGTAGGTGATGCGGCCAGGATGCTTCTTGGCGTCGGCCACCAGGTCGCCCACCGTCTTCCAGGGGCGCTTGGGATTCACGACCAGGATGAAGGGCAGGTTGCCGCCGCGCGCAATCGGGGTGAAGTCCTTGACCGGGTCATACGGCACGTTCTTCATCAGCCAGGGGGCGGCCGAATGGGAGGTGTTGGTGGTGACGAAGAGCGTATAGCCGTCCGGTTTGGCGCGGGCCACGTAGTTGGCCGCGATCGTCGCATTGGCGCCCGGCTTGTTCTCCACCACGACCTGCTGACCCAGCAGGGTCGACAACTCGGCGCCGAAGATCCGTCCCACGGCGTCCGTCCCCGATCCGGCGGGGAAGGGCACCACCAGGGTGATGGGTTTGTTGGGGTAATCGGCGGCATGGGCGGGGCCAGCCGCCATCAAGGCGGCGCCGCTGACCAGCGCGGCGCCCAGCAGGCGTAGGGATTGCATGGGTGTGTCTCCTGTATTTATGTAATAAGGCGCGGCTCTCGCGGCCGCTGCCTGCGCAAACGCCGCGTCAAGCGGCTGAGGGTGGCGCCGGAAAGTCGCGGATCACGCGATCGGGGGATTCTTCGTACGGGGGCGTGTAGATCACCAGCAGCCGGGCCGGTTCGTCGCTCGTCACCGTGAAGACGTGGGGGATGTCCGGGGGGAAGTAACAGCAGTCGCCGGGGCCCATGTCGGCCCATTCGTCCTGCACCTGCGCGCGGGCGGTGCCCGAAATCAGGTAACAGACCTGTTCGATGCCGGGATGCGCGTGCGGCAGGGCGCCCTTGCCCTTTTCGATCACCCCCAGCAACACTTCCACGCCGCGGGCGCCGACGGTCTCCGGGCTGATCAGCCGGCGGTTGAGGGTGCCGGTGTGATTGGCGGGGCTGTAGCCCGGTACGTCGGCTTCACGCACCAGCCATTTGGGAGTCGAACGCTGCGTCATGTCTCTTCCTTTTATTTTTCATACATGAATTTATTTTTACGTATGAAAAAAACATGGGCAAGCACTTTTTGCCCGCGGATACCGTGCCGCGTCCTAGGGGATTAGGGAAAACACCGGGCGCACACTGCTAAAATCGCGGGCTGATTTCCTTTCGCGAACCCGCCTCATGTCTTCTGTCCGCACGCCTGACGCCGCCGCCAACCTGTCCGATTGGCTGCAGTACCTGGAGTCCATCCACGCCACGGCGATCGACATGGGGCTGGACCGGGTGCGCCAGGTCGCGGACCGCATGCAACTGACGCTGCCCGGCATCAAATTCGTGGTCGGCGGCACCAACGGCAAGGGTTCCACCTGTGCCATGCTCGAGGCCATCCTGCTTGCGGCTGGCTACAAGGTGGGCCTGTACACCTCGCCGCACCTCATCGATTTCAACGAGCGTGCCCGCGTCAACGGCCAGATCGCCTCCGACCAAGACCTCATCACGCAGTTCCAGGCCGTCGAAGCCGCGCGCGGCGATGTGTCGCTGACTTATTTTGAATTCACCACGCTGGCCATTCTGCGCCTGTTCTCGCAGTCTCGGCTGGACGCGGTGGTGCTCGAAGTCGGCCTGGGCGGACGCCTGGATGCCGTCAACATCGTCGATGCCGACGTCTCCATCGTCACCAGCGTCGACCTGGACCACACCGACTGGCTGGGCGACACGCGCGAAAAAATCGGATTCGAAAAAGCCCATATCTACCGCAGCGGCCGGCCGGCCATCTGCAGCGATCCCGTGCCCCCGCAGTCGCTGCTGGATCACGTCGAAGCCATCGGTGCAGATCTGTGGCTGTTCGGACGCGACTACAACTATTCCGGCGACCGCCAGCAGTGGGCCTACGGCGGTCGCGAACAGCGCCGCAGCGCGATGGCCTATCCGGCCCTGCGCGGCGCCAACCAACTGCTCAACGCCTCGGCGGCGCTGGCCGCGCTGGAATCCGTGCGCGACCGCCTGCCCGTGCAGCAGCAGGCCGTTCGGTTGGGGCTGTTGCAGGCCTCGCTGCCGGGCCGCTTCCAGATCCTGCCGGGTCAGCCCACGGTAATCCTCGACGTCGCGCACAACCCGCACGCCGCGGCCGTGCTGGCGCAAAACCTCGACAACATGGGCTTTCATCCCTACACCCACGCGGTGTTCGGCATGCTGAACGACAAGGACCTCGCCGGGGTGGTGGCCAAGATGGGCTCCCGGATCGATTACTGGTATTGCGCCGGCCTTCCGGGACCGCGCGGCACGGCCGGGCAGGCGCTCGCGGATCAGGTCGCGGCGGCGCTCCCGCCGCTGCCCGCCGGCAGCGAATCGCCCGGCATCCAGGCCTACGCCGATCCCGCCCAGGCCTTTGCCGCAGCGCGCGAACGGGCAGGGGAGAATGATAGAATCGTGATATTCGGATCGTTTCTCACCGTAGCCTCCGTTTTGCAGGCTCTGGGTCGCAAGGCATAGGCAAATCGGGCCATTCGCGTCATGGCGGCCCCGCCGCCTCAATGCCGCAAGGCGCCGCAAGGAATTCTCTTCCATGGGTTTTTTCAAACGCAAAGATCCCGCCGAGCAGGCGCAGACCTCCAAACGGGCTGCCGTGCCAAGCGAGGTCCAGGCCGCCGAGTTGCGTGGCCGCGCGCGTCGCAGGCTTGCGGGCGCAGTAGCGCTGGTGCTGGCAGCCGTCATCGTCCTTCCCATGGTGCTCGATTCGCAGCCCACGCCGGTCGACGACAACATTCCCATCAAGGTGCCGGAACGCAATACGCCGTTCCAGCCTCAGGTCTCCGAACCCCAGGCCGCCGCACCGACCGAGCCTTCCGCGCCCACCGACCCTGCCGCCGTTCCCACGCCGCCTGGCGTGACGTCCGTGCCGCCGGTGGCCGCCGCGTCCAACACGCCGCCTGCTACGACACACACCACGCCGCCCGCCACGCAGCCGGCCACGCCTGCCGTGCCGCCGGTCACGCCGCCCAAGCCCGAGGTCAAACCCAAGCCCGAGCCGGCCAAGCCCACGACGCCGCCCAGGCCCGAGACGCGCTCGGATGACGGCGCACGCGCCCTGGCGCTGCTCGAAGGCCGCAACGCCCCGGCGTCCGCGCCCAAGCCCGACACGCCCAAGCCGGCTGCTTCCAAGGGCAACTTCGTGCTGCAGATCGCCGCGTACACCACCTCGGAAGACGCCCAGTCGCGCCGCGGCAAGCTGCATCAGGCCGGGGTCACCAACGCATTTGTCGAGCAGGCCACCATCAATGGCAAGCAGCAGTACCGTCTGCGCGTGGGCCCGTTCCCGTCGCGCGAGGCGGCTCAGGCGGCCCAGGCGCGGTTGCGCACGCTGGGCTATGACAATGGTTTCATCGCCGCCCAATAGTGACCGGCTTCGACTTCGTCGTGCTGGCCATCCTGGTGGTATCGGGTGTGCTGGGCCTGGTGCGCGGCCTGCTCAAAGAGGTGCTGTCGCTGGTCGCCTATCTGCTGGCCTTCGTGGCCGCGATCTGGTGGGGTCCCACGGTCTATACCTGGCTGGAGCCCTATATTGAAACGACGCTGCTGCGCATGGGAGTCTCCTACGCGGCGGTGTTCATCATCGTGTTGCTCGGCGTGGGGTTGGTCAATATGACGCTTGCCGCCCTGATCCGCAGCACCGGACTCAGCCCGGCCGATCACGGCCTGGGCGGAATGTTCGGGCTGGCCCGTGGTCTATTGATTGTGCTGGCGCTGGTCGCCGCCGCAGGGTATACGCCGCTGCCGCAAGAGCCATGGTGGCAGGACGCCATGTTTTCGCATTCGGCCATCGAGGCCATCAAACATATCAAGACGTGGCTGCCGCCAACCCTGGCGACGTGGCTGCCGTACTGATTAGCTTCAAATCAACCAGGAAATCTCACCATGTGTGGAATCGTAGGGGTCATCGGGCGCGGGCCGGTCAACCAGCTGCTCTATGACAGCTTGCTGCTGTTGCAGCATCGCGGGCAGGACGCCGCGGGCATTGCGACGTCGCAAGGCAACCAGTTCAATATGTACAAGGCGCACGGCCTGGTGCGCGACGTGTTCCGCACGCGCAACATGCGCGCGCTGCCCGGCACGTCCGGCGTCGGCCAGGTCCGCTACCCCACCGCGGGCTCCAGCGCCAGTGAAGAAGAGGCCCAGCCTTTCTACGTCAACGCCCCGTTCGGCATCATGTTGTCCCACAACGGCAACCTGACCAACTGGCGCGAATTGCGTGAATCGCTCTATCGCGTCGACCGCCGCCACATCAACACGAACTCCGATTCCGAAGTCCTCCTGAACGTGCTGGCGCACGAGCTGCAATCGGCCGCCAACGGCGTGTCGCTGGACGATGACGCGATGTTCCGCGCGGTTGCCGCCCTGCACAAGCGCGTGCGCGGCGCCTACGCCGTCGTGGCCCAGATTTCCGGTTACGGCCTGCTCGCCTTCCGCGATCCCAACGGCATCCGTCCGCTGTGCATCGGCCGCCAGGAGACCGAAGAAGGCGTGGAATGGATGGTGGCCTCGGAATCCGTGGCCCTCGAAGGCAGCGGTTTCACCTTCGTGCGCGACGTCGAGCCTGGCGAAGCCGTGTTCATTGACCTGGACGGCCGCATGGTCGCCCGCCAGTGCGCCGACAACCCCCAGCTCGTGCCGTGCATTTTCGAGTACGTCTACTTCGCCCGCCCCGATTCGATGATCGACGGCGTGTCGGTGTACGACGCGCGTCTGCGCATGGGTGAATACCTGGCCGACAAGGTCGCGCGCAACATGCGCCTGGGCGACATCGACGTCGTCATGCCGATTCCCGATTCCTCGCGCCCGGCCGCCATGCAGCTGGCTGCGCGCCTGAACTTGGACTATCGCGAAGGGCTCATCAAGAACCGCTACGTGGGCCGTACGTTCATCATGCCGGGCCAGGCCGTGCGCCGTAAGTCGGTGCGCCAGAAGCTCAATGCCATCGGCATGGAATTCAAGGGCAAGAACGTGCTGCTGGTCGACGACTCCATCGTGCGCGGCACGACCAGCCGCGAAATCGTCGACATGGCTCGCGCAGCCGGCGCCAACAAGGTGTACTTCGCCTCGGCAGCGCCTCCGGTGCGCTTCCCCAACGTGTACGGCATCGACATGCCCACGCAAAGCGAACTGATCGCCACCGGCCGTACGGACGAGGAAATCGCCCGCGCGATCGGCGCCGACAGCCTGGTCTACCAGGACCTGCACGACATGCAGCAGGCGGTTCGCGACATCAACCCCAAGCTGACGCGCTTCGAGGCATCGTGCTTCGACGGCCAGTACATCACCGGCGACATCACGCCCGAGTACCTGGCCCGCCTGGGGCAGTCGCGCTCCGAGCCCGGCAAGGACGAAGACGCGGGCGGTCTGCGCTTCAATATGGGCTACACGTCCGACGACGCCTGATTTCTCCCGGCGTTTCGCGCAGACAAAAATGCCGTCCCTCGGGACGGCATTTTTTTCGCCGACGGGGCAGCGCCGCAGGCAATGGCTAGCCCTGCGCTTCCCATAGCGGCGTGCGCGTGGCCTCCAGATGCGTGAGGTACAGCCGCAGGTCGAACTCGTACTGATGGTAGTGCGGCTCCATGCGCAGGCACATGTTGTAGAACGCCTTGTTGTGGTCCTTTTCCTTCAGGTGGGCCAGTTCGTGCACGGTGATCATCTTCAGGAATTCCGCGGGCACGTTCTTGAACAGCGTCGCCACCCGGATCTCGTGCTTGGCCTTGAGCTTGCCGCCCTGCACGCGCGAGATATAGGTGTGCTGGCCCAGCGCATGCTGGATCACGTGGATCTTGCTGTCGAAAGCCACCTTGTTGATCTGGTCGCCGTTGCGCATGTAGGCGTTCTTCAGGTCCGTCACGTACTGGTACAGCGCCTTGTCGGTGCGCACTTCATGCGCGCCACCCGGATACCGGGCAAGCAGGGCCGCGCCCAGCTTGTCCTGGTCCAGCAGCTTTTGCGCTTGCGCCAGCAGCGGTTCCGGGTAGCCGGTCAGGTATTTCAGCGTCTGCACGGATCGAAGCGGCCGGCTCAGGCGTGGCCGCGCCGGAACACCACTGGCAGGGCCATGAAGAACAGGATCACGAAGAGCGCCAGGCTCCACAGGGCGTACTCGACGCCCAGCACCGGCACCTTGGCGTCCATGCAGGTGGCATAGATGCCGAACAGCGGCGGAATGGCGCTTTCCAGCCCGATGCCGGTCATGAAGCGGTCGGCAAACGTCTGGTCGCACGACAGCATGTTGGCGGCAACGCTGTACTGATACCAGGCGGCTACGATGCCGGACAGCGACAAGAGGGCAGCAAGAAAGCCGCAAATGCGCGTCAGCGCGCGTCCGCCGCCAAAGCCGCCGATCAGCGCGACGACGCCGATCACCAGATAGATCAGGCGCTGCATCACGCACCAGGCGCAGGGCGGCATGTCGAAGACGTGCTGGGAAACGAGGGCGATGCCCACCGCGCCGAAGGAGAAGAGGGCGATCAGGCGGAGCAGGCGTTCTGAGCGAGAGGTCATTGTTGCGTTGGAATGAGTTGGACGAAGCCGGCGCGGCGGCCGGACTTGCTTAGGCCTTCGGGACGGGAATTGGTTGCATCACCTGCGTCAGCACGCTCAGGAGCAGTTCCCGCGCGCCTTCCCAGAAAATCTGCACCCCCAGGCACAGCATGATGAAGGCCGATAACCGCATGAAGACCGCCGTGCCGTTATCGCCCAGGCGGTGCAGCATCTGCGCGGCAAAGCGCAGGCAGACGTAAAGCGTCAACGACACGACGATGATGCCGGGAATGGACCCCGCCAGCCGCACCAGGCTCCATGCGTGGTTCGTGTCCCGCAGCGAGACGCCCACCGTGATGGCGGCCGCGATGGAGCCGGGGCCGCAACTGATGGGGAAGGTCAGCGGATAGAACGCGCGCGCCTTCGCCATCTCGGGCGTGAACGATTCGGCCATGCGCGCCACACGCTCGGTGTCGGCATCTGGCGAGTTCACCAGCCGCCAGGCGCTGGCGATCACCAGCATGCCCCCGCCCACGCGCACGATGGACAGCGAGATGCCGAAAAAACTGAGGAGCACGTTGCCCGCCACCATGGCCACGATCAGCATCAGGCACACATTGATCGCGACCCGCTTGGCCAGCACCACCCGAGTGGCCGAGGACGCGCCCTCGGTCAGCGAAAGAAAGATGGGGGCGATCGCAGGCGGATTCAGGAACGGCAGCAGGGTGGCCAGCGCGAAGAAAAAGCTGCCACCGAAAATGCGCAGATAGTCGTTGAGCTGCATGTGAGCAAGCATCGCCTGGCCGAAAACCCGGATTGTATGCGGTCCGGGCCGGGTCTGGCGATGCCGGGTCAGGCAGCGCGTTGCTGGGCCTCGTCGCCCGACAGCGCGTCAAGGATGTCGCGTTCGAACTGCATCTGGCTGCGGGGGCGCGCCAGTGCGGATCCATCCACAATGAACACGTCTTCCACGCGGTCGCCCAGCGTCATGATCTTGGCCATGAGCAGGTTGATCTCGTGACGCGCAAAGACGCGCGCCAGGGCGTGCAGCAGCCCGGGGCGGTCGGTCGCCGTGACGGACAGGCGCCATGACGTGCTGCGCTCGTCCGGCTGCAGTTCGGCCTGGGGCATGACCGGAAACACGCGAGACACGCGGGACTGCCGGCCACGACCGTACCAACCGCCGCGGCCGGGGTGGGCCTGCGCGGCCGCCTGCGGATCCTTCAGGCGTTCGGCAAGCTCGTGTTCGACCAGCGTCGCCTGTGCCCGCAGGTCGCTGGCGCCCTCCGGCAGCAGGACGATGAAGCTGTCCAGCGCCCAGCCATGGCGGGTCGTGTGGATGCGCGCGTCCTGAATGGACAGCGACTTGGCGTCGAAATAACCGCAAATGGCGACAAACAGGTCGGGGGCGTCGCGCGTGTAGACCATGATCTGCAGGCCTTCGCCCTGCTCGGTGGGGCGCGCCTTGACCACGGCTTTGGCCGGCGCGACCTGGTGATACAGGTGGCGCGTGTGCCAGGCGATGTCGGACGCGTCATGGCGCAGGAAATACGCCACGTCGAGCTGATTCCAGAACGCCTCGCGCGCGTCGTCGCGCAGGCCGGCCAGCCGGGTCAGCCGCGCTGCTTCTTCCTTGCGCTCGGCCAGGACGGTGTGGGCGTCGGCATGGGCGCCGCCCAGCGCCGCTAGCGTCAGCTTGTACAGATCTTCCAGCAGCTTGCCCTTCCAGGCGTTCCAGACCTTGGGGCTGGTGCCGCGAATGTCCGCCACCGTCAGCAGATACAGCGCCGTCAGATGGCGCTCGTCCTTCACCGTGGCGGCGAATTCCTGCACGACGTCCGGATCGGACAGATCGCGCTTTTGCGCCACCGCCGACATCAGCAGATGCTGACGCACCAAAAACTCGACCAGTTTCGCGTCTTCCGGGTCCATGCCGTGATCCGCTGCGAACTTGCGCACTTCGCGCGCACCCAGTTCGGAATGATCGCCGCCGCGGCCCTTGGCGATGTCGTGAAACAGCGCGGCCACGTACAGCAGCCAGTGCCGGTCCAGCCCGGCGATCAACTGGCTAGCCAGCGGATATTCTTGCGCGTGTTCGGGCATGGTGAATCGGCGCAGGTTGCGCACCACCGCCAGCGTGTGCTGGTCCACCGTATAGGCATGGAAAAGGTCGTGCTGCATCTGGCCCACGATGCGGCGGAACACCGGCAGATAACGCGGCAGGATGTTCAGCATGGTCATGCGCCGCAGTTCGTGGACGATGCCGCGCGGCTGCTGGAGGATCTGCAGGAACAGCTTGCGGTTGACCGGGTTGCGGCGGAACTGCGCGTCGATGCGGTGACGCGAATGCCAGATGGCGCGCAGCGTGCGCGCCGACATGCCGGTCAGCTCGGGGTGCTGCTGCATCACCAGGAAGGCGCGCAGCAGCAGGGTGGGATTGCGCTCGAAGCCGTCGTCCCGAATGATGTCCAGGCGGTCGCGCAGGTTGCGGAAATCGTCGTCGATGTCGCGCGCGTCGCTGTCCGGGCGCGGGAACAGCCGTTCCTCGATGTTCTGCACCAGGATGCCGTTCAGCTGCGTCACGAGCCGCGCCGCCCAGTAGTAGCGCTGCATCAGCAGTTCGCTGCCCCGCCGCGTGGCGGTGGCGTGGATGCCGTAGACCTCGGCCAGCGCAGGCTGCAGATCGAACAGCACCCGGTCTTCGCGACGGTTGGCCAGCAGATGCAGTTCAATGCGCAGGCGCTTGAAAGCCTGCTCGGCCTTGCGCAGGTCGCGCGCTTCGGACGAGGTCAGCAGCCCCGCCTGCGCCACCGAGCGCCAGTTATTGCCGAAACCGGCTGCACGCGCCATCCACAGAATGACCTGCAGATCGCGCAAGCCGCCCGGCGATTCCTTGCAATTGGGTTCCAGCGCGTACGGGGTGTCGTGGTAGCGCGCATGGCGCTGCTGCATTTCGACGCGCTTGGCCAGAAAAAACGCCTGCGGATCAAGCCGGGACTTGGTCGCGGCATCGAATTTGCGCATCAGCACGCGGCTGCCGGCCAGCCAGCGGGATTCCAGCAGCGCGGTTTCCACGGTGATGTCCGCGTCCGCCTCGCGCTCGCAATCCTCGATGGTGCGCACGCTGTGGCCGGGCTCCAGTCCCAGATCCCACAGCGAAGCCACCAGTTTTTCGATCGCGCTTTCTTCGTCCTGCGTCGGGGCGTGGGGCAGCAGGATCAGCAGGTCGACGTCGGAATGAGGGTAGAGCTCGCCACGGCCATAACCGCCCACGGCGGCCAGCGTGGCGCCGATCGGCAGCGGACAATGCTTGACCAGATCCCGCAGGGCGGCATCCACGATGCGTCGCAATTCGGTCAGCAGGATGTCCGGCCGTTCGTGTTCCCGGAACTGGGCCACCGCGGCCCGCCGGGATTCCTGGATGCGTTCGCGCAGCTTGGTAAGGATTTCGGCGGTCATGGGTGGCTGCGGGCTTTAGACGGCGGGAATGACGATGGGTTCGGTGATGAACGCGGGCGGCTGGGGCATGCCGGGCGAGAGGGTCAGGACCTCGTAGCCGGTTTCCGTCACGCAGACGGCGTGTTCCCATTGCGCGGACAGGCTGTGGTCGCGGGTGACGACGGTCCAGCCGTCGGCCAGTTGGCGGATCTCGCGGCGTCCGGCGTTGATCATGGGCTCGATGGTGAACAGCATGCCGGTCACCAGCTTCACGCCCGTGCCGGGCTTGCCGTAGTGCAGCACCTGCGGGTCTTCATGGAAGCGTTCGCCGATGCCGTGGCCGCAGAATTCACGCACCACCGAGAAGCCGTTCGATTCGGCGTGCTTCTGGATCGCATTGCCGATGTCGCCCAGCGTGGCGCCGTTCTTGACCTGCTGGATGCCTTTCCACATGCACTCGAACGTGATGTCGGACAGACGCCGGGACAGAATGGACTGTTCGCCCACTGCGTACATCCGGCTCGTGTCGCCAAACCAGCCATCCTTGATGATGGTGACGTCGATATTCAATGAGTCCCCGTTTTTCAGGACCTTGTCGCCCGGGATGCCGTGACACACCTGATGGTTGACCGAGGTACAGATGGCGCCGGGGAAGGGCGGGTAGCCCGGGGGCGCATAGCCGACCGTGGCGGACTTCACCTTGAGCTCGTCGGTCAGGTATTCCAGACACAGGCGGTCGAGTTCGCCCGTGGTGACCCCCGGCTTGACGTGCGGGGTGATGAAATCGAGAACTTTGGCGGCGTCCTGGCAGGCGGCGCGCATCTTGGCCAGGTCGGCCGGATTGGTGATTGTGCCCATGGAATGCTTGCGACGAGTCGCTTGAATGTCTGCTTGAAAGAATAGTAGAATTATAGGCTTCCCTAAAAATTTGGGGAGCAATCGGGTTACCGGCAAGAAGAGTCAGGACAAGAACATCCGTCAGGGTGGGAACATCCGGGCTCCCAGCCAAACCCGGCGGGTGCTGGCCTTTGGGTCCAAAGCACAGGTCTAGAGCAGAGGTTCTAGTGCACACCCGGCAGGAAATCTGGTTTCGCGCGGTTCTTTCTTGAGATCCCGCGGCAAGCCCTGAAGTTTCACCGCAAGCGAAGGTTGTGGAGCGAATTCGGGCAGGCTGCTGGTGTTGAGGAAAAAGTGGGCGACAAACGGAGATCCGGCTGGATGCGCTTAGGGCATGAAGCTTTTGGCATGAAGCTTGGGGCATGGATGCTGACACTGGCTGGGCGCGGTGTGCTTGCAAGCCCGGAAGTGTTTTCGAGCGGCGATGCAGGTTCGGTATGGGCGCTGGATTAAGTTCTTGGAATTTTGCTTAGATGCGTGTGCTGAAAAGCGTGTGCTGAAAGGCGCATCCTGAAAGGGGTCCTTAAGAACTGCCACAGCGGCCTGATGCGCGGGCGGGCCTTGCGGCTACGTTTGCGAAGAACTGGATTTCGCCGCCAACAAAACAATTCCGGGTGCGTCTCGAAGAAACTTCCAGGAAACTCCTGGAGTGTCGGACAGGCGCAATGCAAGTCTCTTGTCGTGTGGCGGCCGTCTGGGTTTATCGCGGCAGCGTAGTAGAAGTCGTTAAAGGCGCGCCGCTACAGGCAACACGCCTGGAGCGTCGTAGTTATTGCGGCAGTGATCGGCCGGCCCGGTTAAAATTTTTGTCATCCCGCGTTTTTGCGGGAAATCGCGCGCAACACCACCCAGGGTGTCAGCAGGATGCTGATGCAGGTGCGGCGCAAGAAACCAACCCTTGGAGAATTAAATGTCTTTGATGCGCGAAATGCTGGAAGCGGGTGTCCACTTTGGTCACCAGACCCGTTATTGGAACCCCAAGATGTCGCAGTACATCTTCGGCCACCGCAACAAGATTCACATCATCAACCTCGAAAAGACGGTTGATAAGTACCAGGAAGCCACCAAGTTCGTGAAGCAGCTGGCTGCTCGCGGCGGCAACATCCTGTTCGTCGGCACGAAGCGCGCCGCTCGCGAGCTGGTCGCCGCTGAAGCCGCCCGTTGCGGCATGCCCTTCGTCGACGCCCGCTGGCTCGGCGGCATGCTGACCAACTTCAAGACGGTCAAGACCTCGGTCAAGCGCCTGAAGGACATGGAAGCCGTTGTCGCCGAAGGCGGCGCCGAGCGCATGATCAAGAAGGAAGGCCTGCTGTTCCAACGCGAACTGGACAAGCTGAACAAGTCGATCGGCGGCATCAAGGACATGAACGGTCTGCCCGATGCCATGTTCGTGATCGACGTCGGCTACCACAAGATCGCCATCGCCGAAGCCAAGACGCTGGGCATCCCCGTGGTCGCCGTGGTTGACACCAACCACTCGCCCGAGGGTATCGACTACGTCATCCCCGGCAACGACGACTCGGCCAAGGCCATCGCGCTGTACGCCAAGGGCATCGCCGACGCCGTCCTGGAAGGCCGCGAGCAAAACCTGAACGGTCTGGTCGAAGAACTGGGCGAAGGTCAGGAAGAGTTCGTCGAAGTTCAAGACAACCAGGCCTAAGCCGGTTGTCATGTCCGGCGGGTAAGGTCTGGAAGCGGCGCCGAAACCGGCCCGTTTCCGCCCCGCCGGCGCTGCGAAGCTGGGCTCCCATCTTCCAGGCCCGCCCAGTGCGGGCGTCCCATCGAATCAAATCACAGCCCCGGCCCGCCGGGGCGTGTCTTAGCAAAATTTGGAGCAAACATGGCTGAAATTACCGCTGCCCTGGTCAAGGAACTGCGCGAAAAGACTGACGCGCCCATGATGGAATGCAAGAAGGCCCTGACGGAAGCCGAAGGTGACCTGGCCCGCGCCGAGGAAATCCTGCGCGTCAAGCTGGGCAACAAGGCCAGCAAGGCTGCTGCCCGTGTCACCGCCGAAGGCCTGATCGGTCTCTTCATCTCCGCCGACGCCAAGAAGGGCGCCGTCATCGAAATCAACTGCGAAACCGACTTCGTCGCCAAGAACGACGACTTCGTCGGCTTCGTGAACAAGCTGGCCGAACTGGTCGCGACGCAGAACCCGGCCGACGTCGCCGCGCTGTCGGCGCTGCCGTACGGTGAAGGCACCGTCGAAACCACCCGCACCGCCCTGATCGGCAAGATCGGCGAAAACATCTCGATCCGCCGCTTCGAGCGCATCGAGACCGCCAACTCGCTGGCCAGCTACGTGCACGGCGGCAAGATCGGCGTGCTGGTCGAATACACCGGCGCCGAAGAAGTGGGCAAGGACCTGGCGATGCACATCGCCGCCACCAAGCCCAAGGCCCTGAACGCCGACGGCGTGAACCCGGCCGACATCGCCGCCGAGCGCTCGGTTGCCGAGCAGAAGGCCGCTGAATCCGGCAAGCCGGCCGACATCGTCGCCAAGATGGTGGAAGGCTCGGTCGTGAAGTTCCTGAAGGAAGTGACGCTGCTGTCGCAGCCCTTCGTCAAGAGCGACAAGCACACGGTCGAACAGCACCTGAAGGAAAAGGGCGCGTCGATCAGCAAGTTCGTGCTGTTCGTCGTCGGCGAAGGTATCGAGAAGAAGACCAGCGACTTTGCCGCTGAGGTTGCCGCCGCCGCCGCTGGCGCCGCCTGACCTCTAGGTAGTGCTTAAAGGCCGGCGCTAGATTAAATTCTAGTCCGGCCTTTTTCGCCGCATGGGCCCCGAAGGCAGACGCCTCGGGGGCGCCCAACCCGCCTTGCGGGCGCGGCGCTGGGGGTCAACCCCATTCTTGACTTACACTTTCGTCGGATTGTTCTTCGGGATATCACCTATGAGCAGCAGGGCATACAAACGGGTTCTTCTCAAACTTTCCGGCGAGGCGCTGATGGGCGACGATGCATTCGGCATCAATCGCTCCACCATCGTCCGTATGACCGATGAGATCGCTGAAGTCGCCGCCACGGGCGTCGAACTGGCCATCGTCATCGGCGGAGGCAACATCTTCCGTGGCGTCGCCCCGGGTGCGCAGGGCATGGACCGCGCGACCGCCGACTACATGGGCATGATGGCCACCATCATGAACGCGCTTGCGCTGCAAGACGCGCTCAAGCACAAGGGTATCGACACCCGGGTACAATCCGCGCTGAATATCGATCAGGTCGTCGAGCCCTACATCCGGCCGAAGGCTTTGCGCTACCTCGAAGAGGGCAAGGTCGTGATCTTCGCCGCGGGCACCGGCAACCCCTTCTTCACCACCGATACGGCTGCGGCACTGCGCGGCGCCGAGATCGGCGCGGAGATCGTGCTGAAGGCCACCAAAGTGGACGGCATCTACAGCGCGGATCCCAACAAGGATCCCACCGCAACGCGCTATGCGCGCATCAGCTTCGACGAGGCGATCGTCCGCCGTCTGGAAGTCATGGACGCCACTGCCTTTGCGCTGTGCCGCGACCAGAAACTGCCGATCAAGGTGTTTTCGATCAATAAGTCCGGCGCGCTCAAGCGAGTCGTGAGCGGCGAGGACGAAGGCACGTTGGTACACGTTTAAAGAAAAGGAAATTCCATGAGCGCAGCAGAAATCCGCAAATCCGCCGAGGCCAGAATGGCCAAGTCGCTTGATACGCTCAAGACCAACCTGGCCAAGATCCGCACGGGCCGGGCCCACACCGGCATCCTGGACCACGTGCAGGTCGAATACTACGGTTCGCCCGTGCCGGTGGGCCAGGTCGCCAACGTGAACCTGGTCGACGCCCGCACCATCAGCCTGCAGCCGTACGAAAAGCACATGGCCGGCCCGATCGAAAAGGCCATCCGTGAGTCAGACCTGGGTCTGAACCCCATCTCCATGGGCGACACGATCCGCGTGCCGATGCCCGCGCTGACCGAAGAGCGCCGCCGTGACCTGACCAAGGTCGTGCGTAGCGAAGGCGAAGACGCCAAGATCGCGGTGCGGAACCTGCGCCGCGAGGCCAACGAAGCGCTCAAGAAGCTGGTCAAGGACAAGGAAATCTCCGAGGATGACGAGCGTCGTTCGCAAGATGACGTCCAGAAGCTGACGGATCGCGCCGTCGCCGACATCGACAAGATGGTCGTCCAGAAAGAAGCCGAAATCATGACCGTATAATCCCAGCACGCCACGAGGCGCCGCATTGCGGCCCGCGTGGCGTCAGGATTACGTTGCACATGCGCCGTCCCGTCCATTGCCTCGCGGTACTTCCTCGTAGCGATGGAATCGACGGCGCAGGTTTTTTCCCGTATTCGTCTTTTTCGCCGGTCCGCCGCGCGCAGTCCCCAAACTAATGGCAACCAGTTCGACTCAGGCGGTCCCCGATATCCGTGACATCCCCGAGCACGTCGCCATCATCATGGATGGCAACGGTCGCTGGGCGACGCGGCGCCTGCTGCCTCGCACTGCCGGGCATGCCAAGGGCGTGCAGGCCGTCCGGCGCGTGGTCGAGGCCTGCGGACGCGCGGGCGTGCGCTACCTGACGTTGTTCGCGTTCAGTTCCGAGAACTGGCGTCGCCCGGCCGAAGAGGTTTCGCTGCTGATGCGCCTTTTCGTGCAGGCGCTTGAGCGTGAAGTCGGCAAGCTGCAAGAGCAGGGCGTGCGTCTGCACGTGATCGGCGACCTGAGCGCCTTCGAGCCGCGCCTGCGCGAGCTCATTGCCGCTGCCCAGGAACGCACCGCGCACAACGACCGGCTGCACCTCACTGTCGCCGCCAACTACGGCGGCCGTTGGGACATCCTGCAAGCCACCCGCGCCATGCTGGCGGCCGAGCCCGACCTCGCGGCGCACCCTGACCGGGTGGACGAAGAGCGCCTTTCCAGGCATCTTTCCATGGCATGGGCTCCCGAGCCCGACCTGTTCATCCGCACCGGCGGCGAACAGCGCATTTCCAATTTCCTGATCTGGCAGATGGCGTACGCGGAGTTCTACTTCACGGATCGCTATTGGCCGGATTTTGGCGCCAATGAACTCATGGCCGCCTTTGATTGGTACCGCACGCGCGAGCGCCGCTTCGGCCGCACCAGCGCCCAAGTCAGCGAAGCCGCCGCCAAATAGGCTGATCGCGACGCGCGCGTCTTTCCAGGCAGCACAAGAGGAGACCGTCACATGCTGGGCCAGCGTATCGTTACCGCCGTCGTTTTGTTGGCCATTCTGGCCGCCGCCATGGCGAGCGCCAATCCATGGTGGTTCGTCGCGTTGCTGGCCCTTGCGGCCGCCTGCGCCAATTGGGAGTGGCTGCGCCTGACGCTGCCGCAACCGCCATCCCCCGTCATTTCCATCGGCGTGGCCGTGCTGCTGTTCGCCGGCATGCTGGTGCTGACCTCCGCCTGGCTGGCGGGCGACCGTAGCGGCGCCGGCGATCCGGGCTGGGTGCTGCGCTACCTGGTTCCTGCCGTCTCGGCCGTCTGGCTGTTTGGCGGCGTGACCGCCGTGGTGCGCGGGCGTTCCGATGCGCCGCCGGCCAGCCTGGCCTGGTCGGTCTTCTCCGTGCCGGCCGCGTTTGCCGCCTGGGCGGTTCTGGCCCAGATGTACGTGGCGCGCGGCGCGGTGTTCGTCGTGTCCCTCCTCGCCCTCGTCTGGGTGGCTGATATTGCGGCATATTTTGCCGGCCGGGCCTTCGGCAAGCGTAAACTGGCTCCGCGCGTGAGTCCCGGCAAGACCATTGAAGGCGCCATTGCCGGCGTCCTGGGCGCGGTGGTGTGGATTGGCTTGTCCAGCCTGTGGGACGGCACCTTCGGTCATGCCCTGGTCGAACGCTGGACCTTCTGGCTTGCGTTGCCGATCGCCGCTGTTCTGGGCGTGCTGTCCATTGTGGGAGACCTGTTCGAATCGCTGCTCAAGCGCCGCGCGGGCCGCAAGGATTCCAGCACGCTCTTGCCTGGCCATGGCGGCGTCTATGACCGCATCGACGCGATCCTGCCCGTCGCGCCGTTCGCGCTACTTTTGTCTGGAGTCTTGTTTTGACGGCTTTTCAACGTGTCGTCGTGCTGGGATCGACCGGATCCATCGGTGAAAGCACGCTGGACGTAATTGCTCGCCACCCGGAGCGGATGGCGGTTTATGCGTTGTCGGCGCACAGCCGGATGCAGCGCCTTGCCGAGCAGGCGCTGGCCAGCCGGGCCGCCGTCGTGGTGGTGCCCGACACCGCCGCCCGTCAGAAATTCATCGACGCGTGGCCGGGCGGACAGCCCATGCCCGAGATCCGCGTCGGCGCGCAGGCGCTGGCCGACACGGCCGCGGATCCCCAATGCGACGCCGTCATGGCCGCCATCGTCGGCGCCGCAGGCTTGCCGTCTGCGCTGGCCGCCGCGCGTGCAGGCAAGCGCGTATTACTGGCCAATAAAGAGGCTCTGGTTGCCGCCGGAACGCTGTTCATGCAGGCAATCCGCGATAACGGCGCCGAACTGCTGCCTATCGATAGCGAACACAACGCCATCTTCCAGTGCCTGCCGCACCAAGGTCGCGCCGATGCGCCGCATAGTCCGGCAAAGGGTGTGCGGCGCCTGTTGCTGACCGCGTCAGGCGGCCCGTTCCGCGGGCGCGATCTCGAAGACCTGCACGACGTGACGCCCGAGCAAGCTTGCGCCCATCCCAACTGGAGCATGGGCCGCAAGATCTCCGTCGACTCGGCCACCATGCTGAACAAAGGCCTGGAGGTCATCGAAGCCCATTGGCTGTTCGCAATGCCCGCCGATCGGATCGACGTGGTGGTGCACCCGCAGAGCGTCGTCCATTCGATGGTTGAGTACGACGACGGCTCCGTTCTCGCGCAGTTGGGACAGCCCGACATGCGCACGCCCATTGCCTACGGTCTTGGATTCCCCGATCGCATCGAGAGCGGCGTCGGTCCGCTGGACCTGACCCGCCACGGCCGGCTCGACTTTGAAAAGCCGGATCTGACCCGGTTTCCTTGCCTGGCCCATTCGTTCGCCGCAATGCGGGCGGGGCAGGGCGCCTGCGTGGCGCTCAACGCCGCGAATGAAGTTGCGGTCGACGCCTTCCTGGAAGGCCGGCTCGCCTATACCTGGATTCCGCGGGTCATCGAGGCGGCGCTCGAGTGGCAAGCACGGCAGGCATCTGTTACGCTCAGCAGTCTTGACGACGTACTTGCGCTTGACGCCGAGGCGCGCGCCTTTTCGGGCAACCTCGGACTGGCCTGATAGCGGGCCGCGCCTGCCTCTGATTTCCTAGATTCCGACCCCATGCTTTTCACCCTGCTGGCCTTTGCCGTAGCGCTTGGCTCACTGATCATTTTCCATGAGCTTGGGCACTATTGGGTTGCCCGCCTGTGTGGCGTGAAGGTCCTGCGTTTCTCAGTCGGCTTTGGCAAGGTCATCCTGCGCCGCACCGACCGGCACGGCACCGAATGGGCGGTTTCCGCGCTGCCGCTGGGCGGTTACGTCAAGATGCTGGACGACGCGCCGCCCGGGGCTTTGCCCGCGGTGGCGGCGTCGGCATTCAACACCAAGCCGGTCGGGCAGCGCATCGCCATCGTGGCGGCCGGTCCCATCTTCAATCTGATACTTGCGGTGTTTCTTTATGCGGGCCTGAATATGGCCGGCACCGAGGAGCCCGTCGCCATCATCGCGCCGCCCGCCGCCGAGACGCCTGCCGCCCGCGCGGGTCTGCTGGGCGGCGATCGCATCCTGGCCATCGACGGCCAGGAAGTCGCATCGTGGTCCGACGCCCGCTGGCGCCTGATGGACGTGATGTCCACCGGTGGGCGCGCCAGCATCGAGGTCAGCACCCCGTCCGGCGCCGTTCAGCAGCGCGAACTCGACCTTCCCCCCAACACGATGGACCCGGCCGAGGGCGACCCGCTCGCCGCCGCTGGTGTTCGTCTGGCTCAACCCAAGCCCGCGGTGCGCGCCGTGATCGACGGCGGTGAAGGGCAGGCAGCGGGCCTGCGCGCCGGCGATCTTGTCGTGGCCGTGAATGGCCAGCCGGCGCCCGATACCGGCGCACTCGTCAAGCAAATTCAGGAAAGCGCCGGGAAGCCGCTTGCGCTTACCGTGGTGCGCGACGGCGCCAGCGTCACTCTGAACGTCACGCCGCGCCCCGAAGTCGTCAACGGCCAGGAGATCGGCCGCGTCGGCGTGCAGCTGGGCGGCAACGTGCCGATGGTGACGGTGCGCTATGGCGTCTTCGACAGCCTGTGGCGCGGCGCCGTCCGCACCTGGGATACCGCCTGGTTTTCGCTGCGCATGATGGGCCGGATGGTGACGGGCGACGTGTCGTGGCGCAATGTCAGCGGTCCGGTCACGATTGCCGACTATGCCGGTCAGACCGCCCGGATTGGCATTGTTGCGTATATCGCCTATATCGCATTGATCAGTATCAGCCTTGGCGTTTTAAATTTGCTTCCCATTCCTATGCTGGATGGTGGCCATCTGCTGTACTATCTCGTCGAAATTGTGCGGGGCAGCCCCCCGCCTGCCAGATGGATCGACATCGGACAACGCGCTGGCATAGGCATATTGGCAAGCCTTATGGGGCTTGCGCTGTTCAACGATTTCACGCGTTTGTTCACTTGAACGCGATTTGGCATAAAATCCCCCGCCATTTGCACGACCGAGGATACTCAAGGATGTCTTTTCGCCGGATGTTTCAACACAAAAAGGGTGTACTGCCGGGTCTCGTTGCCGCCGCGTTGATGTTGCCGGCCTTGGCCCACGCCTTCGAACCCTTTGTCGTGCGGGATATCCGCGTAGAGGGTATTCAACGAACCGACGCCGGCACCGTCTTTGGTTATCTTCCCGTCAAAGTCGGCGAGAAATTCACCGAAGAAGAAGCCACTGAAGCCATTCGCCGCTTGTATGGCACGGGCTTTTTCACCGACGTTCAGATCCAGACGGACAATAATGTCGTCGTCGTGGTCGTCCAGGAACGTCCGACCATCGCCTCCGTTAATTTCAACGGCATGCGCGAGTTCGACTCCAAGGCCATCACCACGTCGCTCGCCCAGGTCGGTTTTGCGGAAGGCCGCATTTTCGACCGCTCCATGCTCGAGCGCGCTGAATACGAACTGAAACAGCAGTATCTGTCCAAGGGCAAGTACGGCGTCGAAGTCACCTCCACCGTCACGCCGCTGCCGCGCAATCGCGTCGGCGTCAGTTTCGATGTGTTCGAGGGCTCGGTCGCCCGCATCCAGGAAATTCGTTTCGTCGGCAATAAAGCCTTCTCCGAAAGCGATCTGCTGGACGAATTCAAGCTCACCACCCCGGGCTGGCTGACCTGGTACACGGATACCGACAAATACTCGCGCGAAAAGCTCGAGGGCGACCTCGAACGCCTGCGCTCGTTTTACCTGGATCAGGGTTACCTTGAGTTCTCGGTCGAGCCGCCGCAAGTCACCATTTCGCCGGACCGCAAGGATATCCGCATCACGATCACCGTCCATGAAGGCGAGCCCTACAAGGTGCGCAGCGTAAAGCTGGCGGGCAACCTGCTGGGCCTGGACAAGGAAATCAACGACCTGGTGCAGATCAAGGCTGGCGAGACCTTCTCGGCCGCCAAGACCAACGATTCGGCCAAGGCGATCACCGACTACCTGGGTGAACTGGGCTACGCGTTCGCCAACGTCAACCCGAACCCGCAGCTCGACCGCGCCAAGCACGAAGCCGACCTGACCTTCTACGTCGATCCGAGCCGCCGCGTGTATGTGCGCCGCATCCAGATCGGCGGCAACACCCGTACCCGCGACGAAGTCGTGCGCCGCGAAATGCGCCAGCAGGAAGCCGCCTGGTACGACGCCGCCGACATCAAGACTTCGCGCGACCGCGTCGACCGCCTGGGTTACTTCAGCGACGTCAACGTCAAGACCGATCCGGTCCCGGGCTCGCCCGACCAGGTCGACGTCAACGTCGACGTGAAGGAAAAGCCCACCGGCATGATCAACCTGGGCGTGGGCTACGGCTCGTCCGAAAAGGCGATTCTGTCGGCTGGCATCAGCGAAGACAACGTCTTCGGCAGCGGCACCAACCTCACGCTGCAACTGAACACCAGCAAGACGAACCGCGCGGTGGTGCTGTCGCACACCGATCCGTACTGGACCAAGGACGGCATCAGCCGCACCACGTCCGCGTACTACCGCGTGACCGAGCCCTGGAACAACAACGACGGTGACTACCGCGTCAAGGCCATGGGCCTCGGCATGAACTTCGGTATCCCGATCTCGGAGTATGACCGCGTCTTCCTGGGCGCCAACTTCGAACGCAACCAGATCGACCTGTACAACAACTCGCCGGCGGCCTACGAGCACTTCGTCGACCAGTATGGCGATTCGACCAATTCGGTGATTTTCAGCGCCGGCTGGTCCAAGGACACGCGTGACAGCGCGCTGGCGCCGACCAAGGGTTCGTACACGCGCCTGAAGGCCGACCTGTCGACCGTCGACCTGCAATACACCATGCTGACGGCGCAGCAGCAGTACTACGTGCCGCTGGGCGGCTCGTACACGCTGGCGCTCAACGGCATGGTTGATTGGGGCCGGAGCTACGGCAGCAACGATTACCCGGTCATCAAGAACGTCTATGCCGGCGGTATCGGCACCGTCCGCGGCTATGAAGGCTCGTCGCTGGGTCCGCGCGACGTCAAGACGGGCGACTACCTGGGCGGCACGCGCCGCATCGTGGCAAACGCCCAGCTCTACCTGCCGTTCCCGGGCGCGTCCAAGGACCGCACGTTGCGTTGGTTCATTTTCAGCGACGCCGGTCAGGTGTCCGCAGGCAGCGGCCTCTCCTGCACGGGCGGCCGGGACAATACCGAGGTCGAAGATCCGTGCGGCTGGCGTTTCTCGGCGGGCGTGGGCCTGTCCTGGCAATCGCCGATGGGTCCGCTGCAGTTGTCTTATGCGCGGCCGCTCAATTCCAAGCCGGGCGACGACAAGCAAAGCTTCCAGTTCCAGATCGGGACCGGATTCTAAGCGAGGCGTTACTCTTGAAAACAAGGGCAGGGCCCACCGGCCCAGCGTCCTTGCTGTTTAGTGGCACAATACACACTTTGGCTTTGCCTTACTGGAAGGTGAGATTTTCATGATGTCTGATTTCGCACTTAAATCATCGAAGACGCTGGGCGCGAAGCGCCGTGGCAAGCTGGGCGGCTCCATTGCCCTGGTGGGTGCGCTCATTCTCGGTTCGGCTGCCGCGATCCCCGCCCAAGCGCAAAACACCAAGATCGGTTTCGTCAATACCGAACGCATCCTGCGCGAATCGGGTCCGGCCAAGACTGCCCAGAGCAAGATCGAAGCCGAATTCAAGAAGCGCGACGACGAACTCCAACGCCTGAACAACAGCCTGCGCTCGCAAGCCGAGAAGTTCGACAAGGACGCGCCCGTCCTGTCGGAATCCGACCGCGTCAAGCGCCAGCGCGAACTGGCCAACCTGGACACCGACCTGCAGCGCAAGCGCCGCGAATTCCAGGAAGACTTCAACCGCCGCCGCAACGAAGAATTCTCGGGCATCGTGTCCAAGGCCAATGACGCCATCAAGCGCATCGCCGAACAGGAAAACTACGACCTGATCATCCAGGACGCAGTGACGGTCAACCCCCGCATCGACATCACCGACAAGGTGATTCAGAGCCTGGGCAAGTAAAGCGATACCCGTCTAGTCATGCCGGTTTTACTGGATCTTGCCCGCGCGCCGACACTCGAAGCAATGTTGAGCGCCGCCAATACCCAGGGTATGGACTGGCGTATCAGTGCGGTTCCCGGCGCAGACCCCATGCGGGTCTGCGGCATCGGGACCCTGTCTTCGGCCGGTCCTCAGGAAATCTCTTTCCTGTCTAACCCCCGCTATCAAAGCCAGCTTGGCGCAACCGGAGCAGGGGCGGTCATCGTCTCTCCCGACGTCGCCGAGGCGCTTGAGGCCCAGGGCACCGACCGGCCGCCGTTCGCATTGGTCGTCTGCAAGCATCCCTATCTGCTTTACGCGCGCGTCGCGCAGTGGTTTGACACTGCCCGCAGACCCGTCTTGCCCGCAGATACGCATCCCTCCGCCGTGGTCGCGCCAGACGCCATCATCGAAGAGGGTGTGCGCGTCGGCCCCAACTGCGTCGTTGAAGCTGGCGTGCGCATCGGGCGAGGCACGGTGCTGGGTCCGGGATGCGTCATCGGCGCGGGTTCGTCCATCGGTCCCGACGGCCGGCTGCATGCCAATGTCACGCTGTACGAAGGTGTGAAGATCGGCGCCCGGGTCATCCTGCATAGCGGATCGGTGCTTGGCGCCGACGGCTTCGGCTTTGCGCCGGATCCTTCGTTGGGCAAGGGCGCCTGGGGCAAGATTCCGCAGTTTGGCGGCGTGTCCCTTGGCGACGACGTCGAAATCGGCGCCAACACCACCGTCGATCGAGGCGCACTCGAAGACACCGTTCTGGCTGACGGCGTGAAGCTCGACAACCAGATCATGATCGGCCACAACTGCCGCATCGGCGCGCATACCGCGATGGCGGCGTGCGTCGGGGTGGCAGGCTCCACGACCATCGGCGAGCGCTGCACCATCGGCGGCGCCGCGATGCTTTCGGGCCATCTGGTGCTGGGCGACGACGTGCATATCTCGGGCGGCACCGCTGTGACGTCCAATATTTCCAAGCCTGGCCGCTATACCGGGGTCTTCCCGTACGCGGAGCATGGCGAATGGCAGCGCAACGCCGCCGTGATACAACAGTTGGCGCAATTGCGCCGCCGTTTGCGCACGCTGGAAAAGGACTAGGGCGCGTTCGCCGCCCTGGCGCGCGCGCGCCGCCACCTTATTTAATTTCGCAGGAACGAAGAGAAAAATGGAACTCGACATCAAGGGGATCATGGAGAGGCTGCCGCATCGCTACCCGATGCTGCTGATTGACCGTGTTGTGGAAATGGTGCCTGGCAAGTCCATCGTCGCCATCAAGAACGTCTCGATCAACGAGCCGTTTTTCAACGGTCACTTTCCTCACCATCCGGTGATGCCGGGCGTGCTCATCGTTGAAGCCATGGCGCAGGCCTCGGCGCTGTTCTCCTTCACGGACGAGAACGGTGGCCTCAAGTGCGAAGGCGCCAAGACCGCGTATTACCTGGTCGGCATCGATGGCGCGCGCTTCCGCCGTCCCGTCGTTCCGGGCGACCAGCTGCGCATTGAGGTCGAAGCTGAACGCCTGAGCCGCAGCATCTGTAAGTATCAAGCACGCGCGACCGTCGATGGCCAGGAAGTGGCGTCGGCCAAGCTGATGTGCGCGATTCGCAGCCTGGAAGAGTAAATGGCAGGAAACATCCATCCCACCGCTGTTGTCGATCCGGCGGCAAAAATCGACCCGACCGCGGTCATCGGCCCGTTCGCAGTGGTGGGGCCCGATGTGACCGTCGGTGCGGGGACCGAAATTGGCCCGTACTGCATGATCGACGGCGTGACCACCATCGGTCGCGACAACCGGTTCTACCGGTACTGCTCCATCGGCGGCATGCCGCAGGACAAGAAGTACGCGGGCGAGCCCACCCGGCTGACCATCGGCGACCGCAACACGGTCCGCGAATTCGTCACGCTGAACACCGGCACCACGCAAGACGGCGGCGAAACGACGTTGGGCGACGACAACTGGATCATGGCCTACGTTCACGTGGCCCATGACTGCCACATCGGCAGCCACACGATCCTGGCCAACTCGGTGCAGCTTGGCGGCCACGTGCACGTGGGCGACTGGGCAATCATCGGCGGCCTGACCGGCGTGCACCAGTTCTCGCGCGTGGGCGCGCACACCATGACGGGCGGCAACAGCTCGCTCATGCAGGACACGCCGCCGTTCGTCCTGGCCGCCGGCAACCCGTGCCGCCCGGTTGGGGTCAACGTCGAAGGCCTGAAGCGCCGCGGCTTTTCCGCCACCTCCATTTCGGCGCTGCGCGAAGCCTACAAGATCATCTACCGCCGGGGCTTGTCCCTGGACGCGGCGCGCGCCGAGTTGCGCGACCGCCAGCAGGCCATCCCCGAAGCCGCGGAACACCTGCAGACGCTGCTGGACTTCCTGGACGTCGCCTCCCGCGGCATCATCCGCCCATGAGCACCCGGATCGGCATGGTGGCCGGCGAGCCTTCGGGCGACCTGCTGGCCGGGCGCATCATTGCCGGTCTGCAAGCGCGCGACAACGGCGTGCGTTGCGAAGGCATTGGCGGGCCGCAGATGCAGGCCCGTGATTTTGAAGCCTGGCACCCGATGCACGCGCTGACCGTGTTCGGTTACGTGGACGCGCTCAAGCGCCTGCCCAGCCTGCTGGCCACCTACCGCGACGTCAAACGCCGCTGGCTGGCCGAGCGGCCCGCTGTGTTCGTCGGCATCGACGCGCCCGATTTCAACCTGCGCCTTGAGCATCAGTTGCGGCAGGCGGGTACGCCGACGGTGCATTTCGTTGGGCCCTCGATCTGGGCGTGGCGCTACGAACGCATTCATAAGATCCGCGAATCGGTATCGCACATGCTGGTGCTGTTTCCGTTCGAGGAAGAGATCTACCGCAAAGAAGGCATTCCGGTTACGTACGTGGGCCATCCGCTGGCCGGCGCCGTGCCGATGCAGCCCGACCGCGCCGCCGCGCGCGAACGCCTGGGTATCGACCAGAACGCCCGCGTGCTGGCGATCCTGCCCGGCAGCCGCTCGTCCGAGATCCGCCTGCTGGCGCCGCGCTTCCTGCAAGCCGCCCAGCAACTGCTGAAGAAAGATCCGGCCTTGCAGTGCATCGTGCCCATGGTCAATGACCAGCGGCGGGCTGAGTTCCTTGAAATCCTGGCGCAGCATCCGGTGCCCGGCCTGCGCTGCGTCACCGCGCAGGACCTGCACGGCGAGGGCGGCGACCGTAAGGCGCCGGTGGCCTGGTCCGTCATGGAAGCCGCCACGGCGGTCCTCGTCGCCAGCGGCACCGCCACGCTCGAGACGGCGCTGTTCAAGCGGCCCATGGTCATTTCCTACGTGTTGTCGCCGTGGATGCGGCGCATCATGGCCTGGAAGTCCGGCCAGCAGCGCCCGTATCTGCCGTGGGTGGGTCTGCCCAACGTGCTGCTGCGTGACTTTGTTGTCCCTGAGCTTTTGCAGGACGACGCGACGCCCGATAAACTGGCCGAAGCGACTTGGCAGGCGTTGACCGACGACGCGCTGATCGCTCGCGTGGAGGCGCGGTTTACCGCCATGCACCAAGACCTGTTGCGCGATACGCCGGCGCTGGCCGCGCAGGCGATCCTGGAGGTGGCCGATGGAGCAGCCTGAGCTTTTCGTGGCGCCAGAGCAGCCTGCGTTGCTGACCGCAGGCGTTGACGAGGCCGGCCGCGGCCCGCTGGCAGGCGAGGTCTACGCGGCCGCCGTCATTCTTGATCCGTCACGATTCATCGGCGGGCTAGCCGATTCCAAGGTGCTGACCGCGGTCCGCCGAGAGGAACTGGCGCTGCAGATCAAGGAACGGGCGCTCGCCTGGTGCATCGCCAGCGCCACCGTCGCCGAAATCGACAGCCTGAATATCCTGCGCGCCACCATGCTGGCCATGCAGCGCGCGGTGCAGGGCTTGGCCATGGTGCCGCAACTGGCCCTGGTTGACGGCAATCAGGCGCCCAAGCTGCGCTGCACCGTGCAAACCGTCATCAAGGGCGACGCGCTCGTGCCTGCCATCTCGGCCGCCTCCATTCTCGCCAAGACCGCTCGCGACGCGGACCTGCTGCGCCTGCATACGTTGTATCCGCAGTACGCGTTCGATCAGCACAAGGGCTATGGCACGGCGCTGCATCTGCAACGGCTGCGCGAGCACGGCCCGTGCGCCGAACACCGGCGCAGCTTTGCTCCCATCAAGGCTTTCGGCCTGGTTTCATGAAGCACATCAGTTCCCGGGACAACCCGGCGGTCAAGGCGCTGGTCAAGCTGGCCGGCACGGCCGGCAAGCGCGGCGCACCCGTGCTGCTCGACGGCGTCCATCTGTGCCAGGCCTGGCTGCAACATTACGGCCCACCGGAGCGGGCGATCTTCGACGTGGACCGCCTGTCCCAGCCCGATATCGCCGCGCTTGCCGCGGCCGTGCCGGACAACGTCAGCCTCGCGCTGGACGCGCGGCTGATGCACGCCGTGGCTGCGGTGGAAAGCGGGCAGGGCGTTGCCTTCCTGGTCACGCCGCCCGTTCCGGCGCTGCCTGCGCAGGTCGATGAAACCTGCGTCCTGTTTGACCGTATCCAGGATCCCGGCAACGTGGGTACGCTGTTGCGCACGTCCGCCGCAGCGGGCATCAAGCGCGTGTTCCTGGCAACAGGGACGGCGGCGGCGTGGTCGCCCAAGGTGCTGCGCAGTGGCCAAGGCGCGCACTTTGCTCTCGAGATCCACGAGCACGCCGACCTGGAGGCTCTGCTGCCCCGCCTGCGCGTGCCGCTGGTGGCGACCGCCCTGGACGGCTCGCGCGATCTTTTCGCGGACCGCCTGCCTGAACAGTGCGCATGGGTTTTTGGCCACGAAGGCCAGGGCGTCGCGCCGGCGCTGCTGGCGGCCGCCAGCCTGAAGGTACGCATTCCGCATGACGCCGCGGCCGTGGAGTCGCTGAACGTCGGCGCCGCCGCGGCGATCTGCCTGTTCGAGCAGCGGCGCCAGGCGAGCGTGCGCAGCCCCGCCTGATCCGGCGCAGGACCCCCCCGCTTTTCCGGCGATTGAAGGCGGAGCCTTCCCCGTATACTGCCGCGCTCATGCAACATGGGCCGCGTTCAGGATGCGCTGCCCGCTTATCTGAACCCGGGGAGGGGATACATGAAGAACTGGATCAAACTGAGCCTGGCTGCGCTGGGCGCCGCAACCTTGCTAGCGGGCTGTGCCGGGCCGCGATACGCCGACGTGTCGGCAAAGATCTCCGCGCTGGAGCCGGGCGAAGGCCGGATCTATTTCTACCAGCCCAAGACGGCCAATGGCGACAAGGTTCGGCCGCCGGCGATCCTGGTGGACAACGCCCGCGTCGGCAAATCCAAGGCCGGCCACTTCTTTTTTGTGGATCGCGCCGCCGGCACGCTCGACGTGATCACGTCAACGGATCGCAAGGAGCGCAAGGACCCGCTGGTGGTGCCGCTCGTGGCAGGGCAGACCCAGTACGTGAGGGTCGACATCGACGGCGGCAAGCAGGTGCTGCGCCTGGAACCCTCGGCCGAGGCTGCGCAGCAAGCCCTGTCCGGACTGCGGTATTGGGGCGCCACCAACCGCGAACGCGAGGCGCTGCGCTATTGATCGCGCGACACGTTTTGTAGAGTTCTGACGCACCTCTATACTTACGCACTTCGTTCGTAGCCGGGGTAACAATGGTGTCGTCGGTAGTTCCGAAAGTCGCGGGCGCAGCCCGCTTAGGCAGGTTTGCGGCGTTGGCCTTCGCGGGCATGCTGTCCTTGAGCGCATGCATGTCCGTCTCCACGCAGAAGGTCAGCCTGGTTCCCGTTGCGGCTTCAGAGCCGGTCAGCGTGATCCAGTTGTCTCGCATGGTCAGCGCCCAACTGCCCAACGACAGCATCGCCAATCTGCCGGCGGCGTCGCAATGGCAGCGTGTGGGAGCCCTGCCGCACGGTGACGTCTACCGTGCGCTCGACGGGCTGTTCACCGTCCAGACGCGGCGCCAGGGCGAGGCCTACCTCGTGGCGTCTTCCGGAAAGCTTGTCGGCTTTTACCTGCCCGGCGAAACGGCTTATCTGCCGCTCAACCGTCCTGTCACCTTGCCTGTGGAAATGCGTCAATGAAGATCTGGCTGAAATTGGCGGCGACGGCCGCAACGGTGGTCGCATTGGCCGGTTGTGCCGGCGCGCAGTATCAATCCTTGCAGGGGCGCATGCCGCCCGTGGAACAAGGCAATGGGCGCATCTACTTCTACCAGCCCCAGGCCCAGCCCTCGGCTGCCGCGTCGGCGCAGCATAAGCTGCGCGTGAACCAGGATGTCGTCGGCCGCAACAAGCCGGGCAGCTTCTTCTTCGTGGACCGTCCGGCGGGCAATTACGTCGTGACCAACCTGTATTGGACGGGGGATGGCGTCAGCTTCAAGCTCGACCCCGGCCAGACGCGTTACGTGCGCATCACGGCCGAATCGTTGGGCAGCACCGGCACTGTCGGCAAGCTGTCCATGGAACTGGTGGATCCCCCGGAAGTCGCCGAGGCCGAACTCCTGAAGATGCGCTATTGGGGCGCCGCTTCGTCCGAGCAGGTTTCGGGCCTGCGCTAGTCTCTGACAGTAGAGATATCCGATGACCCGCAGTTTCAAGATGATCGCTGCCGCCGCGTTGGGCGCCGCCCTGTTGGCCGGTTGCGGCGGTCCCCGCTACAAGGATGTGGCGGGCACCATTCCCGTCATGGTTCCGGACACCGGCCGCATCTATTTCTATCAGCCGCCGGCGCCGCTTGGCGTGGTGTCGAGTCAGCCGTATCTGCGCGACAATGGCATGAAGGTTGGCCGGTCCAAGCCGGGCAGTTTCTTCTACGTGAACCGCCCCGCGGGCAAGTACGAGATCGATACGCTGCGCGACGGCGAGTCGCTGTCGTTCACCCTGGCCCAGGCCAGACGCGGTACGTGCGTCTGAGCATCGAAGGCGCAACCGGCAACGGCAGCGTGGGCCGGCAGGATATGCGTCTGGAAGAGTCCGAAGCGGTGGCTCAGCATGAACTTTCGCCGCTGAAGTACTGGGGCGCCGGATCACGCGAACGCGTCAAGCTACGTCCCTGATTTCCCGCCGCAGAAGCAGGGCGCGCCTTGGCGCGCCCTTTTTTATCCGCGATCCAGTCCAACCTCCTGCAGCACCGTGGTGGCGATCTCTTCGATCGACTTCGTGGTGCTGGACAGCCAGGAAATGCCCTCGCGACGCATCATGCGTTCGGCTTCCGCCACTTCGTAGCGGCATTGTTCCAGTTGGGCGTAGCGGCTGTTGGGGCGGCGTTCGTTGCGGACTTCCGCCAGGCGTTCCGGCTGGATCGACAGGCCGAACAGCTTGGCGCGGTGCGGCGCAATGGTGGAGGGCAGGGTGCCGCGTTCGAAGTCGTCCGGCGTCAACGGGAAGTTGGCGGCCTTGATGGCGTACTGCATGGCCAGATACAGGCTGGTGGGCGTCTTGCCGCAGCGCGAGACCCCGACAAGGATCACGTCGGCCTGATCGAGCTGGTTCACGAACTGGCCGTCGTCATGCGCCAGGCTGAAGTTGATGGCGTCGATCCGGTTCCGGTATTTTTCCGAGTTGGCCTGCATATGCGACCGGCCGATGGAATGGCTGGACTTCAACCCCAGCGCTTGCTCGATGTGGCTGACGAATGTGCCGAACAGATCAAGGAAAATTCCGTTCGCCTGTCGAACGCGGGCCAGAATTTCCGGGTTGACCAGGGTGCTGAAAACGATGGGCGGGACGCCCGCGTCCTGGGCGCTCCGGTCGATCCGCATGGCGACTTCCGCAGCCTTTTCCAGCGTGTCCACGAAGGGCAGCCGGATGGGCTTGAAATTGACCTCTTCGAACTGCGAAAGCACGGACTGGCTGAACGTTTCCGCGGTGATGCCGGTACTGTCGGAAACGATGTATACCGTGCGTACGATAGGGGTAGATGTCATGTGTAAAAAATTCCAACCAGGCAGATGGCCGGACGTACTCCACCGAGTACAATCAGGCCCCTATAAGTCACCCCAAGGGCGGTCCAAGGCCAGTTTGGTCAGCGTCTGAAATCGGTTCTGTGAAGGCCGGAAAACGCGGTTTTTCCGGCATCAAAAACAGCACGATCCAGCCATTGACCAAACTCGCTTTCATTCCATTGTAAAAGGTGACTTCAATGTCGTATGTTGTTTTGTTCGAGCAGCTCCGCATGACGGACGTGGACTCGGTAGGAGGCAAGAACGCATCTCTTGGCGAAATGATCAGCCAGCTGTCTGGCGCGGGTGTCCGCGTGCCGGGCGGCTTTGCGACGACCGCTGACGCCTTCCGCGACTTCCTGAAGGCCTCCGGCCTGGACAAGCGGATCGCCGAACGCCTGACCACGCTGAATCCCGAAGATGTGCGCGAGCTGGCCACCGCCGGCGCGCAGATTCGCCAATGGATCGTCGACGCGCCGTTCTCGCCCGAGTTCGAATCGCAGATCCGCGAAGCCTTTGCCAAGCTCGATGCTGACGGCAAGGGCTCGTTTGCCGTGCGCTCCTCCGCCACGGCGGAAGACCTGCCCGACGCCTCGTTCGCCGGCCAGCAGGAAACCTTCCTGAACGTCGTGGGCATCGATGACGTGCTGGACAAGATCCGCCACGTGTTCGCGTCGCTGTACAACGACCGCGCCATTTCCTATCGCGTGCACAAGGGCTACGCCCACGCCGACGTCGCCTTGTCGGCCGGCATCCAGCGCATGGTGCGTTCCGACAAGGGCAGCGCCGGCGTCATGTTCACCATCGACACCGAATCGGGCTTCCAGGACGTCGTGTTCATCACGTCCTCGTATGGTCTGGGCGAAACCGTCGTGCAGGGCGCCGTCAACCCCGACGAGTTCTACGTCTTCAAGCCCACGCTGGAACAGGGCCACTATCCCATCGTCGGCCGCCGTATCGGCTCCAAGCTGATCAAGATGGAATTCGATCCCGAGCGCCCCGAAGGCCGTGCCGTGCGCACGGTGGATGTGCCGGTGTCCGAGCGCAACCGCTACTCGCTGACCGACGACGAGGTCAACGAACTGGCCCGCTACGCCGTCATCATCGAAAAGCACTACCAGCGTCCGATGGACATCGAGTGGGGCCGCGACGGCATCGACGGCAAGATCTACATCCTGCAGGCGCGTCCGGAAACCGTGAAGTCGCAGCAGGGCGTCAATGACGTGCAGCAGCGCTACCGCCTGAAGGCGACCGGCCAGGTCCTGATCACCGGCCGTGCCATCGGCCAGAAGATCGGTTCGGGTCCGGTGCGCGTGGTGGGCGACATCTCCGACATGGACAAGGTCCAGCCGGGCGACGTCCTGGTCACCGACATGACGGATCCCAACTGGGAACCCGTGATGAAGCGCGCCTCGGCCATCGTGACGAACCGCGGCGGCCGCACGTGCCACGCGGCGATCATCGCGCGTGAGCTGGGCATTCCGGCGGTGGTGGGCTGCGGCAACGCGACCGACCTGCTCAAGGAAGGCCAGGCCGTGACCGTGTCGTGCGCCGAAGGCGACGAAGGCCGCATCTATGACGGCCTGATCGAAACCGAGGTCGAGGAAGTGCGCCGCGGCGACATGCCCGCCATCGATCTGAAGATCATGATGAACGTGGGCAACCCCCAACTGGCGTTCGACTTCGCCCAGATTCCGAACGGCGGCGTCGGCCTGGCTCGCCTGGAATTCATCATCAACAACAACATCGGCATCCACCCGAAGGCGGTCCTGGACTACCCGAACGTGGACGGCGAGCTGAAGAAGGCCGTGGAATCGGCCGCCCGCGGCCATGCCAGCCCGCGCGCTTTCTTCGTCGAGAAGATGGCTGAAGGCGTGGCGACCATCGCCGCCGCCTTCTACCCCAAGCCGGTCATCGTGCGCATGTCGGACTTCAAGTCCAACGAATACCGCAAGCTGGTTGGCGGCTCGCGCTACGAGCCCGAGGAAGAGAACCCCATGCTGGGCTTCCGCGGCGCGTCGCGCTACATCGCTGAAGACTTCGCCGAGTGCTTCCGCATGGAATGCGAAGCGCTCAAGAAGGTGCGCGATGAAATGGGCCTGACGAACGTCGAAATCATGGTGCCGTTCGTGCGCACGCTGGGTCAGGCCGAGAAGGTCGTGAACCTGCTCGCGAAGCACGGCCTGGCGCGCGGCGAAAACGGCCTGAAGCTGATCATGATGTGCGAGGTTCCGTCCAACGCCATTTTGGCCGACGAATTCCTGCAGTACTTCGATGGCTTCTCCATCGGCTCGAACGACATGACCCAGCTCACGCTGGGCCTGGACCGCGACTCCGGCATGGAACTCTTGGCCGCCGACTTCGACGAGCGCGACGAAGCCGTCAAGTTCATGCTGCGCCGTGCAATCAAGGCTTGCCTGGCCGCCAAGAAGTACGTGGGTATCTGCGGCCAAGGCCCCAGCGACCATCCGGACTTCGCGCAGTGGCTGAAGGACGAAGGCATCCTGTCGATGTCGCTGAATCCGGACACCGTTGTCGATACGTGGCAGCGTCTGGCCAAGAACTGATTGGCCGGTTGAAACAGAAAACCCCGCGTCTTTTGGGACGCGGGGTTTTTTTTATACGGCGTGGGAATAGGGCGCAGCCGCGCTAATGGAAAAGTGCTCGTCGAGCCTCGGCGACGAATGCTCTCTTCAGATGCCCCCGATCAAAGTAAGAGTCTTCTGATATCCATAGATTCGATCGTGTGACGTAATGGACCTCGTATTCCATTCGCGTCCATTGCGAAATTCTTCATTTGCAGCGGACGCGTTTCCATAGGCGGACCGCGCGCTCATGGCAAGTGCGAAAGGTCTGTCGCTGCGGGAGCACGTCATTCCTATTCAATCCGATCTGCGGTTCACTTTCATCATTGGCGACGAGTCATTTGAAGTCATTGAATTTACGCTGCAGGAAGGGTTGTCCGAGACCTTCCTGCTGGAAGTGAACCTGGCCAGCGCCAATCCCGCCATCGATTTCGGCCTGGTGCTGGGCCGCGCCGCGTTGCTTACGATCTGGCACGGCTCCAAGCCCGTGCGCTACGTGCACGGCGCGGTCTCGTCGTTCGTCCAGGGCGACACGGGCTTTCGGCGCACGCGGTATTCCGCCATCGTCGAGCCGCGCCTCGCGCGTCTGAAGCTAAGTTCCGACTGGCGCATCTTCCAGTCGCAAAGCGTCCCGCAGATCGCTGAGGCGGTGCTCAAGGCGCATGGCCTCAATCAGGACTACGAGCAGCGCAGCACCACCGAACACCAGGCGCGCGAATACTGCGTGCAGGCCGGCGACACCGACTATCACTTCGTCGAGCGCATCATGCGCGAGGAAGGCTTTGTCTACTCCTTCCGCCATGCCGCCGAGGGCCATAAGCTGATCCACAGCGACCGCCTGTTCATCCATGGCCGCGTCGGTGATGAACCGGTTCAGTACAACCCGACGCCCGGCGGCGACCAGCCGCGGCCAGCGCTGCGCCGCTTCTCGTACACCGAGAACGTGCGCACCGCGCGCCAGACCCAGCGCGACTACACCTTTCACCATCCGCGCTACACCCACCAGCACAGCCGGGATGGCCGAGATCTGGACCACCAAGGCCGCCGTTACGAGCGCTACGACTATCCCGCTCGGGCCAAGTTCGACGAAGCCGGCAAGCCCTTCGCCGAGAACCGCCTGCGCGGCCATCGCCGCGATTCGCGCGTCGCCTTCGTTGAAGGCGATGACCCGCGGCTCCAGCCAGGCATTTCATTCACCCTCGCCGATCATCCGCGCGAAGACCTGAACCGAGGCTGGCGTCCGGTGCGCATTGTCCACCGGGGCATCCAACACACGAGTCAGGCCGAGGAAAGCGCACAAGCCCAGATGGGTACGCACTACAGCTACGAAGCCGAACTGGTCCCGGACGACGCCGAATGGCGGGCAGAACCGCTACCCAGGCCCCGCATCGATGGCCCGCAGAACGCCATGGTGGTCGGCCCGCCCAATGAAGAGTTCTATACCGATGAGTACGGCCGGGTGAAGGTTCAGTTCCCGTGGGATCGGCTCGGCAAGGACGACGAACGCAGCTCCTGCTGGATCCGCGTTTCACAGGACATCGCCGGCGCCACCTGGGGCCACTTGGCCATCCCGCGCATTGGGCAGGAGGTCATCGTCTCTTACTTCGATGGGGATCCGGACCAGCCTGTGATCACCGGCCGCGCCTACAACCGCCTGCAATTGCCGCCCTACGAACTGCCGCGACATAAGACGCGGATGACGATCAAGAGCAAGACCCACAAGGGCGAGGGGTACAACGAACTGCGTTTTGAAGACGAGAAGGACCAGGAAGAAATTTACGTCCACGCGCAGAAGGACCAGAACATCCACGTCAACAACGACGAGTCGACGTTCGTGGGCCATGACCGCAGCGAGCAGGTCGAGAACGATGAAGCCATCATCATCGGCCACGACCGCATGGAGACGGTGGGCAACGACGAACAGGTCAACATCGGCCAGGACCGGCGGCATGACATAGGGCGGGATGACTGTTTGACCGTGGGGCGCAATCACATCATCCACACCGCCAAGGACCGCACCGAGGAAGTGGGCAACAACCGCCGCGACAAGACCGCAGCGAATCATTGGGTGAGTATAGGCGGACACCAGGAGCATACGGTCGAGGGGCACTCGGAACTGCAGGCGGGGCAGGCGATCCGGCAGCGCACGAAGGTTTTTGAGAGCCAAGCGGCAGAGAGCCTGACTATCAAGGGGCCGGGAGGAACCATCCGAATCGATGCGTCAGGTATCACGCTTGATGGGGTCGCCATTCTGATCAAGGGTCCGATGAATCAAAAGCCCGGTGGCGGCACGAACTCGATCTCCGTCAACGGCACGCCGGAGCCCGGCGAACCCGTTTGTGTGGGATGCCTGCTGAAAGCCATCGCAGAAGGCCGCAGCGTCGTGCGGTTCGGTGGATAGGCCACACATGAATCCATTTTCTGAAAGCGTTGTAAACGAACTGCGCCAGCTCCCCGATCATGGGCTGACAGCCATCATCGAAATGGCTCGCATGAAGGCTGATGTCCGAAGGCACCTGATGGAGCGATTCTCCGGTTGGCCGCTACTGCAGCAGCGAGAGTTGGAGAATCTCCGCGAGATTGGCCCATGGTTGTTCACGCCTTCCGCCCAGAACAACCTGCAAGGACAGTACGACTTTCTCTGCGACGTTGCTGGCATTGCCGGAGACGCAGTTTGCGTCTGGCTGACCAGTGCCATGTCGCCCCCTCAGTTGGCCGAGCACCTTGGCCATGCCACGACAGCGAAGGGCCCGGATGGCGATACCTATTTGCTGCGCTTTCACACGGAATTGGCCTTTCCCGTGCTTCATGCGCGCCAGGATCTCCCGGGAATCTCGGACTGGCTGGCGCCGGTCCGATCATGGTGGCTGGTATTTCCCCACCGAGAGCGCAAGGCGTGGAAACACTTTACAGGTCACGGTTCGACCAAGCCGTATCGCACGCCAGTTATTCAATTGGACGAGTCATGCTGGGAGGCGCTTGCGGGCGACCCGCTCACGTACCGTCTGGCGGACCAGCTTCGGGCGCCGCTTGAAAAGAAGGGCAACCGCGAAAACTGCCATGGCGCCCGGCTTGGACTCGTACATGACTTGTTAGCTCAAGCGGATCGCATCGGTCTGAGCCGACAGAGCGACCGAATCGACTACGTGACCTTGATGGCGTTGCAAGGCAAGGCGCTCGAAGGTTCTCCGGCATGGAACGACGCATTACACGAGGCGAAAGCGCTGCGAGAACCCCTGGCGCAGGCGCTGCAAGTGCGCATGCGCAGAAAAATGGTTGAGGACGTCAATGCTCGATTGGAACGACACCTTTAATGCGTGTGCAGAGAATCGCACGCTTCTCGATGGAGTCTTGAATCGCGGGGCGGAGGTAACTTGCACTCGCACCTTCACGATACTTCCGCTACGGTATGGCGCCGTGGGAGGTAGCGCCGAACAGCGCAAACTCCTTCCGTCCTTGCCCGAGCATTTGAATAAGCCGGGCAGAGTGGGCAGTCTGAGCGAATCGACTTACGCTATACGCCCGCTGCGTCAGGGATTCCTGTACGTCCTTGTGCAGCGCGTGAGCGCGGGGACCTATGAATGGCACAGCCAGTACCGGGTATCGGAAGCCGGAACCCTCGCCTATATGAATGCCGACGAGCCGTGGGAGCCGAAACCCGCCGCGGGGCAGGGCATCATGGATGCATACACCGGCTGGAAGTGGATGTTCAAAGTCCATGACGTGGACGACATCAAGGACCTTCGCCTGCTCTTTAGCCCATGCCCTTTGACCAAGGAAACGCTGCGCAGATATCGCTCGCTCCCGGCAAGCAGGGATAAGTTGGTCTCGGTGGATATCGCCAAACTTGCGTCGCTGCCTCCCGAAGAAATGGCTTGTTTCCGCCCACTAGACGGCGTGCTGAACTTTGATCAGCTTGATCGTGTTGCCGACTTCGCGGCGGTAGACCAGCCCAGATTGAATACGCTATTCAAAACGCAGGCGTTTAATCCTCTTGCGCCACCCCTGCAGGCGACCCAGGCTGAAATGCGGCCCACGGCCGCGCACAATCGGTTCCGTGGTGCGGCCATCGTCGTAGAGGACGCTCTCGGCATTACTCAGGAACTGAACGCCTGGCGCAATGCGAGTGTCGACGCACTCGATGCATTCATGGCGTACGAGGACAACGAAAAGCTTACCAACCATCGTAAGTTCACGATCGCTTTCGGCATTGAAAACATCAGGAAATTGGTAGAGGACGAAGCCGAGAAACTCTATTACAAGGAGCAGCAGAACTACGGCGTGCGTTACTCGGATCGCGGGTACGAGATGAGCAACAACCACATGACTTTGCAATCGCGGGGTGATTTCATCAACTTTCGCAACCCGCAGCATCAACGGCAAGTTCAGGAAGCCGCAGCCAAGGAGCGCCGTGCCAAAAGTTGGGGCAAGTACGCCGACTACATCGATGAGGAAATGCGTCAGGATTTCCTGAAGCGCTATCGAGAAGAAGTCGATAAGGCGGACGCGGCCAAAGACGCGCGGGCCTCGGACCACCTTCTCTGGCTGCAGAGCGAACCGCTTCTCGACGCGCTCGACACATTTGACCGCAACGATACCGAGCAGGCCTTGCTATTTGAAGACCAAATGGGAAAGGCTGTCGCCGGCATGAATGCCACGGCGGTTGGCGAGGAACTGCTTGATCGCTGGCGCAAAGCGGGGATATCCAGAGAAAACCTGTTCTGGCGGTCGTTGGCGCAGAACCAGGAGAGCATGGAAAGCGAAGTGAATCGACTTTTCGGCGAGCGCGAGACGCTGAAATCCGTCGACCCCGTCGCGTTGCAGAACCGACTAAAGAAGCTGGCGGATCTTTACGAAAAGAGCCACGCCATGCTCGATTCGATGGCAGATGCCTCAACGGGCGGAGGTCCACCGTCCGGCTACTTGGTCGGCGGTGCGATGCTGATCAACACGCTAGGCAACTCAATGTTCCAGGGCAAGACTGCTGCCGCCATTGTGGACGCCCCATTCAACAAGCTGGCGGCGTCAGTGCTGCTCGCGCGCCTGGGTCGATACGCGCAGCATTATCGCCTCGAATTGCGGAACGGCAAGGAACTGAGCCGAGGGTCAATGGCACGCATGGGCCGCTCCGCCAGTCGTCAGTTCGAGGAGGCCCTGCGGACGGGAGCAAAAGGTCCAATGACTGAAATCCGCATTGGAAGCACTCTGGTCTTCTTGGAAATGTGGAATCTGTACAACAGACTGACGGCGGAAAACAAGCGAAGCAAGGAGTATGTGGAGATTGTCGCGGCGCTGGTGGCGCTAACTGCAACGGGTTTCGAAGTGGGTGCGGGCGCGGTGAGCTTTGCGGAGAAAAGTGGCAGCGCTGCTGTGCAGCAAGGTGCCAAGGTATTCCGCTGTGGCCTTGGCTTGACGGCGGGGATCTTGGCTGGCGCAGCTTCGCTAGTCGGGGCAACCTATGACTTCCAAGACTTCAATAAGAATTTCGTCTTCAGAAGATTCTCGATAGCTGGCTTTTACTTTTTGCGGGCTAGCGCCCAGCTAGGTGCAGCCACACTATCCGTTGCGGTCGGGATGGGTGCGGCGGGCGCTTACTTGGAGCATTTATCGCGAAGGTATGGAACCAGTCGAATGTTAGGGCGTGCGCTCAACGCGGGCTCCAGGCTGTCAACCGCCCTGGCTGGCCGGATGGTCTTGATGCTCCGCATATTCCTGAGCGTGAATCTCGCGATCTTGGCTTTTGCTGCGGTTGAAATATATATCCTTCCTGATGCTCTGGAACTATTTCTGGATCACTGCTCGTTTCGTAAAAACCGCCGCAACGGTCCAGTGGCGACAGAAGAAATGGAGATCGAACTCATGCAACGATCAGTGAAGGCAGTGTACTGATGTATTTGTTGGAGCGCGGTTTTCAGTGGTCGCGAAATTTGATGAGCTACGAGGAAGCGACTGAAGAATTGGGCAAGCAACAACGCCAGCCGGGGCAGGCAGAAATTCATGCTCCCGAAGGTGTTGGCGAGTGTGTTTGCAGCGACGTCTACGACAATGAGTCGGTATATGCCTTGACCGACTCGGCTATGGATCTTCGCACGCCAAACGATGAGAAGAGAGGAGTAATCACCGCATTTTTAGGATGGATTTATGGGTTTCTGATCTACGCGTGCTTGCGTACCGTGACCGTGTCCGTGGACTACATCCGTCAAGGTCATGGCTACTATGATGATTTGCCACTGGATGGTGAGGATTACTTTTTCCTGATACTTTTTCCGGTGCTCTGGTTTGCGGTCCTAAGTATTTTCTTAAAATACACATTACGGTATTTTCGGTTGGAATCCCTCACCGCTCGTCGCATCATCGTTCGTTTCAACCGAGCTACCCGCAAGGTTTACTTGCTACGCCCCGAGCATCTAGGCGGCATCCGTATCATGGATTGGGATAAGACCGAGGTACTTATGGACAAAGGCATGAGCGAACTGGAGGGCACCGGAGGTTTTGTCATTCTGGTTTGGGATCGGGGCGATGGTGTGGATTTGCAGGGAACTCCTACCGATAACATCGAAGTCACTTTCGTGGGTAAACCTACTCGCAATGCCAGCGAGCTCGTCGCGTTTTGGGAGTACATCCGCCGCTACATGGAGGACGGCCCCGCTGCCGCGCCTGCGCCGAAAAGGCTTATCAACAAGTTCCCCTGGCCCTGGCTTTCGTTCAAGGCGGCCTGGGGCTTGGACACTCAGTTCCTGCGCCACAGCCGCTTATGGGTGTTTGTCGTAGCGAACCTATTGATGTTGCCCGCTATCTTGATCCATGCTGCCGGCCACTGGCTTTCGCTGCTGCTGTGCTATGAGCCCAGATTTCCCCGCGTCATCGAAGAGGCGGGACGATAATCCCGAAGCTGCTTTTAGCGCACCGAGGGGTCTGGGGCCCAGATCAGGCCGCGCACAGATTAGGTGGCCCGCGCTTCGCGGGCAATGAGTTCGCGCTTGCGGTCAATGCCCCAGCGGTAGCCCGCCAGCGATCCGTCCGTGCGTACCACGCGGTGGCAGGGGATGGCCAGCGCGATGTTGTTGGTGGCGCAGGCGCGGGCGACGGCGCGTACAGCGGCGGGTGCGCCGATGCGTTCGGCCACTTCGGAGTAGGTGGCGGTTTCGCCGAGCGGGATCTCGCACAGCGCCTCCCAGACCTTGCGCTGGAACGCCGTGCCGCGCACGTCCAGCGGCAGATCCAGGCCGCGCGAAGGATCTTCGACAAAGCCGACCACGTCCGCCACCCAGCTTTCGAACCGGGGGTCGGCGCCGATCAGTTTCGCGGCGTGGAAGCGGTCCTGCAGATTCTGGACCAATCGGTCCGGATCCTCGTCCAGCGCGATTTCGCAGATGCCGGTGCTGCTGGCGGCCACCAGAAGCGCGCCCAGCGAGCACTGCGCCACCGCGAACCGGATGTCCACGCCTTCGCCGTTCTTGCGGAACGCGGTGGGCGTCATGCCCAGGATGGCGGGGGCGGCTTCGTAGAAGCGTCCGCTTGAATTGAAGCCGGCGTCGTACATGGCGTCGGTCACGCTGGCGCTGTCTTCCAGGCGCTGGCGGGCGCGGCTGGCCCGCAGGGCGTTGGCATATGCCTTGGGCGTGATACCCGTGGCGGCCTTGAAAATGCGGTGGAAATGGAACCGGCTCATGCCAGCCTGTTCGGCCAGCGCCGACAGATCGGGCGGCTGGTCGGCTTCCAGGGCGCGGCAGGCGCGCTCCACGGCGGCGGCGTGCTGTTTGCTCAAGGGGGCGGCGGCGGGGCTCATAAGGGACTCCTGGCTCTTGCGTGATTTCGTACGCTTGGCGCTATGGTCTCAAGGCTTGCCGGCCTGCGCACTCCGCTTGTTGCGGCTGTCCCTGCCGACGGTCTCCGCATTGCCGGCGGAGCCGCGGGCGTGGGCGTCAGGCGCCGGGCGCGTAGGTTTCCAGGAACCGGCGCAGCAGGCCGGCCGCCACGGGCGTCGCGCGCACGTTGGCGGACAGCCCCGGCACGTCGAGGTTTTCGGCTGCGTAGCGGCGGCCATAGCGTTCTAGGTGGGCCCGGATGAAGTCCGGGCCGAACTCGGGGTGGAATTGGGTGGAAAAGACGTTGCGGCCGATGCGGATCATCTGGTGCTCGTCCAGGTCCGAGCGCGCCAGCACGGCCGCGCCCGCGGGCAGTTGCAGCACGGTCTGCGCGTGCAGCATCTGGGCGGGGAAGGTGGTCGGCACGCCGGCCATGAGCTGATCGCCGCCGGCCGTCGGCAGCAATTCGACGGTCTGGGTGCCGACTTCGCGGCCGGCGGGGTTGTAGCCGACCTTGCCGCCGAACGCGTGCGCCAGCAATTGATGGCCGTAGCAGACGCCAAACATGGGCAGACCGGCCTCCAGGGCCTCGCGCAGCCAGGCGGCGGTGTCTTCGCTCCAGGGTTCCTTGTCGGAGACCATGGCGGGCGAACCGGTTATCAAAGCGGCGCGGTAGCTGGAGGGCGCCTGCGGACGCTGGCCTTCGTAGACCGCGACGATGTCGACGGCGCTTGGGGTCAGTCCGGCCGCCTGCATGATTTGTTCGGCATAGCCGCCGAACTGGCTTTTGAGCGTGTCGTCCGGATCGCCGGTATGCAGGATCAGGACGGGGAGAGCAGAAGAAGTTGCAGCGGTCATAAAAGCGTGTGGGTGAATAAGGGCGGCGCGAAGGTCCCGCGACCCGGCGCGCCAGGGGCACATCATAATCCAGCGAAAATGTTCCCGTCGGCGCACGGCAATTCCCGCTCCGTCCCGGAAATACGTACAATCCGCTCAGATACTCATCCTTACAGACGATTCTCGAGACTATGTGGATTTGGCTGGGATTGGCCGCGCTGGCCCTCATCGGTGAGCTGGCGACAGGAACCTTCTATTTGCTGCTTGTCGCCTTGGGTCTGGCCGCCGGCGGTATTGCCGCCTGGCTGAATGCGGGCCTGCAATGGGAGCTGGTGGCGTGCGGCGTCGTGCTGCTGCTGGGACTCGTGGTGCTGCGCAAAACGCGGGTACTGAAAAAGCGCGAGGTCAATTCGGCCCGCAACGCCGACGTCATTCTGGACATAGGCCAGACCGTCACGGTCGAGGCCTGGTCCGACAGCGGGTCGACGCGCGTCTGGTACCGCGGCGCACATTGGCAGGCTGAACTGGCCAAGGGGCATGCCGCCCAGCCCGGCGAACACACCATTACTGAATTGCGCGGCTCGATCCTCGTGCTTACTCCCAAGCGCGGCGGCTCGACATAGCAGAACGCGCCCGCGCAGCGCCGCGGGCAAACGCTGGAACCCTGGCCGGCATGGCGGGGCAGGCCAGCGCACCCACTCGAAAAGAGGCTTCACACCATGATCGATACTTCAACCATCGTGCTGCTCGTCATCGTTGCACTGGCAATCCTGATCGTCGTCAAGGCGATCGCCATCGTGCCGCAGCAGCATGCCTGGGTGGTCGAACGGCTGGGCAAGTTCGACCGCGTCCTGTCGCCGGGCGCCGGATTCGTGATTCCCTTTATCGAACGCGTGGCCTACAAGCATTCGCTGAAGGAAATTCCGCTGGACGTGCCCAGCCAGGTCTGCATCACGCGCGACAACACGCAGCTTCAGGTCGACGGCGTGCTGTACTTCCAGGTCACCGACCCGATGCGCGCGTCGTACGGTTCGTCCAACTACATTTCGGCGATCACGCAGCTGGCCCAGACGACCCTGCGCTCGGTCATCGGCAAGATGGAACTGGACCGCACCTTTGAAGAGCGCGATTCCATCAACAGCAACATCGTGTCTTCGCTGGACGAGGCGGCGCTGAACTGGGGTGTGAAGGTGCTGCGCTACGAAATCAAGGACCTGACGCCGCCCAACGAAATCCTGCGCTCGATGCAGGCACAGATCACCGCCGAACGCGAGAAGCGCGCGCTGATCGCCGCCTCCGAAGGCCGCCGTCAGGAACAGATCAACATCGCCACCGGCGAACGTGAAGCCGCCATTGCACGTTCCGAGGGCGAGAAGCAGGCGCAGATCAACCAGGCGCAGGGCGAGGCCGCCGCGGTGCTGGCGATCGCCGAAGCCACCGCCAAGGCCATCACGCAGGTCGCCGACGCCGTGCGCCAGCCGGGCGGCATGGAAGCCGTGAACCTGAAGGTTGCCGAGCGTTACGTCGAGGCGTTCGGCAATGTGGCCAAGGAAGGCAACACGCTCATCCTGCCGGCCAACCTGTCCGACGTCGGCGGCATGATCGCCTCCGCCATGACCATCGTGAAGTCCACGCGCAACACCTGATACCGCGCCTTGCGGCGCGCCCGCCCATGATCGCTCCCGTTAATTTGCTTCTGATAGCAGCGCTGGCGGGAGTGCTTTCCCTTTGCGTGCTGGGGTCGCTGGCGCGCAGCGGCATGGCCGGCATCCGAGAAACCATCCGCGCCAACCTGCTCACGCTGTTGGCGTTTTCTACTTTTGCGCTGCAGAGCACCAAGGCGCCGCTGTGGGCGTCCATCCTGGTGCCCAATACGGCCATCGCGCTTGCCCTCTGTGCGTACTATGCCGGCGTGCGCCGGCTGCTCGGGCTGACGGTGCCCCGGCATCTGATGACGCTGGGCTGCGTGGCCGCGCTGTCGGTCGTGGCGGTCTATACGTACGTGGACTGGCAGGTGGGGCCGCGGATCGTGGCGATGTCGCTGCTGCAGATGGGCTTCATGCTGGCCGTGGCCATCGTCGTCCAGCGCAACATGCCGGCGCACCGCTCACGCTACAGCTACCGTTTCGTGTGGGTGGTGACGCTGATCTCCGCCGCGGTCTGCGCGCTTCGTGCGGCGGTTTACCTGGTCGAGCTGGACATGGTGTCGGCCTTTCTAGAGCCCACCTTGTGGAGCGTCGCCTTCCTGACGCTGGGGGTGCTGATCATGCCTTGCCTGACGCTGGGCACCATCATGATCATCCACGACCGCATGCTGGCTGATCGCGAACAAGAGGCCAGTACTGACTTCCTGACGGGTCTGATGTCGCGCAAGGCGTGGTGGTTGCAGGCCGAGCGCTATTGCGCCCAGGCCCTGCGCATGCGCCGTCCGCTGACCTTGCTGCTGCTGGACATCGATCATTTCAAGCGCATCAACGATACGCACGGCCACGCAGCCGGCGATGCGGTGCTGCGCCATTTTGGCCTGCTGGCGACTGCCACGCTGCGCACCGGCGATCACGTGGGCCGGGTGGGCGGCGAAGAATTCTGCGTGCTGTTTGCGGACATGCGCAGCGACGCGGTGCTGGAGGTGGCCGAGCGGCTGCTGGACTCCGTGCGGCGCACGCCGTGTGCGCACGGCGGCAGCACGATTTCGTATACGTTCAGTGCCGGCGTTGAGGACTGGATACCCGGCGAGAATTTGCAGGTGCTGTTTGAGCGGGCCGACCGCAAGCTTTATGCGGCCAAGTCGGCGGGGCGCAACCGCATCGTGGGCCCCGGCCACGAGGCCGAGCGCCCGGCGTTGCCGATGGCCGCGTAGATCAGTCGTCCTTGCTGCGGCGGGGGGCGCGGGTGTCGTGCTTCATGATGCGTTCCTTTTCGCGCGCCCAGTCTTTTTCTCGCGCGGTGTCGCGCTTGTCGAACTGCTTCTTGCCGCGGCCCAGCGCGAAATCCAGCTTGATGCGGCCGTTCTTGTAGTGCAGATTCAGCGGCACCAGCGTGTAGCCGCGCTGCTCGACCTTGCCGATGAGCTTGCTGATTTCTTCGGCCTTGAGCAGCAGCTTGCGCGTGCGCATGGCGTCCGGGTGGATGTGCGTGGAGGCCGTGGGCAGGGGGCTGACGTGCATGCCGAGCAGGAACAGTTCGCCATCGCGCACGATGACGTAGCTTTCCTTGAGCTGCACGCGGCCGTCCCGAATCGCCTTGACTTCCCAGCCTTGCAGGACAAGGCCGGCCTCGTAGCGGTCTTCGATGAAATAGTCGTGCGTGGCCTTGCGGTTGTCGATAATGCTCATAAAGCCTTCTTGCTGGGATTCTGCGAATCTGGCTATCCGGCCGATTGCGGGTTGTTGCGAACGGGGATTGCTCGTTATTCTGCGCGATGTGCTGGTCCAGTGTTTCGGCCCATTTAGGCCCACAAAGCGCTGTGCCGGTAAAATCTTGCCATTCTAGCCATTTGCGATAGTCGATGCACAAAGTACAACGATCCGTCCTGGTGCCTTACAGCGCCGCCCAGATGTTCGACCTGGTCGCCGACGTGGAGAAGTACCCCGAGTTCATGCCGTGGTGTGGCGGCGCCGAGGTGCAGACCCGCGACGAACACGGCATGCAGGCCTCCATCCTGATCTCCTTTGCGGGCATGAAGCAACGCTTCACCACGCGCAATACCCACGTCTATCCCGAGCGGATCGACCTGGAACTCGTGGATGGCCCGTTCTCCAGCCTGGTGGGCCATTGGGTGTTCCAGCCGCTGGCCGAAGACGCCTGCAAGGTCCTGTTCACCATGGAATACGCGTTCTCGAACCGGCCGCTTGAAATGGTGGTGGGGCCGGTCTTCAACCGCATTGCGACCAGCTTCATTGATTCCTTCACCAAACGCGCGCAGGCCAAGTATGGCGAGTGAGGCGTTCGCGGCAGGGCAGATCGGCGTCGTCGTCTGCTACGCCTTGCCCGGCCACGCGTGGCAGCGGGAAGTGCGCCTGCCCGACGGTGCGACGGTCGAAGACGCGCTGGCCGCCAGCGGATTTGCGCAGGCGTTTCCTGTGGTCAAGCCATGGGAACGGGGCGTGGGCGTGTTTGGCCGCGCCACCGAGCCGCACGCGCGTCTGGCCGATGGTGACCGCGTGGAAATCTATCGCGGGCTGACCTTCGACCCCAAGGAATCGCGCCGCCGCCGCGCCGAGCACCGCCGCACCAAGACCGCCCGCAATGGGCGCGTCAGGCCGGCGGGGCTGCTGTAGCGCGCTGCACTGACGCCCTGATCGCCACCCCGGCGTGACGCCGCCGTGGCGCGTCGCCCTGTTTGTCTGCTGGCGGCTGTCGCTGCCGGCCGTCTCCGCACATTGTCGTCAATAAGACAAAACACCCGGCCGCTTCGGGCGTAACATTAAGCCGGGTGTCCGTTTACGTTTACGTCAACGTCATGTCAAAATCGGCGGGCTGGCGTTCACGAGACGGCAGCAACGCCACCAGACAATACCGACTACAACAGGAGACAGGCTGTGGACTTGGAACTGACCGACGAGCAGCGCGCGTTTGCGCAGGCCGCGCGCGATTACGCAGAGGGCGAACTGGCTCCCCACGCCGCGCGCTGGGATGCCGAGGGCATCTTCCCCCGCGAAGCCTTCGCCCGGGCGGGCGAAATGGGCTTTTGCGCGATCTACGCCAGCGAAGATATCGGCGGCCTGGGTCTGCCGCGACTGGATGCCACGCTGGTGTTCGAGGAAATGGCGGCGGTGGATCCGTCCACCACGGCGTTCCTGACGATACACAACATGGCGACCTGGATGGTGGGCAAGTGGGGCCAGCCGGGCCTGCGGGACGCCTGGGGGCCTTTGCTCGCCAGCGGTGAAAAGCTGGCCTCGTATTGCCTGACTGAGCCGGGCGCCGGTTCCGACGCGGCATCGCTTGCCTCGCGAGCGCAGCGCGACGGCGACAGCTACATCGTCAACGGGGCCAAGGCCTTCATCTCCGGAGGCGGCGACACCGACCTGCTGGTGGTGATGGCCCGCACCGGCGGGGAGGGCGCCGCGGGCATCAGCGCCTTTGCGATTCCGGCCGACAGCGAGGGCATCGGCTACGGCCGCAAGGAAGAGAAGATGGGCTGGAACAGCCAGTCCACGCGCCCCATCACCTTTGAAAACGTCCGCGTGCCGGCCGCCAACATGCTGGGCGTGGAAGGCGAGGGCTTCAAGATCGCCATGAAGGGCCTTGACGGCGGCCGGATCAATATCGGCACGTGCTCGGTGGGCGCCGCACAAGGGGCACTGGACGCTGCCCGTCGTTACATGGATGAGCGCCGTCAGTTCAACCGCCGCCTGGCGGAATTCCAGGCATTGCAGTTCAAGCTCGCGGACATGGCCACCCACCTGGTCGCGGCGCGCCAGATGGTGCGGCTTGCAGCCTGCAGGCTGGACGCAGGCGCGGCAGACGCGTCCACCTATTGCGCGATGGCCAAGCGCTTTGCCACCGACATGGGCTTCCAGATCTGCCTGGACGCGCAACAGATCCATGGTGGTTATGGTTACCTGAAAGACTATCCCTTGGAGCGTCTGGTGCGCGATACTCGCGTTCATCAGATTCTGGAGGGCACCAACGAGATCATGCGCGTGATCATTGCCCGCCAATTGTTGGAAAAAGGAGCCGACATAAGATGAATGCACCGGTGCTGTTCGAAGAAAGATCCGCTGCCAATGGAATGCGTTTCGGCATTGCGACGCTGAATGCGCCGCAAACACTGAACGGCCTGTCGCTCGAGATGGTGGACCTGCTGGCTGACCGTCTGGACGCGTGGGCGCGGGATCCCGGTGTGGCATTGGTGGTGCTGCAAGGCGCGGGCGACAAGGCGTTCTGCGCCGGCGGCGATCTGCACGGCCTGTATCGCAGCATGCAAGAGAACGCGGGAAGGTCCGGCTGGAGCAACACTTACGCGCGCACCTTCTTCGAACGCGAATACCGGCTGGACTATCGCATCCACACCTATCCGAAGCCCGTGCTGTGCTGGGGCCACGGCATCGTCATGGGCGGCGGCATTGGCCTGATGATGGGCGCCAGCCACCGCGTCGTCAGCGAGACCTCCCGCCTGGCCATGCCGGAAGTGTCGATCGGGCTGTTCCCGGACGTGGGCGGAAGCTGGCTGCTGAATCGTATGCCGGGCCGCAGCGGCGTGTTCCTGGCGCTGACGGGCGCGCAGTTGAACACTTCCGACGCCTTCTTTGCGGGGCTGGCGGACTTCCGCCTGAACAGCGCGGATTGGCCCGCGCTGCTGTCGTCGCTGGAACAGCAGCCGTGGGCCGGGCAGGCCGCAGGCGCTGCCGGAGACGCCATTCCGCCGCGCTCCATCAACGACGGCCTGTTGCGCCGCGCGCTGACCGCCCTTGAGCCGGCCACGCCGCTGGAACCCGGCCCGCTGCGCCAGCACTCGTTTGTCGTCAACAACCTGTGCAACGGCAACCGGCTGGACGACATCTACGAGGAACTGTCCTTCCTGAAGGACCACGAGGATCCGTGGCTGTCGCGCGCCGCCAAGACCATGCTGGCGGGCTCGCCCGGATCGGTGCGGCTGGCGTTCGCGCTGCAGCAGCGCACGCGCCTGCGGTCGCTGGATGACGTGTTCCGCGTCGAGTACATCGCCGCGCTGGCATGCACCGCGCATGGCGATTTTGCCGAGGGCATTCGCGCGTTGCTGGTCGACAAGGACAAGAACCCGCGCTGGAACCCGGCCGTCATCGACATGGCCACCGACGCCTGGGTGCAGAAATTCTTTGAGGAACCCTGGTCTGAGGGGGAGCCGCATCCGCTGGCCGATCTGGGGCAGGAAGGGCGCTGATCGGTCGCTGATAGAGGCCGGCTCGCCAGCCGGTCCTTGGCTCCCCCCGTCACGCAGGTCACGCAGGTCACGCAGTTTCGCAGGTCACGATGAATCCATACCTACAGCAATAGCAACAGGAGACAAGACATCATGAGCAGCATCGCGTTTATCGGTTTGGGCAACATGGGCGCGCCCATGGCATTGAACCTGGTCAAGGCCGGCCACAGCCTGAAGGTGTTTGACCTGGTGCCGGCGGCCATCAAGCTGCTGACCGACGCCGGCGCGACGGCGGCGGCGTCCGCGTCGGAAGCGGTCGAAGGGGCCGAGGTCGTGATCTCGATGCTGCCGGCCAGCAAGCACGTCGAGGGTCTGTATTTGGACCAGGACCTGCTTGGCAAGATCGCCTCGAGCGCGCTGGTCATCGAATGCAGCACGATCGCGCCGGATTCGGCGCGCAAGGTGGCCCAGGCGGCCGAGGCGCGCGGCATCGCCATGATTGACGCGCCGGTCTCGGGCGGCACGGGCGGCGCGGCCGCGGGCACGCTGACCTTCATCGTGGGCGGCGCCGAAGCCTCGCTGGAACGCGCGCGTCCCGTGCTCGAGAAAATGGGCAAGAACATATTCCATGCGGGCCCGGCAGGCGCGGGGCAGGTGGCCAAGATCTGCAACAACATGCTGCTCGGCATCCTGATGGCCGGCACGTCCGAGGCGCTGGCGCTGGGCGTGGCCAACGGTCTTGATCCCAAGGTGCTGTCGGACATCATCGCCAAGAGCTCGGGGCGCAACTGGGCGACCGAACTCTACAACCCGTGGCCGGGCGTCATGGAGCATGCGCCGGCGTCCAAGGGCTATGCCGGCGGCTTTGGCGTGGACCTGATGCTCAAGGATCTGGGCCTGGCGGCCGAGGCGGCGCTGTCGGCGCGTGCCTCGATTCCGCTGGGCGAGCTGGCGCGCAATCTGTATTCGCTGCACAGCGGCGGCGGCTCCGGCAAGCTGGACTTTTCCAGCATCGTCAACCTGGTCAAGCGCGAGCAGGACTGACGTGGCGCCGTCCCATGCCGCTGTGGACCCGGCCTCGCGGGTCCAGGCCAGTTTCAGCCAGCAAAGCATCATGGCGCTGCTGGGCGCCAAGCTGGACACGGTCGAGCCAGGCAGGGTGGACATCGTTCTGCCTTACCGCGCCGACCTGTGCCAGCAAAACGGTTTTCTGCACGCGGGCATTTCCACCACCATTGCCGACAGTGCGGGCGGCTATGCCGCGTTCACGCTGTTCGGACCGGGCGAGGACGTGCTGACGTCGGAGTTCAAAATGAACTTCCTGGCGCCCGCAAAGGGTGACCGTTTTGTCGCGACCGGGCGCGTGGTCAAGCCTGGCAAGCGTCTTTCGGTCTGCCAGGTGGAAATGCATGCCTACGACGGCGAACACGCCACGCTGTGCGTGATAGGCTTGCTGACCGCGGTGCGCGTGACGCCGCGATGAACTCCGCGCGGGGCGCGCCGGGCCATGCCTGGCGCGCCTCGCGTCTGTCGCGCCTCGCATGGGTTTTCCGGCAATGCCAGCAAAAGAACATCATCGAATTTTCCGCAGCAACTGGCTGCGCGCCGCGGTGCTGGGCGCCAACGACGGCATCGTCTCGACAGCCAGCCTCATAACCGGCGTTGCCGCGGCCCAAGCCTCGCATGGCGCCATTCTGACTTCCGGACTGGCGGGCCTCGTGGCCGGCGCCTTGTCGATGGCGGCGGGCGAATACGTGTCGGTGCGCACCCAGGCCGACACCGAGGCCGCCGACCTGCGCATGGAACAACGCTCGCTCAAGCGCAATTCCGGCGAAGAATTGGCCGAACTGGTGGACATTTATGTGGCCCGGGGGCTGACGCGCGATCTGGCGGAACAGGTGGCGCGCCAGCTCACCAGCCACGACGCGCTGGACGCGCACGCTCGCGACGAACTGGGCATCTCGCTGCACAACCGTGCGCGGCCGGTGCAGGCGGCCCTGGCCTCGGCCGCGTCGTTTGCGGGAGGCGCGGCGGTGCCGCTGGCGGTGGCGGCGGTGTCGCCCGGACCGCACCTGATCGGCTGGGTCATCGGCGCGTCGGTGTGCTGTCTGGCGGCACTGGGCACGATGGCCGCGAAGGCGGGCGGTGCGCCCAAGCTGCCCGCCGCGTTGCGCGTCACCGTGCTGGGCGCGGCGGCGATGGCCGTGACGGCCGGCGTGGGGGCGTTGTTCGGGGTGGCGGTCTGACGATGACCGCCAGGCCTGCGCGCGCGGGGTTCTGCGCGGCAGGCCCGGAAGATCAGGGATTGATCGAGTACGGCAGCGGCGCCGCCGCGATGCGGGGACCGTCGGCGCTGGCCAGACGCAGATCGCCCTCGGGCAGCGCGGCCAGCGTGGTTTCGAACAGCACCGACACGACACCCGCGTCGGTGGCGGCCTGCACCACGCGGCCAATGGCTTCGCCGGGCTGCGCGGCGTCGAACACATCCACCCCCGCGAGCGCCGGGACTTTCAGGCCGGCGTCGGCAATGGTGCCGTAAGCCATGCGCCGTTTGACGGTGCCCCGGTAGTGGCTGCGCGCCACGACTTCCTGGCCGGGATAACAGCCCTTGGTGAAGCTGACGCCCTGGATCAGGTCCAGATTGACGGTTTGCGGAATGAAGACATCCTGCGTGGCCGCGGCAATCCAGGGAATGCCGGCCGCCAGGTCTCCTGCATGCCAGTGCGCGGCCGGCGCCAGTCCCAGCGCCTGCGTGAGCGCGCCGGATTGTTCCAACTGCGCGTCCGAGGCGATCCACCACCAGCGCAGGCGGTCGTCGGCCGACGGCGCGACGATCCACGTGCCGGACGGCAGGTCCGCGCGCTGCCAGGTGGCGCGCGGCAACGTGCCCGTCAGGGCTTCCAGCGCGGCGGCCTGTTCCGAGGTGGCCTGCACACCGGCCACGTGCAGCGGCGCGGCGGCCAGCTTGACCTTGGCGCGCAGCACGAACATGGACAGGCGCTTGATGAGGGCCTGGGACAGGTCCTGCCGGACCATGCCGTAGAACTGGGGTGCGTCATCGGCATCGCCAGTGCCGCGCCACATGACCAGCGTGGCCAGCAGGCGGCCCTTGGCGGTGCAATAGCCGGCCAGGCGGGCGGCGTCCGGGGTCAGACCGGTCACGTCCTGCGTGAGCTGGCCGTGCAGAAAGGTGAGGGCGTCGGCGCCGGCGGCGGTGAAGACCGTCAGATCTTCCAGCGGGGCGCATTGGGCGCAACCTTCGGCGCGGACGGGAATCGAAGCGTAATAGGCGTGCATGGCGGCGGGGTTATCGCGTCATCAAAGTGCTGATGATAGCCCCGATCCCGGCACGGGCTTGCCATGTCCCCGATGGGCAAAGGGGCGCGCCGCGCCATCCGGCCCCGGTTGTGTCCCGGGCAAGGCCCGCGATCCATTAAACTTCCGACACTTATGAAGATGCGACTCCGAAATTTCGTCCTGTGGTTCCTGCTGCTCATCGTTCTGGCCGTTGGCGGCGCGGTGGGCGCTGCCTACATGTGGATGCACCGCCCGATGACGCTGGCGGCCGACAAGATCGACTTTGTGGTGGATCCGGGCAGCAGTCCGCGCACCGTCGCGCGCGCGCTCAACGCGGCCGGCGTGCCGATGTGGGAACCCGGTTTCGTGTGGATGGCGCGTCTGTCTGAACGCGACAAGCTGATGAAGGCGGGCGGCTATCAGGCGATCAATGGCGATACGCCGTGGCTGCTGCTCGAGCGCCTGGCGCGCGGCGACATGACCCAGCGCCAGATCACGTTCCTGGAAGGCTGGACCTATCGCCAGATCCGCCAGGCGCTGCGCGACAACCCGGACGTCAAGCAGACGCTGGACGGCGTCAGCGACGAAGACTTGCTGGAGCGGCTGGGCTCGACCATCAAGCACCCCGAAGGCCTGTTCTTCCCCGACACCTATATCTTCACGCCGGGCAGCACCGACTTTGACCTGCTGCGCCGCGCCTACCAGGAAGGCCAGCGCATCCTGAACGACACCTGGGACAAGCGCCAATCCGACGTGGCCGTCGCCACGCCCTATGAAGCGCTGGTTCTGGCGTCGATCATCGAGAAAGAAACCGGCCACGGTCCGGAGCGCCGGCGCGTGTCGGGCGTGTTCACCAACCGGCTGAAGATCGGCATGTTGCTGCAGACCGACCCGACCGTGATCTACGGCATGGGCGAGGCCTACCAGGGCCGCATCCGCAAGCGCGACCTGCAGACCGACACGCCCTGGAACACCTACACGCGTCCGGGCCTGCCGCCCACGCCGATCGCCGCGCCGGGCCGCGCCGCCTTGCTGGCCGCCGTGCAGCCTGAACAGCACAAGTTCCTGTATTTCGTCTCGCGCGGCAACGGCACCAGCGAGTTCTCGGCCAATCTGTCCGAGCACAACCGCAACGTCGCCCGCTACATTCTGGGTCAGGGCCAGCGCGCCACGCCCGCACCCACGCCTACGCCAACCCCCGCGCCCGCCGCCGTGCCGGCCGACCCCGAACCCGAATCAGCACAAGGACAAGATCAATGACCTCACGCGGACGCTTCATTACGCTGGAGGGCGTGGACGGCGCGGGCAAAAGCACGCATACCGACTGGATCGCGGATTTCCTGCGGGGGCAGGGCCTTGAGGTCGTGTCCACCCGCGAGCCCGGCGGCACCCCGCTTGGCGAAAAACTGCGCGCGCTGGTGCTGAACGATGCCATGGGGCTGGACACCGAAACGCTGCTGATGTTTGCCGCCCGTTGCGAACACGCCCGCCAGGTCATTGAGCCGGCGATTGCGCGCGGCGCGTGGGTCGTCTGCGACCGCTACACCGACGCCAGCTACGCCTATCAGGGCGGCGGCCGCGGCCTGGGCGCGGAGCGCGTGGCGGTCCTGGAAGACTGGATGCGCGCCGGCCGTCCTGATCGGACCTGGCTGTTCGACGTGCCGCTTGAAGTCGCGCGGGCGCGGCTGGCCGATGCGCGCGAGCCCGACCGCTTCGAGCGCGAAGGCGCGGCGTTCTTCGAGCGCACCCGCGAGGCCTACCATGCCCGCGCCAAGGCCGATCCCGACCGCATCCGAGTCGTCGATTCCACCCGTTCCATTGCTCAGATCCGCGCAGACCTCGAGGCGGGCCTGCGCGAGCTGCTGGCCATTCCTGCATGAGCGCGCCCCAGTTCCACCCCTGGCAGATGGAGACGGCCCGTGCGTGGCTGGGCAATCGTGACCGGTTCGCGCATGCCTGGCTGGTGCACGGGCTGGCCGGCATCGGCAAGCTGGATTTCGCCATCGCGGCGGCAGCCAGCCTGCTGTGCGAGACGCCCGAGAACGGGCTGGCGTGCGGCCACTGCGCGGCCTGCAACTGGTTCGCCAGCGGCAATCACCCGGACCTGCGCCGTATCCGCCCCGAGGCGGTGGCCGTGGAAGAGGGCGCGGACGCGGCCGAACAGGCCGAAGACGCCGAGCCGGCGGCGGGCGCCGCCAAGCGCGCGCCCTCCAAGGAAATCCGTATCGACCAGATCCGCTCGCTGGAGTCCTGGTTCAACACCGCCACGCACCGTGGCGGCTGGCGCGTGGCGCTGCTGTATCCCGCCCATGCGCTGAACGTCGTGTCATCCAACGCCTTGCTCAAGGTGCTGGAAGAACCGCCTCCCCATACCGTCTTCCTGCTGGTCGCGGACGCGCCTGACCGGTTGCTGCCCACGCTGGTGTCGCGCTGCCGCCGGCTGCCGCTGCCCGCGCCCGATGCGGATACGGCGCTGCAATGGTTGCGCGACCAGAACGTGGAACCGGCGCGCGAATGGCTGGCTGCCGCAGGCGGCGCGCCGCTGGCGGCATTGCGGTTGGCGCAGTCGGGCGAATCCGCCTGTCCGGCGTGGCTGGGCCAGTTGGTCAATCCGTTGTCCAAGGGCCAGACGCCCGATGTCGGCACGCTGGCCGAATCCCTGGAAAAGGTGGCGGCGGCTGAATGGATCGATGCCTTGCAAAGGCTCTACACCGATCTGATGCTGGCCAGCGCGGGCGCGCCGGTGCGCTATTTCCCGTCGCTGCAAGCCGGTGTGACGCAGGTCGCCGCCCGTATCAATCCCGCCCGCGTGGCCGAATCGGCCCGCTGGCTGACGCGCCAGCGCGCGCTGGCCACGCACCCGCTGAACGCCAAGCTTTTCGCCCACGCCACCCTGCAACGCGTGGTGCTATCCTGCCAGGCGTAAGCCCTACCAGACTCTCCATGTACGTCGATTCACACTGTCATCTGAATTTTCCCGAGCTTGCCAACGATCTGCCGGCCATTCTTGACCGCATGACCGCCAATCAAGTCACGCACGCGCTGGTCGTCAGCGTCAACATGCCGGAATGGCCCGGCCTGATGTCGCTGGTCGAACCCGAGCCGCGCCTGTGGGCGTCGGTGGGCGTGCACCCCGATTACGAAGACACGCCGGACCCCACGGCCGAAGAACTGGTGCGCCTGGCCGAGCATCCCAAGGTCGTGGCCATCGGCGAAACCGGGCTGGACTACTACCGGCTGTCCGAGCCGCTGGACTGGCAGCGCGAACGTTTCCGCCGCCACATCCGCGCCGCGCGCGACGCGGGCCTGCCGCTCATCGTGCACACCCGGTCGTCCGCTGAGGACACCGTGCGCATGCTGGCCGAGGAAAAGGCGGCCGAGGCGGGCGGCGTAATGCACTGCTTCACCGAGACCTGGGAAGTGGCGCAGGCCGCGCTGGACCAGAACTTCTACATTTCGCTGTCCGGCATCGTCACGTTCAAGAACGCGCAGATCGTGCACGAAGTGGCCGCCAAGGTCCCGCTGGACCGGTTGCTGATCGAAACCGACTCGCCGTACCTGGCGCCGGTGCCGTTCCGCGGCAAGCTCAATGATCCGTCCAAGGTGATCCACGTGGCCGAAAAGATCGCGGACCTGCGCGGCATCACGGCGGCCGAGGTCGCGCGCGCATCTACCGACAATTTCTTCAACCTGTTCAGCAAGATCAAGAAATAGGTCATCCCGATTCACTGAATTTGCATCCGAGGACAGCTATGGCCATCCGCATCGCCTCCGCCCATCAAGCCTTACTGTCATGCGGCCGCGCCGGTCTGCTGGCGCTGGCCATCGGCCTGGCCGCACCCGCGGCGCAGGCCGCCAATCCCGCCGACTGGTGGGTCTATGTCGCCAACGATTATCCCGACGACATCAAGGATCTGCTGGCGCAAGGCTCGGATCCCAACGTGCGCTACAAGAACGGCCAGCCGGCCATCATGCGCGCGGTCGTGGACAACGCCTGGAACGTCTTCGACGTGCTGGCCGCGGACAAGCGCACGGACGTCAATGCCGAGAACCCGGCGGGCGAGACGCCGCTGATGTACCTGGCCATCGCGGGGCAAACCGAACGCGCCAAGAAGTTGATCGCCCGTGGCGCGCAGGTCAACCGCCTGGGCTGGACGCCGCTGCATTACGCCGCGTCCAAGGGGCAGATGGAAATGGCGCGGCTGCTGCTGGCGAACAAGGCCATGGTCAATGCGCCCGCGCCCAATGGTGAGACCCCGCTGATGATGGCGGCGCTGTCCGGCCGCAAGCCCATGGTCGAGCTGCTGCTCAAGGCCGGCGCCGACGTCACCACGCAGGACACGAAGGGGCAGGACGCCGCCGCGTGGGCGGCCACGGGCAAGTCGGCGTCGCTCGCCGCCGAGCTGACGGCCTTGGTCAAGAAGGAAGAGGACGCCAGGCGCAAACGCCGCGCAGCGGCGCAGGGCGCGCCCCAGCAAGCGGATACCGCGCCGGCGGCTGAGGCGCCGGCGGCGGTTCCAGCGCCCGCGGCCCCGTCGGCGCCGGCGCCGGCGCCGGCCGCTGCGGCGCCCGGTGGTGGTGTGAAGGGCGTCTCCGGCGTCGGGCTGTCGGATTACGAGAAGCCCCCCGCGCCGTGACGATCGCCGGTACATGCGGAAACATCCCGCTGCCGGCCCATCAAAACCCGCCTCACGGCGGGTTTTTTTACGCCCGGATTTCGGGGTTTTCCCTTGCAATTCTCAATCGATGGGAAAAATCAGAAGTGAAACCGCCACAAATTGATAATCTCGCTCCCATATTGCTGGGAGTTGAATCTTCATGTCGGAATCGTCTGTCGGGGCGGGCGCGGATCGCGTCCTGTATGTGCTGGCCACCTTGGCCCGGCACGACGGCCCGCTCAGCATTGCCGCGCTGGCCGAAAAAACGGGCCTGGCGCAGAGCACGCTCTACCGGCAGATCGCGCTCCTCAAGCGCTGGGGATTCGTCGCCGAACACGAAGGCGAGTACGGACCCGGCCCGCTGTGCGTGCAGCTCGCCTGGGGCTTTGACCAGTCGTCGTTCCTGATTCACGAAGCGCAACCCGACATGGCCGCGCTGGCCGCGTCGTCCGGCGAGACCATCGGCCTGCTCGTCGCCGTGAAGGACCAGGCCGTATGCCTGGACATGGTGGAAAGCCAGCATCCGCTGCGCTGCTCGTTCACCAAGGGCCGCGGGCTGCCGCTGGCGCGCGGCGCGTCGGCCAAGTCGCTGCTCGCGTTCATGCCGCAGGCCCGCCTGCATGCCGCGCTGACCTACCTGGCCGACGAAGCCGGCGTGGATGCCGCCCGCCTGACCGGCGAGCTGGAGGCCATCCGCGCGCAGGGCTATGCGGTGACCGACAGCGAAGTCGACGCCGGTGTGTGGGGCGTGAGCGTGCCGATCTTTCAACGGGCGAACCAGGCCGTGGCCTCGATCACGCTGATGGCGCCGTCCACCCGCGCCGCGCAGCATCCGGACGCGCTGATCGAGATGACCCTCGCGGCCGCCCGCCGCATCTCGGAGCGCCTGAAGGCCGCCTGACGCCGTGATGTCCGCCTTATCGAATACCTGTTTCACCTGCTTCATCGCTTAGCCCGTTCCTAGCCGCAACGATCGTCGTACCCACCGTCGTACCACCTGTCGCACCCACCTCCATAGGACCCCACCATGACCACTCGCCGCACCCTGCTGTCCGCCGCCCTGACCCTGAGCCTCGCCTGGGCCGCCGGCGCCGCGCACGCCCAGGAAACGATCCGCGCCGTCACCGACGCCACCTTCCCGCCGATGGAATTCGTCAAGGACGGCAAGCGCACCGGCTTTGACATCGAGCTGGTCGAAGCGCTGGCCGGCGCGATGGGCAAGAAGGTCGAATGGATCGACATCGACTTCAAGGGCCTGATTCCGGCGCTGCAGGCCGGCCGTGCCGACATCGCGGTGTCCGCCATCTACATCACGCCCGAGCGCAGCAAGGTCGTCGATTTCACCGATCCGTACTACGCGGGCGGCCTGGTGGTCCTGACCAAGGCCGACGGCCCCGTCAAGTCGATCAAGGATCTGGATGGCCGCAAGGTGTCGGTGCAGGTCGGCACGAAGTCGGTGAACTACCTGAAAGAGCATTTCCCCAAGGTGCAGCGCGTGGAAGTCGAAAAGAACCAGGAGATGTTCAATCTGGTGCAGATCGGCCGCGCCGATGCCGCGGTGACGGGCAAGCCCGCCGCCAAGCTGTTCGCGCAGAGCACCAACGGCCTGACCGTGCTGAACGATCAGGTCACCACCGAGGACTACGGCATCGCCGTGCCCAAGAACAGGCCTGAGCTCACGCGCGACCTGAACGCCGCGCTGCAAAAGCTGAAGGCCGATGGCAGCTACCAGGCCATCGTGAACAAATGGTTCGAGGCGCCCGCGAAATGAACCTGGAATTTTCACCCGTCTTCGCCGACTTCGACGCGCTGATGCGGGGCGCGCTGGTCACCATCGAGGTGACCGCCGGCGCCTTGCTGCTGGGCTGCGTGATGGGGCTGCTGGTCGGGATCGGCCGCCTCAACCCGCAGCGCCGCATCACGTACCACCTGTGCAGCACCTACCTGTTGTTCTTCCGGGGCACGCCGCTGCTGGTGCAGTTGTTCATCTGGTTCTTCGGCCTGCCGCAGTTCGGCGTGACGCTCCCGGCGTTCGCCTGCGGCGTGCTGGGCCTGGGTATGTATTCCGGGGCCTATGTGTCGGAGATCGTGCGGGGCGCGATCCAGTCGGTGGATCGCGGCCAGACGGAGGCGGCGCGCTCGCTGGGCATGTCGTCCGGCCAGGCGATGCGCATCATCATCCTGCCGCAGGCATTCGTGCGCATGATTCCGCCGCTGGGCAACGAGTTCATTGCGCTCATCAAGAACTCGGCGCTGGTCTCGCTGTTGACCATTCACGATCTGATGCACGAAGGGCAGAAGATCATCAGCGTGTCATATCGCTCGCTGGAAACCTACCTGGTGGTGGCTTTGATCTATCTGGCGCTGACCACGACCGCCATGGTGATTTTGCGCAAGATCGAGCATCGTCTGCGCGCGGGAGGGATGGTGCAATGAGCCTCGTCATCGAAGGTCAGGAAATGATCCGCATCCGCGGCCTGCACAAGTCCTACGGCGATCACGCCGTCCTGCGCGGCATCGATTTCGATGTGCTGAAGTCGCAGGTGGTGGTGGTCATCGGGCCCAGCGGCTCGGGCAAGAGCACCTTGCTGCGTTGCTGCAACGGGCTGGAAGTCGCCCAGCGCGGCACGGTCGATATCTGCGGCCAGACGTTGCAGGAAGACGGGGCGATGTTGCCAGAAGCCGAACTGAACCAGTTGCGCACGCAGGTGGGCATGGTGTTTCAGGGTTTCAATCTGTTCCCCCATCTGTCGGTGCTGGACAACGTGACCGTCGGGCCCCGCACGCTGCTGGGCATGGGCCGCGAACAGGCCAATGCGTTGGCAGCCGACCTGCTCAACAAGGTGGGGCTGTCGCAGAAGATGGCGGCCATGCCCGCCAGCCTGTCCGGCGGTCAGAAGCAGCGCGTGGCGATTGCGCGCGCGCTCGCCATGCAGCCGCAGGTCATGCTGTTCGACGAGCCGACCTCGGCGTTGGACCCGGAGCTGGTCGGCGAAGTGCTGCAGGTCATGAAGCTGCTGGCCCGCGAAGGCATGACGATGATGGTCGTGACGCACGAGATGGGCTTTGCCCGTGATGTGGCGGACGTGGTGGCCGTGATGGACGGCGGCGTCATCCTGGAATCCGGCCCGCCGGAGGTGATTTTCAGCGAGCCGCGCGAAGCCCGCACCCGCGAATTCCTGCAGGCGGTCCTGAGCGCCGGTCCGGGAGCCGCAGCATGAGCGCGCCGAAACTGGACAAGAGCCTCTGGAAGGCCCGCGACGACAGCGCCGAGCAGGGCGACACCCGCCGGCTCGCGCACATCGTCGAGGCCGAAGCGGGGCAGGGCGAGATGGGCGAGGCGGTGCTGTTGGGCTTTGCCTGCGATGCGGGCGTGGCGCGCAATCAGGGCCGGGTGGGCGCCGCCGCGGGGCCTGCGGGCATCCGCAAGTATCTGGGGGGCCTTCCAGCGCATGGGCTGACGCGCCTGCTGGATGCCGGCGACGTCGAATGCCACGGCGACAAGCTGGAAGACGCGCAGGAACGCCTGGGCCTGCGTCTGGCCGAACTGATGGGGCGGGGCGCGCGCCCGGTCGTCCTGGGTGGCGGCCATGAAATCGCCTGGGGCAGTTTCCAGGGACTGGCCCGCTGGCTGGACGCGCGCGGCGACGCGGGGGCCGTGCTGGTGCTGAATCTGGACGCGCACTTCGATCTGCGCACGGGCCGTCCCGGCAGTTCCGGCACCCCGTTCGACCAGATCGCGACAGACAGCGAGGCACGCGGGCGTGAGCTGCAATACGCCTGCCTGGGCGTCTCGCGGCTGGCCAACACGCCAGCGCTCTACGCCCGCGCCGCGGAAATCGGGGCCGTGTGGATCGAAGACCGCGATATGCAGGAGCGGCATCTGGAAGCCCGTCTGGCCGACGTGGACGCGCTGCTGGCCAAGGCGCAGCACGTGTATCTGACGATCGATCTGGACGTGCTGCCCGCCGGCGTGATGCCGGGGGTGTCCGCGCCGGCGCCTTATGGCGTGCCGATGGCCGTGATCGAGGAAATCGTCTTGCGGGTCAAGGCGAGCGGCAAGCTCCGATTGGCGGACTTGGCGGAGTTCAACCCCAAGTTCGACGTCGACGGCCATGGCGCGCGCGCGGCGGCGCGTTTGGCGTGGCAGTTGCTGTCAGTGTGACTCGGCGCGGCAGAGGTGTCCGACGCCTTTGCCGCGGTGGCACACGGTGAAAGCGCGTCTGACACGGGAGTCCAACACCCGGGGCGGTCTGCAAGGTAGACGTGGATGTAAAGGGCGGTCTTCCAAAAGAGACCGCCTTTTTTTCGCCCCGCGTATCCCGGCCGCAGGCTGGACGCCGCCAGTTTCGCGGCTTAGGATAGGTGCAGCTTCCGGGCCCGCCTGCGACCCGTTCGGTATCCGCAACGTTAATGTGTCCCTATTTAAAATATTTAAACTTTAAATAGGGACGCTATAACTTTCGTGGATAAAATGGCGCAACTTTGTCAGGAGAGCATGCTCATGTCTCAAACTCCCACCCATGCCTTGCCGTCTTATCTGAATGCCGAGGACCTCGGCCCCTGGGGTAATTACCTGCAACAAGTCGACCGGGTCACGCCGTACCTCGGTTCCCTGAGCCGGTGGGTCGAGACGCTGAAGCGTCCGAAGCGCTCGCTGATCGTCGATGTGCCGATCGAACTGGACAACGGCACCATCGCCCACTTCGAGGGCTACCGTGTGCAGCACAACGTGTCGCGCGGTCCGGGCAAGGGTGGTGTGCGTTTCCACCAGGACGTGACGCTGTCCGAAGTGATGGCGCTGGCCGCCTGGATGTCGGTCAAGAACGCCGCAGTCAACCTGCCGTACGGCGGCGCCAAGGGCGGCATCCGTGTCGACCCGCGCAAGCTCTCCGCCTCGGAACTCGAACGCATGACGCGCCGCTACACCAGCGAAATCGGCGTCATCATCGGACCGTCCAAGGACATTCCCGCCCCTGACGTGAACACCAACGCCCAGACCATGGCCTGGATGATGGACACGTACTCCATGAATGAAGGCGCCACCGCCACGGGCGTGGTCACCGGCAAGCCGATCGCACTGGGCGGCAGCCTGGGCCGCGTCGAGGCCACCGGCCGCGGCGTGTTCGTCGTGGCGTGCGAAGCCGCGCGCGACCGGAACATCGATGTGGCCGGCGCGCGCGTCGTCGTGCAGGGCTTCGGCAACGTGGGCGGCACCGCCGCCCGCCTGTTCCATGAAGCCGGCGCCAAGGTCATTGCCGCGCAGGATCACACCGGCACCGTGCACAACGCGGCTGGCCTGGACGTGCACAAGCTGTTGTCGCACGTGTCGCAGACCGGCGGCGTGGGCGGCTTCTCGGGCGGCCAGGCGCTGGACAAGGCTGAGTTCTGGACGCTGGAAACCGAGTTCCTGATCCCGGCAGCCCTGGAAAGCCAGATCACCGTCGACAACGCCGCCAAGGTGCGTGCCAAGATCGTGGTCGAAGGCGCCAACGGCCCGACGACCCCGGAAGCGGACGACATCCTGGCCGAGAACGGCGTCTACGTCGTGCCGGACGTGCTGGCCAACGCCGGCGGCGTGACGGTCAGCTACTTTGAATGGGTGCAGGACTTCTCCAGCTTCTTCTGGAGCGAAGAAGAGATCAACCAGCGCCTCGAACGCCTGATGCGCGAGGCCTACGCCGCGGTGGCGCAGGTGTCGCGCGAGCACAAGGTGACGCTGCGCACCGCCGCGTTCATCGTGGCTTGCACGCGGATCCTGCAGGCCCGCCAGGTGCGCGGTCTGTATCCGTAAAGGCTGAATCGGCGATGCGCCCACGGGCGCGTCGCCGAGGAGGCAGAGAGAGACAAGAAAAGGAATCGCTCCGCAAGGGGCGATTCCTATTTGTGGCGAAAAAAAATGCCGGGCGGATGCCCGGCATTTTCGTTTGCGGAGGCCGGCCAGGGCCGTGGATTCATGAAGCCGGCCGCCGCGGGGGCTCTACGACGCCGGCAGCAGCTCCGGCTTGAGGATGCCGCGCAGATCCTGGTACGAAATCGCCAACTCAGGCTCGCCGTGCGAATACGGCGCGATGGAATAGGCGTCGTACTTGACCACGATGCCGTCCCGCGTCAGCGCGAAGTTGTCGCTTTCCTGGAACGGCCACATCTTGTTGTACGCCGCCGGGTCGCGCTTGGCGCCCGGATTGCCGGTCAGCCACTTTGCGTGCGCACGCTGCAGGGCCGCGACGTACTCGGCGCGCCGCCCCGGGATCAGCGCTTCGTCCAGGCTCATGACGCGGCCGCGGCTGCGCTCCCAGTTCAGATATTGCGTGGCCGGAATGCCGTGCGCGGCGCCGGTCAGGTACTGCTCCGTATGCAGTTCGATGGCAACGATGTCGCCGACCGTGTCCTTCACGCTGGCTTTGAAGTAGGTCGCGTCGCGCGGGCGCGCCGTGGACCAGAAATACTTCGTGTATTCCGACAGCGTGTCGTAGGGGCCACGCCGGTTGGCGTCGGTGCCGGTCATGTAGGCGAGAACGTGGTCCACCAGCGCCGTCAGCTTCGGGATGCCCGGGAAGGCCACGCTGTCGATCTCGATGCGCGGGCAGTCGCCCTCGCAGCCCGGCTTGCTGGCGGCCCACTTGATGCGCTCGGTGGACAGGTCGCCCACCTTTTGGGGCGTGGCTGAAGATTGCGCGTTGGAATCGGCCAGCGTGATGTTCGACGGGGGCGTGCTGCTGCAGCCGGCGATGGCCAGCAGGGCGGCGCCCAGGATCAGACCGCGTATCGCGCCGGGCGGCGTGAATGTGCGACTCATGCAATTACCTCCAAAAACCGAGGCGCCGTCAGGGTACGACGCCTGTCCACTCGGCGCGGGAGAACTTTTCGTCCGCCTGCGCCTGGGCGCGCGCCAGCGTTTCGCTGCCTACGCTGCCCGGGGTCAGACGATGCAGGCCGGCAAAAGTTTCCACCATGCGGTCGATGATGACCTCGCGCGCCAGCCCGGTCTGCGTGCGCAGTGGGTCGACGCGCTTCTTGGCGCTGGTGGTGCCCTTGTCGGAAAGCTTCTCGCGGCCGATGCGCAGGACTTCGACCATCTTGTCGGCGTCGATGTCGTAGGACATGGTGACGTGATGCAGCACGGCGCCCGCACGGCGGGCCTGCGCCGCGCCGCCGATCTTGCCGATGTCGGAGGCGATGTCGTTCAGCGGCTGATACCAGGCCTTGATCCCCAGGCCTTGCAGCGCGGTCAGCACCCAGGCGTCCAGGAAGGCGTATGACTCCTGAAAGCTCATGCCGTGGACCAGCGCCTGCGGAGCGCTCAGCGAATAGGTAATGGAGTTGCCCGGCTCGATGAACATCGCGCCGCCGCCGCTCACGCGGCGCACCACCTCGATGCCGTGGCGCGCAGCGCCGTCCGGATCGACTTCGTTCTTCAGCGATTGAAAGCGGCCAATCACGACGGCCGGCGCCGACCATTCCCAGATGCGCAGCGTGGGCGGCCGCTGGCCGGCGCCCACTTCGTCGGTGATGACTGCGTCCAGCGCCATGTGCAGCGCGGGCGGCTGCGGGCCTTCGTGGATCAGTTGCCAGTCGTAGTCGTTCCAGTCGGTGCGGCTCATGCCAGCGCCCTCCGCAGCACCACGGCGATGGCTTCGGCCGAGAAGCCGAACATTTCGGCGTCGGCCGGCAGGGCCGATTGCACGGCCACCGCGAGTTCCAGTTCGCCGGCGTCCGCGGGCATGCCGTTCAGGCCGCGGTTGATGGCTTCAAGCGCTTCGGGCGGCTCAAGAAAAAAGTCGCCGCTGATGCGCACGTCGGCCAGGCGGCCATCGCGCACTTCCAGATCCGCGACCACCAGTTTGCCGCCGGGGACTTTGTATTCGCCATGCAAGGGCATTGGGCGCTCCTTTCGAAAATCAGAATCAGACGTTACAGGCTGAGCTTCATGCCATCGTGGCTGGCCTTGAAACCCAGGCTTTCGTAGAACCGGCGCGCATCGGGGCGCGCACGGTCCGTGGTGAGCTGGACCAGCCCGCAGCCCTGGCTGCGGCACTGTTCGATGGCCCATTCGAACATGGCGCGGCCCAGGCCCGCGCCGCGGAACGCCGACGCGATGCGCACGCTTTCGATCTGGCCCCGCCACAGGCCCAGCCGCGACAGGCCGGGTATGAACGATAACTGCAAACAGCCCACCAGTTGTGAATCCTGCTCAACCACGGCCAGGAATTGGTTGGAATCCTGCTCAATTGCCTTGAAGGCGGCGACATAGCGCGGGTTCAGCGGGACGGAGGCGTCCTCGCGACCGGCGCCCAGGTCGTCATCGGCCAGCATGGCCACGATGGCAGGCAGATCGGCCGCGCGCGCGCGGCGAAAGACGCGTTGCGGTGCGTTCATGGCACGCTCCTCGGGCGTTAGCGGACGTGTTGGGCGGTCTGGCCGAACAGGATTCGGCGCGCCTCGTCGTCGCTGAGCGGGGGCGTGGTGTTGACCGTGTCGGCCAGCGCGTACGCGCGTTGCGTCGCTGGGCGCGCGCGGATGGCGTCGAACCAGCGCTTGAGGTGCGGAAAGTCGTTCAGGTCCTGGCCCTGCTTGGCGTGCGGCACGATCCAAGGGTAGGCCGCCATGTCGGCGATGGAATAGTCGCCGGCGACAAATTCGCGATCGGCCAACCGTTTGTTCAGCACGCCGTACAGGCGATTGGTTTCGTTGACGTAGCGATCGATGGCGTAGGCGATGCGTTCCTGCGCATAGCCGGAGAAGTGGTGGTTCTGGCCGGCCATGGGGCCCAAGCCGCCCATCTGCCAGAAGAGCCATTGCGACACTTCGGCGCGGCCGCGCACGTCGGCGGGCAGGAACTTGCCGGTCTTTTCGGCCAGGTACTGCAGGATAGCGCCTGACTCGAACAACGGAATCGGCGCGCCGCCATCGGCAGGGGCCTGGTCGACGATGGCGGGGATGCGGTTGTTGGGCGCGATGGCCAGGAATTCCGGTTTGAACTGGTCGCCGCGGCCGATGTTGACCGGGTGAATCTTGTACGGCAGCCCGGTCTCTTCGAGGAACATCGTGATCTTGTGACCGTTGGGGGTAGTCCAGTAATAGAGATCGATCATGGGAGTGTCCTGTTCATCTTGGCGCCGCAGGCAGCCGCCCGCGGATGGGAAGGGCCATGATAGCGGCGCGAACCGGACGCACGCCTGAATAACCGGGGACCGGGTGCGGGTTTGCCCGCAGGCTGCCTCGACAGTTCCTGCGGGCAAGACCCCGCTCATGCCGCCTGATCAGACTGCACCGGCCCGCGGGCTGCGCGGCAGGCGCCAGTTCCAGTTCAGGCTGACGGCGGCGGCAGCCAGGAAGATCAGCGCCACGCCCGCCACCTGCGTCGCATCCATGCGATGGCCGTAGACCACGAAGTCCAGCAGGATGGCAACCGCGGGATAGATGAAGCTGAGCGCGGCGGTGGAGGTGGTGGGCAGCTTCTGGATGGCCGAGTACATCAGGATGTACATCAGGCAGGTATGGATGAGGCCCAGCGCCACCAGATAGCCCCATTGCACGGGCTGCGCGGGCAGGGCGTTGAAGTCCGCCATGGGCAGCAGCATGACCGCGCCCAGCGTCACCTGCACCAGCGCCAGCACTTGCGCCGGGATGCCCTTCAGGCGCTTCACGATGATGGCCGTGATGCCATAGAGCGCGGCCGCGCCCAGTCCCAGCATCAGCCCCGAGAGATACGCGCCGCCGCCCGCCGCGCCGGTGTCGCCCAGGCGCAGCACCAGCAGCAGGCCCGCAAAGGCCACGAGCGACCAGGCGACCTTGCCGCGCGAAGGACGTTCGCCGAGGAACAGCACGCCCAGACCGATCAGGAAAAACGGCTGCACGTTGTAGACGGCGGTGGCCAGCGAAATGGACGCCAGGCGGTAGGCCGAGAACAGCAGCACCCAGTTCAGCACCAGCGCCGCGCCGGCGATCAGCGCCAGGGCCAGTGTTTTCGCGGTGAAAAGACCGGGCTTGAGCAGACCGCGCGCCCAGCAATACAGAAAGAGCGAGAGTGCCCCGAACACACAGCGAAAGAAGACGACGTTCCAGGCGCTTTGCCCGGACTCCAGTACGAAAACGCCCAGGGTGCCCGACAGGGTCATGGCGGCTGCCATCTGCAGGAGGCCGGTGCGTTCGGTTGAGGGGATCATGATGGTTCTCCAAGGGCCGTCTGGCCAGGAATTCGATGGAGAAATTATCCCAGGCGGTTCAATCCGCTTATATGATCTTGCCGTGGCACTTTCGCGATTCAACCTTGCTTTGGGTGGAATTTATGCAGAACGACCTAAAAAATGAAAGTCCGGTCCTGGATGGAATCGACCGCCGTCTGGTGGAGATGCTGTCGGCCAATGCGCGCACCACCACGGCCGATCTGGCGCGGCAGGTCGGCATGTCCGCGCCCAGCGTCGCGGACCGCATGCGGCGGCTTGAAGAGTCGGGGGTGATTCGCGCGTACACGCTGGATGTGGATCCGGTGACGCTGGGTTATACGCTGGAGGCCATTGTGCGCATCCGGCCGCTGCCCGGGCAGTTGCGCCACGTCGAGGGCCTGATCCAGCAGATTCCGGAATTCGTGGAGTGCGACAAGGTGACGGGCGATGACTGCTTCATCGCCCGCATGGTGCTCAGGTCGATCACGCATCTGGACGGCATATTGGAGCGCGTGACCGAATTTGCCGAGACCAATACCGCCATCGTCAAGGCGCACACGGTGCGCAGGCGGTTGCCGCCACTGCGTTAGACGGGGGCGGACAGGGCCTTCTCGATGTCCTCGCGCAGGCTGGCCGGCGTGTCGGTGGGCGCATACCGCTTGATGACGCGGCCGTCGCGCCCGACCAGGAACTTGGTGAAGTTCCACTTGATGCCTTCAGTGCCGAAGACGCCGGGCTTCTCGCCCTTGAGCCACTGGTACAGCGGGTGGGCGTTTGCGCCGTTGACGTCAATCTTGGCGAACAGCGGGAAAGTGATGTCGTACTGGGTGCTGCAGAAATTCTGGATCTCGGCCTCGTCGCCGGGCTCTTGGTGGCCGAACTGGTCGCACGGAAAACCCAGCACGGTCAGTCCGTCGTCGTGGAACGACCGGTAAAGATCCTCGAGGCCCGCATATTGCGGTGTGAATCCGCATTTGGACGCGACGTTCACCACCAGCAGCACGCGGCCGCGGTACGTTTCTAGAGACTGTTCCGTGCCGTCGATGGCGCGGGCGGAGAAATCATGGATCGTGCTCATGCGGGCTCCTGAAATCGGGCGTCCGGGCGCGGCGGCGCGGGCGCGGGGCAGAACCTGCGAGTGTAGCGCCGGACAACGGCGTGGGGGCTTTGGCGCTGCGAGGCCATGCCGGTTCTATGATGCGGTGTTGCTGAAGATCAGAGATGAGAGGAGCCCCGCATGGAAGGAATGATCGAGCGGCTTGAGGCAATGCTGGCCAAGGGCACGGACAACCTGCTGCTGCGGTTTTCGCTGGGCAAGGCCTACGCCGAGCACGAACGCTATGCCGAAGCCGCCACGCATCTGCGCGCGGCGCTGGCGTTTGATCCCACGTATTCCGTCGCCTGGAAATGGCTGGGCAAGGCCTGCCTTGGGCTGGGCGACAAGCCCGGCGCGCGCGCTGCCTGGGAGTCCGGGTTGCAAGCGGCTCAGGCGCGGGGCGACCAGCAGGTCGTCAAGGAGTTGCAGGTGTTCATCAAGCGCCTGGACAAGGACGCGGCCGCTAGCGCTTGAACGCGCCGGTGGCGGACACGCGGAACACTTCGATGGCGTCACGCAACCGGGCGCCATCGGTGCGCAGATTTTCCACGGCCTGTGAGGCCAGCTCGACACGCGCGGCGTTGTCCTGCGCGGCGCTATCGGTTTCGGTGATCGTGCGGCTTACGGCGTCGATGCCGGCGTGCACGTCGCGGGTGATGCTGACGAGGCTCTTGCGCATGACTTCCAGGGAGAAGTTCAGCTCGCCGATTTCGTCCCGGGGCAGGGCGCCGGGAAGCGGCGTGCTCAGGTTGCCCGCCGCGATCTGGCGCGTGAAGTCGGTTGCCGACCCCAGCAGCCCGGCGATGGACCGGGCAATGCTCCAGCCCGCCGCAAAGATCAGGGCGACCCCGCCCGCGGTCAACGCCGCGGCAAAGGCCAATCCCTCGGGGGTCAGGCGCGTGTGCAGACCGTAGATCGCCGCGCCCGCCGCGGCCAGGAAAAGGGAGGACGACAGCACCGCCCATGCCAGCATGCGGGCGCGCACGCCGGTCAGCCGTCCATGCGTCAATCGCGCCAGGATGCCGCGCAGCCCGGTGGGCTGGACCTGGCCGCCGTGCAGCCGGATGCCTGGCGCAGTGACGGTCCGCAGTCTGTCGTAGGCGGCTTGCGCGGCCTCGATCTGCGCGCGTGTCGGCTTGACGCGTACCGAGGCGTAGCAGACCGTCACGCCGCGCTCGATGATGGGCGTGACATCGGCAAGCACCCAATAAAAGCCGCCGTCCTTGCGGCGGTTCTTGATCATGCCCGTCCACGGTTCGCCGCGCTGAATGGTGCGCCACAGGTCTTCGAAGGCGGCGGACGGCATGTCCGGGTGGCGGACGATGTTGTGAGGCGCGCCGACCAGTTCCTCGCGCGAGAAGCCGCTGACCTCGACAAAGGCCGGATTCGCATAGATGATCCGGCCGCGCGAATCGGTGCGGGAGATCAGGTATTGCTCGTCGCGTAGTACATATTCCCGGTCATTGACCGGCTGATTGCTGCGCATGCGTTGCTCGTCCTGTGATGGGCGAGGGCATCATCGGGGACGGCCGCGGCGGCGGCAATGACGTACGTCAACGCCGCTTAGGGTTCAACGCCGCTCAGGGTTCAACGCCCCTCAAGCGGCGGGCAGGTTGCCGAAGGCTTCCAGCGCGCGCAACCGGCTTTGCGCCAGGTCGACGATCGGCTCGGGATAGCCTGCGGCGGCGCGCTCCATCGGGTTGGGATCGTGAATCGCCTTGTCGTCCAGGTGCGCCAGCTCGGGCAGCCATTCGCGCAGGAACACGCCGCGCGGATCGAACCTGCGCGATTGCGACAACGGATTGAAGACGCGGAAATAGGGCACGGCGTCGGCGCCCGTCGAGGCGCTCCATTGCCAGCCGCCGTTGTTGGCGGCCAGGTCGCCGTCCACGAGCTGGCTCATGAACCAGGCTTCGCCCAGACGCCAGTCGATCAGCAGGTTCTTGGACAGGAACATGGCCGTCACCATGCGCAGCCGGTTGTGCATCCAGCCCAGCGCCAGCATCTGGCGCATGGCGGCGTCCACGATCGGGATGCCGGTCTTGCCCTGCTGCCAGGCCGCCAGGTCGTCGGGCGCGTCGCGCCACGGCACGGCGGCGGTTTCCGGCTTCATGGGCCGGTGCATGGTCAGGGCGGGAAAGGCGGCCAGCAGGTGCTGATAGAACTCGCGCCATAGCAGTTCGTTGATCCAGGTGGCGGCGCCGGCCTTGCCGCTGTCGATTTCCCCCTGGTTGGCCGCCAGCGCGGCGCGTAGCGCCTGCCCCGGCGACAGGACGCCCGCGGCCAGGTAAGGCGACAGGCAACTGGTTGCGGGCAGCGACGGAAAGTCGCGCTCGTCCTTGTACGCAAAGATGGCGTCGTCGGCAAAGGCGGCCAGACGGTCGCTGGCCGCGGTTTCCCCCGCCGGCCACAGCGCCCGCACGGCGTCATTGGGCGCGTCGAACCCCTTGAACGATTCCGGCAGCGGATCGGCCTGCCAGCGCGGCGGCGTCTGAGCGCGCGGCGCGGGGATGGGACGCAGCGGCGCGCTGCGCAGGCGCTCGCGGCAGGTGCGGGCGTAGGGCGTGTAGACGCGGTAGCACTCGCCCTTGCCGTTGAGCACGGTGCCCGGACGCAGCAGTGTTGCGCCATGGTGCAGGGTCCAGTCGACACCGATGTCCCCCAGGGCGCTTGCGACCGCGTCGTCGCGGCGCCGCTCGTTGACGCCCCATTCGGCGTTGGCATGGACCTGTTCGATCGCGTGCTCCTGGCAGAACCCGGCCAAGGCGCGCGGCGCGTGGCGCCAGTCGTCCACGGTCACCAGCTTCAGGGGAATGCCGGCTTGCGCCAGGTCCCGGGACAGCTCACGCAGGTTGCGCAGCCAGAAATCCACCTTGGCCGGGGAATCGCCATGCTGGCGCCATTGACCCGGGGCGGCCAGGAATAGGGCGGTGACCGTGCCGGCCTCGGCCGCCGCGGCCAGCGCGGCGTTGTCGTGCATGCGCAGGTCGGTGCGCAGCCAGAGCAGCGTATTCATCGGGAGGGCTCCAGGAGACGGGCCGGGCGGGCGGGCCGGCGAGGCTGCGATTCTATCCTGTGCCTACCCCTGCCCCCGGCGTGCGGCGCTTGGAAGCCGATGTAAAAACTACGAGGAGATGTGACGGGTGTTGCGATGCAACCCGCTGCACCGGGCCCGCGCGAGGGGCAGCGGCGGGCAGGCCTGCGGGAGGCCGGCGGGCCGGATTCTGCCGTCAAACCCCGAAACACGCTGGCGCGCGGGGCGTATTGACGCAGGGTGGGGCGCGCCATGTAATGCAAATAAACGACTAAAGCAGGCAAACGCTATGGGAAATCTGATGGACTTTCGCCCGTCCTTTCTGAAGGGACGAACACCCGCCGGCAAGACGACCCGGGATGTCTTGCAGAAGCTCTGGCAATCGGTCGATTTGCCGGGCGAGTCGCTGGAGCACGTGGTGCTGACGGGCGCCGACCCTGTCGTCCCCTCCTCGTTCGCCGTGGGTACCGCCGCGCAGGCCAGCATGGCGGCCGCGGCGCTGGCCGCTGCCGAGGTCTGGCATTTGCGTGGCGGCGCGCGGCAGCAGGTCAGCGTCGACATGCTGCATGCGGCGCAGGAGTGCCGCAGCCACTTCACGATCAACGGGGTCACGCCCAACATCTGGGATCCCGTTACGGGTGTCTATCGCTGTGGTGATGGCGGCTGGGTGCGCATTCACGCCAATTTCGCGCATCACCGCGACGGGGCGCTGGCGTTGCTGGGCTGCCCGACCGGCGACGGCGCGACGCGCGAGGCCGTGGAGCGCGCGCTGAGCCGCTGGAAGGCGCTGGACTTCGAACAGGTTGCTGCCGATGCCGGCATGGTCGTGTCAGCCATGCGGTCTTTCGAGGAATGGGACCGCCACCCGCAAGGGCAGGCCGTCGCGGCGCAGCCGCTGCTGACCATCGAACGCATCGGCGAGGCCGACCCGCGCCCGCTGCCCAAGTACGCGCAGAACGCGCGTCCGTTGCAGGACATCCGTGTACTGGACCTGACGCGCATCATCGCCGGTCCGGTTTGCGGGCGGGCGCTGGCGGCTTACGGCGCGGACGTCATGCTGGTCAACAGTCCACAACTGCCCAACATCGACAACATCATTGATACCAGCCGCGGCAAGCTGTCTGTGCTGGCCGACCTGGACACGGCCGATGGGCGCATCGCGCTGGGCAACCTGCTGCGCAGCGCGCACATCTTTGTGCAGGGCTACCGGCCGGGCGGGATGTCCGCGCTGGGCTTCGGTCCGCAGGATGCGGCGCGCATCCGGCCCGGCATTGTCTACGTGTCGCTTAGTGCGTATGGCACGACGGGCCCGTGGGCGAACCGCCGCGGCTTCGATTCCCTGGTGCAGACGGCCACGGGCTTCAACCACGCGGAAGCGCTGGCGGCCGGCCAGGCCGCGCCCAAAGCGCTGCCCATGCAGATCCTGGATCATGCGTCCGGTTATCTGATGGCGTTCGGCGCGCAGGTGGCGCTGGCGCGGCAGGCGACCGAAGGCGGCAGCTGGCACGTGCGCGTGTCGCTTGCTCAGACGGCGCACTGGCTGCGCGGCCTGGGCCGGGTGGACGGCGGGTTGGACTGTGCGATGCCTGGATTTGACGGCCTGATGGAGACGTCGCCGTCCGGCTTTGGTGAACTGGTCGCCGTGCGCCATGCGGCGCGCTTCTCGGAGACGCCGGCGCGATGGATCCGGCCGTCCAGCCCCCCGGGCACGCACCCGACCGTCTGGCCGTTCAATTAAGGCTTGCAGGGCGCGCATCTTGTTGGCGCGCTGCCGTCCTACTGCTTTGCCTTCCAGTCCCGCAGCGCCCGCATCGTGTTCGCCACGTGCGATTCGGGACTCATGTCCGTGAATTCATACAGGATTTTTCCTTCGGGCGAGATCACGTACGAAACGCGTTGCGCATACTCGGGCCGCCTGTCGTGCACAGCGTCATACGCCTTCATCACCTTGCCGTCGCTGTCTGCCGCGACGGCAAATTTGTTGCGGCATTCGCTGACGGAAAACTTCTTGAGCGTGTCGATGTTGTCGGTGGAGACGCCGACGACGGTGGCGCCCAGCGCCTTGTATTCGTCGGTGGCTTCGGCAAAGTTGTGGGCTTCGATGGTGCAGCCCTGCGTGAATGCCGCCGGGAAGAAATACAGCACCACCGGGCCTTGCTTGAGCGCTTCGTTCAGCTTGAACGTGTATTCGTTGCCGCCCAGCGAGGCGGGCACGCTGAAGTCCGGCGCGGCTGCGCCCACGGGAAGTGCCGCGTGCGCCGACGTCCCGGCCATCAGGCCGCAGACCAGGATCCAGGGGGCAATGCGCTTCATGGGTGTCTCCTATCGGGACCGCGGAAATGCCGCGGCAAGCTGCCTACTGTAGCGGCGAGGCGAACGAGGGTCCAGTTCAGCCGCCATCGGGCCCTCGCCCATTGCCCTTGAGCTGGTCGCGCACGGAGGGCGGGCGGGATTGCTGGGCATCCCGCTGCTGCTGTTGCCGAGCCTGCTGGGCCTGTTGATCACGCTGTTGTTGCTGTCGGGTCTGAATCAGCTGTTGCTGCTGCTGTTGGCGGGCTTGCTGAGACTGCTGATCGCGTTGCTGTTGCTGTCTGGATTGCTGAAGCAACTGCTGCTGGTCACGTTGCCGCTCCTGCCGCTCCTGCCGCGCCTGTTGCTCGTGCTCCTGCCGGTCGCGCGCCATCTGCCTGGCCCGGTCATCGCGATCACGCTGCTGGCGCGCCTGTTGTTCCTGTTGCCGCCGATCGCGCAGATCCTGCTGGTTCTGTTGGTCACGCTGCAGTTGCTGGCGCGCCTGCTGGTCCCGCATCTGCTGCTGCCTGAGCTGCTGTTGGGCCTGGGCGTCGTTCTGCAGCCGGTTACGGTTGTCCTGCTCACGGACCTGTTGCTGCCGCCGCTGGTCGTTCTTGAGTTGATCGCGGACGAGCTGGTCACGGGCCTGCTGGTCACGCGCTTGCTGCTGGCGGTCCTGCGGCAGGCGGTCCTGCGGCAGGCGGTCCTGCGGCGACGGCCCTTGCGGCCGACCGTCGCGGCCGCGATCATCCGTCAGCCCCAAGCTCCGCTGGACGGCGGTGGGGCCGCTGTCGGGACGGCCTTGCGCATTCCTGCCATCCCGACCTGGTCTGCCGTTGTCAGCATGATCCAGGTACGCCTGAGGCGGTCGTCCCTTGTTGTGTTCATAGAACTGCGCACGGTTGCCGCCCGCATCGCGGATGTAGCCGCGTTGCACGTCCGTGGGGCCGGAATGGCGGTCGCGGCGCGCGGCTAGTTCACGCGGGTCGGCGTTGCGACGCACACCTTGAGGTCCGCCGTGATAGCTGACACGGCGGTTGTCCACATTGTTGACGATGATGTCGCGGTGGTAGACGTTGGTCACGCGCGTCACGTTCACGTTCGTGACGGACCGGTTGTAGTAGAAGCGGTCGCGCTTCCAGTAGCCGCCGACATACCCCAGGCCGGTGTAGCCGAAGCCATAGTTGATGCCGCCATAAAAGCCCACATGCGGCCCCCAGTAGCCCGGATTCCAGAGGTACACGCCGTTGGAAAAGCCCCAGTATCCGGGCGTCCAGAGCGCACCCTGATACGGGGCCAGCACCCACGCGCCCGGGACCCAGAAGAAGCCGTAGCGGTTGCGGCTCCAGTAGCCGGGTACCCACATATAACCGTCGGCCGGGGCGGGCGGTTGCACATAGACGGGCAGGGGCGGGGGCGGTTCGGGACTGCGGTCGACCAATGCGAGGTTTGCGTTGGCGGGGTCGCCGTCGTCGTAGCCGGGCTGATAGGTGGATGGAGCCGGCGCCTGCTGCGTGGAATAGACGTTCGCGCCGGATGGAACCGGCACCTGCTGCGTGGAATAGACGTTCTGCGCAGCAGCGGCCGCGCTGGCCGCCAGGAGCGCAGCAGTGGCGAGGGGGCGCAAGCGGGCGATCTGGAAGGATGGGTTCATGAGAATGTCCTTTGCGCAGCAGGTCCGCGGGTCAATAGCCGCGATAGTAATAATGCGGGGCGGGATACGCCGGGTAGTAGTAATAATGCGGCGTGTAATAGACCGGCGCGGGCCGGTAGTAGGCCGGCCGGGCCGGCACAACCACGCAGCCGCTCAGGGCACTGGCCATCGCTATCAACAACAACACAAGCTTCTTCATCTTTCGGCTCCCGCCGGGCGCAAGGCGCGAGATACGCCTTTCCTGCGCTCATAGGGATTAGGCCACGGCCGCGGGGTCGAGTTCGGGACTGTAATCGTTCCGAAACAGCTTTCGCGTGACCAGTGATTGCGCCTGCGTGACGGTCGATGTCGTTCGTATCAATGTCTGCGGACACGCGTGATTTACGTCGCAAAAAGAAAGGGACCGCATGATGCGGTCCCCTGTTGCCTGGATCGCCCGCGGCAATGCGCGCGGGCGCGACGTAAGGTCAGTTCCAGCGTCCGCCGTTGCCGGCCAGGCTGAAACGGCCGGCGCCCATGAAGGCGATGGCCAGTCCGGTGAAGAGGAACATGCCTTGCAGTTCAAGCGCCCAGCCGCCGTTGTTGGTCATGCTGGCAATGCTGCCGCTGTGCGCCAGCAGGATGGCGACAACCATGTTGATGGCGATGATCAGACCGCCCAGACGCGTGTAGACGCCGATGATCAGCAGGACAGGGGCAATGATTTCGCCCACGTAGACGCCGTAGGCCAAGAACCCGGGCAAGCCGTGGGAGGACAGCATGCCGCTGATGCCGCCGACGCCGCCGCCGGTCAGTTTGGCCAGGCCATGGAGCAGAATCAGAATACCGAGGGTCAGGCGCAGGATCAGCTTGCCGGTGTCATCGGACTTGATCATGGTGAGTTTCTCTTTTGTTGGTTAAGGGGGACAGTGCGCGAGTTGGAACGCACCGCTTGCCTTTGGTTCCGTGTCCGCCGCACATTCGAAAAATCCAGCATACGGGCGTGCAGGCGGCGCCATTATGGCAAAGCCGGTGCAAAACCCACAAGCTTTGCGCGCGGCCCGTGACCGGGTGCCTGCCTAGGCCAGTTAAGATGTGTCCCCAATGAACAAGCAGCTGAAAGTCTCATTGGCGCAGACCCCCTACGGCAGGCGTGCGCCCCTGCCAGATCGCCCGTATTCGTCCCTGCCTTTGACGGCAAAGGAGCCGCGCCGCGTCCCGCCGCAGTCCAGGAGCCATACAGCATGACGGAGCTGGCCTATGCCTATCTTGCCCCCTCCGACATCGCCCAGCGGCAGGGCCAGGCCGACCTGAACCTGGCCACCAGCGGCGGTCGTGCGCCGTCGGGCGCGGTGGCCCATCCCTTCTTCTTTTCCGGATTCGTCGCGCAGCCCGCCGTGGTGGCGCAAGCGCTGCTGATGCTGGCGCGGGTGGCGCGCACGCGCTTCTACGTGCCGCCAAACACGCTGGCGGCGGTGCTGCGGGCGGCGGATCCGGTCGTGACTTCCACGCCCGAGGGCCTGCGGTTCGAGTCCTTCAGCGTGTGCTGCGGCGTGTATGCGCGCCTGGACGTGGACGCGGCGGCGCTGGACGCCACGCACCTGGCGGCAGGCGTCACCAACGTGGACGTGAATCCGCCGTTGCGCCAGGCGCTGGCGGGGCTGCGCCCGTCGGAGGCCCTGCACCTGAACGTGGGTAGCGATGCGTTGCGGGTGACGACGCAGGCGGGTGAGATCGTCGAAGAGAAAGTGCCGCTGCCCGCGCGCTGGCTCAAAGGCTTTGCCGAGACGCAGATGCTGTCGGCGGACATGGCGTGCCGCCACGCGCTGACGGGGCCGGCCTTGCGCCAGTTCGTGCAGGCCTTGCCGCGGTCGTCGGCGACCAAGACCGTGATGTGGGCGACGCAGGCTGCCCGTTCGCTACGGCTGGCCACGCAGGCCACGCCCGGCGCGGTCTGCGTGGCGGGGCCGGAACGGCTGCGCGTCCTGGAACCCTTGCTGCGACATGCCACGGCGCTGCGCGCGTATGGCGCCGATGTGGCGGCAGGGGCGTTGCCGCTAGCCAGCGCCTGGGTGCTGGAGCTGCCGGGTGCGCGGGTCACGCTGGGCCTCAGCCCGGAGAAATCGCGCGGATTCTCGGGCGAGGGGGCGGTGCTGCATCGGGTCGCGGGCGGAGATGCGAATGAGGATGCGGCGTTCGTATCGACGCTGCTGGCTTTCGAGCCGCGCATCGATATTGCGCGGCTGGCCGAGCGCGCTCTGCTGCCGGAATCGCAGATCCTGTCCGCGCTGAGCGTGCTGGCGTCTTCCGGCCAGGTGGGCTTCGATCTGGCGGCCGGCGCGTATTTCCATCGGCCGCTGCCGGTGCAGGCGGGGCTGCTCGATACGCTGCATCCGCGGCTTGCCGACGCACGCAAGCTGGTGGCCGGCGGTGGCGTCCAGCGGGAACGCGAGGGGCAGTACTCCGTGCAGTCGGCGCAGCAGCGCTACCGGGTTGCGCTGGGCGCCGAGCCTGTCCTGGACCGCTGCACCTGCCCTTGGCACGCCAAATATCAAGGCACGCGCGGGCCCTGCAAGCACACGCTGGCGGTACGCCTGTTTCTTGACCCGCTTAATGCATCTGGAGCCGACGCATGACCCTCTGCCTGACCGAACGCCGTACGGCGCTGCGCAAGGGCGCGTCCGTGCTGGCGGTAACCCTGCGTAGTTTGGAAGCCGTCGCGCCGCGCGTGACGCCGTTGGCCACAACCGCCGCTGCCGCCGCGCAGCGATCTCTCGAAGGATAGCCCCTCGCATGACCCCCTACAAAAACCTTTGGGACTTCTACCGCGATACGGCGCGGCTGGTCGAGGAGGGCACGACGTTGCGCACGCTGTACGACGCCATGCTGGGCGTGCAGTCGGAAGACATGCGCGCGGTGCAGGCTTCGCCCAAGCGCTTGCGCGAGATGGCGCAGGGCTGGTCCCAGCGCCCGAATTTTTTGCCGATCCGCCTGAACGAGCTATTCAACGGGCTGCAGGTCGACCCTACGGATGACTACGTGCTGGCGATGGTCGGCGGGCTGGGCGGACGGCAGGAACAGGAAGTGCGCCTCTTCATGCTGCGCCACGATCATGCGCTGCGCGATGGGGCGTTCTGGCGGATCTTCGAGGTGGAGGGCGGCGGCGAGATCTCGCTCGCCAACATCGACAAGTTCTCGCGTGAGGAATTGAACTGGCACAACACGGTCGTGCTGCTGGCCAACGAAGGCACGCTGGATCGTCGCCGCGTGCTGCGCAGCTGCCTGGAGGCGCTCAACCGGGATTTCTCCGCCTATCGCGCCGGCTGGTTCTTGCGTCTGTACGTCGCGCTTGCCCCCGCGCCCGACGAGGCGGCGGCGGACCAGCCGCTGCTGCGCCAGAGTCTGGGCTCGCCGATCACGGCCACGGTCGCGCTGGCCGTGAAGCAGTTCGAAGCGCTGCACAAGCAGGGTCTGCTCGACGCCGCGCCCTTCGTGGACGCCTGCGGGGGCGCTTTCTCGGGATCGAAGGCCGCTGCGGTGTCTGTGGTGCGCATCCTGGAGGCGCTGGGCGCGCAGGCGCGTGCCGAACCCGAATCCGTGGCGAAGGCGCTGGCCCTGGGCCTCGCGCATCCGCATGCCGACGTGCAGCGGGCGGCGGTGAAGGCGCTGGCGAAGCTGGGGCGGACAGACCTGGCGCAGCAGCAGCGCGACGCGCTGGCGCCGGCGGTGGCCGTCCTGCTGCCGGATGGGGCCGCGGAAGTCGCCCATGCGCATCTCCCGTCAAACATGCCGACCGGCTTGCCCTCGGCCGGGCCGCTGCGCCCGTGGACCGACACTGACGCCCTTGAACGCTATGCGGCGCTGCTGGAAGCGCCCGCCGACGTGCTGGAATTCGAGCTGGCGCTGGCGTGGCTGGCAACGTCCGGACAAGTGGCTGCCACCGTCGCGCCCTTGGCCAAGCGCGCACGCCAACTGGCGGAGCGCGACGCCCAGCACTACGCGGCGGCGCTGCTGCTGGCGGCGCAGGATCCCAAGGCCCCGTTCCTGCCGCAAAAATATTGGCAGAAAACCACGAGCCAGGTCGTCAATGGCGAGTGGGTGTATGAGAACGTGGGCGAACCCCAGCCGCTGCCGACCGCCGAGCAATCGTCCCTGCTGCCCAGCTTCATTACCCGCCTGCGCGAGGTGGTCGAGATCGTTCAAGGCAGGGCGCCGCGCCGGCCGCTGCTGGCCACGCCCACCGACACGCAGGGATGGATCGACGCCGATGTCCTGCTGGCCCGATTCGCGGCAGGCAGGGACAGGGGCGCGCCGCTCCCGGTGGATCTCGTGCAGGCCTTGCTGCGCGTACATCCCGAGGACCGCGCGAGGGTGGTCGAGGCGACCGGCGGCGCAGGGCCGCAGATCACCGATTCGGTGCGGATCGAGTGGCGCAGCCGCGGATCGAGCGCTTTGAAGGCCGATGGCTCGCCGCAGTGGGTGTGGTGGAGTCCGCTGGTCCATGCCGAGCCCGCCGAGGCGCCGACGGCCACGCAGCCGGCGCTGATTCCATCAGGCCCGCCGCAGCACCAAGAGGGCGTCGACGCCCACGCACTGGTCTGCGCCGAACTCGGCCTGGCCCATCCGGCATCGACCCTGCCGCTGGCCGCGGCCAGCGTGGGGATCATGAACGTGGCGGCGGGCGATGAGGCCGAGCATCGGGCGCCTGCCGTCCTGCGCGTCCTGGCCGTGCATCCGGGCGTCTGGCAACCGGAAACGGTCCAGTTGCTGGCCCTGGGAATGTCGGCCAAGCAGGCCGAGGTGCGCGCGCAAGCGGTGGAAATCTTTGCCGCCGCGATCCCGCATCGCGTGGACGCGGCGGTTGCGGCGCACGCCTACGCTGCCTGCGCGCCGGCGATCGTGCTCACGCGCTGGGCGGCGTCCTTCACCGACGCGGCGACGCTGGCGCCCGCTGCCGTCATCGCCGTGCTGGGCAGCCTGTTGCCCCACCTGGATCACAAAGCGCGCGGTATCGGATCGTTGCTCACGGTGTTGCTGGATGAGTCGTTGCACCATGCGCATCCTGTCTCGGATGCGGATCTGCGCGGCTGGCTGGCGGGCTTTACCGGCACGTCCGCCGCCGCCAAGGCCGCCAAGGCACTTTTGGCGCTGAAGACGCCATAGCGCGACTGGCCGGCGTCAGCGCCGCCGTCGCTCGCGGCGGAAAGAACGCCAAGGTGTAAACCCGCCTTCAATCCGCTTCGGCAGCAACGCGCTCAAAACTCTTCCAGAAAGCGCATGCGAAAGCGCCGTCCCTTGATGTTGCTGTTGGAAATGCGCGAGAACGCCTGCTTGGCGATCTGCCGGTCCAGGGCCACGTACGAGTTGAACTCGGTGATGTTGATCTTGCCGACCTGCTCGAACGTCAGGCCGCCGTCGCCGGTCAGCGCGCCCAGCAGGTCGCCGGGACGCAGCTTGTCCTTCTTGCCGCCCTGGATGCTCAGCGTGACCATGGGGGCGCGTAGCGGGCGGTCGGCCTTGGGGCGCAGCGATTTGAGGTCGGCCCACTTCAGCGGCGCGCCCTGGTATTGCTCGATCAGGTTGGCCCAGCGCATCTCTTCGGGCGAACACAGGCTGAGCGCCAGCCCCTTCTGATCGCCACGGCCGCTGCGGCCGATTCGGTGCACGTGGACCTCGGTGTCCTTGGTCACGTCCACGTTGATGACCGCGCCCAGGTTCTGGATGTCCAGCCCGCGCGCGGCCACGTCGGTGGCGACCAGCACCGCGCAACTCTGGTTGGCGAACTGGATCAGGATTTCGTCGCGTTCGCGCTGTTCCAGGTCGCCGTTCAGCGCCTGGGCGCTGATGCCTTCGGCCTGCAGGCGTTCCACCAGATCGTGGCTGCGGATTTTGGTGTTGCAGAAAGCCAGGGTGGACACCGGCCGGAAATGCGCCAGCAGCTTGGCCACCGCATCCAGGCGTTCACCTTCGTTGATCTCGTAGAAAATCTGTTCGATGCGGCTGGCGTCGTGCTGCGCCTCGACCTTGACCTCGGCCGGGTTGCGCAGAAAGCGCGCGCTGAGCTTGCGGATGTTGTCGGGGTAGGTGGCCGAGAACAGCAGCGTCTGACGCTTGGCGGGGCAGTGCGAGGCGATGGCGACGATGTCGTCGTAAAAGCCCATGTCCACCATGCGGTCGGCTTCGTCCAGCACCAGCGTATTCAGCCCGGACAGGTCCAGGCTGCCGCGTTCCAGGTGGTCCTGGATGCGGCCGGGCGTGCCCACCACCAGATGCGTGCCGCGGGCCAGCGATTCGGCCTGCGGCCGGGCTGCGGCGCCGCCGCACAGCGTCAGGATCTTGACGTTGGGAATCAGGCGCGCCAGCCGCCGCAGCTCTTGGGCGACCTGGTCGGCCAGTTCGCGGGTGGGGCAAACCACCAGTCCTTGCGGGACCAGGCGGTTCACGTCCAGGTTCTGCAGCACGCCCAGGCCGAACGCGGCGGTCTTGCCGCTGCCGGTCTTGGCCTGCGCGATCACGTCGCGCCGTTCAAGAATCAGCGGCAGGGCCTGCGCCTGGATCGGCGTCATCTGTTCGAAACCCAGGGTTTTCAGGTTTTCAAGCAGGGGCGGCAGGAGGGGGAGGGAGGAGAAGGCGGTGTCGGTCACGGCGGGGCGGATCCCGCAAGGGATCGGAAAAAGGCTGAGTTGCGCGCTAGTGTAAAGCCTGAGTCGGTATGATCTGCCGACGGGCATGGCCGGCTGCGGGGCGGGCCTGACCCGATCACAACAAGCAATCGACGCCAGGGTGGATCATGTTCGACAAATTGAAGGCGCTACGGGAAGGCGCAGCCGTCAAGGCAAAGGCGCTGACCAGCCGCACGGCAGGCGCGCTCGAAAGCTCAAAAGCCCAGTTGGGCGATGCCGCGGCGAATGCGCGGGCCAAGGGCCTTGAGCTGGCGGGCGCCACGGCGGAAAGGGGGCGTGAACTGGCAGGCGCCACCGCAGAAAAGGGCCGGGAACTGGCCGGCGCCACGGCAGAAAAAGGCAGCGCGCTTGTTGAGCAGCATTGGCAGACCATCGAGCGCGTGACAGTCGACGGCCTGCTCAGCGTGTCGGCCGAAAAGCTCAAGGACGATGCGATGGTCAAGGACGTGCTGGAACGCGCTTACGAGGCGCTGCCCACCGTCATCAGGCTGGTCCTGCCCCGGGAACGCTATCTGGAAATCGTCATCCAGAAGAAGCAGCCGCTGCTCGCGAAGATTGAAGGGGCACGTAACCGCCGTCAGGAGCGCGCGCAATCGGGCGCCGCAAACAAGGACCGCGACGGCTGATTAACGGCGTTACGCGGTCGCCTCATACGTCCCCGCCAGCGCCCGCGCCGCCTCCTGCATGCGCGGCAGCCACGCCCGGGCGCCATCGATCGACAACCTGGCCACCGGCGCGTGCAGCGCCACGGCCGCAATCGCCCGCGACCCGTGCAGAATGGGCACCGCCATGCAGACGATGCCCAGCAGGAACTCTTCCCGGTCGAAGCTGGCGCCTTCCTTTTTGATGACCCGCAGCTCTTCTTCCAGCGATGCCACGTCGCACAGCGTGTTCGGCGTGTAGCGCGGCAGTTGCGCGGCGGCCAGCATGCGCTGGCGGGTTTCACGGCGCATATAGGCCAGGAACAGCTTGCCGCTGGCCGAACAGTGCAGCGGCACGCGCGATCCGGATTGCAGGTTGACGCGCAGCGGCCAGGCGGTTTCCACGCGGTCCAGGTAGATGACCTCGTCGCCGTCGAGCATGGTGCAGTTGCAGGTCTCGCCGATTTCGTCGACCAGGCTGTCCAGGATCCGATGGCGCTCGCCGCGCAAAGGCGAATTGAGCAGCGTGTCGCGGGCCAGCGCACCCAGGCGCGGGCCGCTGACATAGCTTTTACCGGCGGGCTCGCGCAGCAGCATGCCGGCATCGACCAGACGCGACAGGATCCGGAGCACGGAGGGTTTGGGCAGGCCGGTGGCCTCGGTCAGTTCGGCCAGCGACACGGGCTGGGCCGAGCGCGCCACCTGTTCCAGCAAGGTCAGCGCGCGCAGGGCGGCGGAGGATTCGTCTTTCATCTTTCAATAATTGAGATTTCAGCGATCGGCTGCCCATCCTCGCACAGAAACTGCAGAAAATGGAACGCCCGGGGGTGGGAAGCCGCGGGTTTCTGGCGCAGTATCGGATCACACCGGCCAATCAGCAATCGGACAAGCGCCGGCCCGCCAGGAGAGAGACCATGAGCAGCAAGCAACACATGACCCCCAGCGAAGCGTTTGTCGAGACGCTGGTCGCGCAGGGCGTCAAGGATGTCTTCGGCATCGTCGGTTCGGCCTTCATGGATGCGCTGGACCTGTTTCCCGCGGCCGGCATCCGCTTTGTGCCGACGGTGCACGAGCAGGGCGCGGCGCATATGGCCGACGGCTATTCGCGCGTGACCGGCCGGCACGGCGTGTGCATTGCACAAAACGGCCCCGGCATCACCAACTTCGTGACCGGCGTAGCGGCCGCCTACTGGGCGCACAGCCCGGTCGTGGCGATCACGCCCGAGACCGGCACGTCGGGCATGGGGCTGGGCGGCTTCCAGGAGACCGAGCAGCTTCCGATCTTTTCGCGCATCACCAAATACCAGGCGCACGTGAACCGGCCGGATCGCATGGCGGAATTCACCGCCAAGGCGTTCGACAATGCGATGGCCGAACGCGGCCCCGCGCAATTGAACATTCCGCGCGACTATTTCTACGGCGAGATCGACGTGGCCATCCCCGAGCCGCGCCGCATCCGCCGCGGGCCGGGATCCGAAGAGGATCTGGAAGCCGCGGCGCGCATGCTGGCCGAGGCCAAGTTCCCGGTCATTGTGGCGGGCGGCGGCGTGCTGTTCTCGGACGGCCAGGCCGAATGCGTGGCGCTGGCCGAGTTGCTGGGCGCGCCTGTCGTCACCAGCTATCTGCACAACGACGCCTTCCCGGCCAGTCACCCGCTGTGGTGCGGCCCGCTGGGTTACCAGGGCGCCAAGGCGGGGATGAAGCTCTTGTCGCAGGCGGACGTGGTGCTGGCGCTGGGCACGCGACTGGGGCCCTTCGGCACCTTGCCGCAGCATGGCCTGGAATACTGGCCGCAGAACGCGCGCATCATCCAGGTCGACGCCGACCACCGCATGCTGGGCCTGGTACGCCCGGTGTCGGTGGGCATCTGCGGCGACGCCAAGCCGGCCGCCGCTGCGTTGACGGCCCGGTTGCAGGCACGCGATGTCGCCTGCACCCGCACGAAAGAAGGACGCGCCAGCGAGATCGCCGCCCAGAAGGCCGAGTGGGAACAGGAGCTGGACAGCTGGTCGCACGAGCGCGACGACTGGAGCCTGGACATCATCGAGCAGGGCGGCGGCCGCATGCACCCGCGCCGCATGCTGCGCGAGCTGGAACGCGCGATGCCCAAGCACGTGATGGTGTCCACCGACATCGGCAACATCTGCTCGGTGTCCAACAGCTACCTGCGTTTTGACGAGCCCAATTCCATGCTCGCGGCCATGAGCTTCGGCAATTGCGGCTATGCGCTGCCCGCGCTGATCGGCGCCAAACTTGGCCGGCCCGACCGCCCGGCGGTGGCCTACGTGGGCGACGGCGCTTGGTGCATGAGCTTCCAGGAACTGCTGACCTGCGTGCGCGAGCAGATCCCGGTGACCGCGGTGGTATTCCACAACGGCCAGTGGGGCGCCGAGAAAAAGAACCAGGTGGACTTCTACGGCCGCCGTTTCGTCGGCAGCAACCTGCTCAACCCGAATTTCTCGGAGCTGGCGCGGGCCATGGGCGCCGAAGGCATCCGCGTGGAACATGCGGACCAGGTCGGCGCGGCGTTGCAGGCCGCGTGCCAGGCGCAGCTGGAAGGCAAGACGACCGTGCTGGAAATGATGGTCAGCCAGGAATTGGGCGATCCGTTCCGCCGCGATGCGCTCAAGCAGCCGGTGCGCTTCCTGGACAAGTACCGCAAGTACGTGAACCAGCCGTTCCAGGCGGGCGAGGTGCCGCTGCCGATCGACCCGGTCGGACGCTGACGGGCGCGCGCGGCGCGGATCGGGGCGAGTTCTGTCGTCCTGATCCGCGCCGGTCATTCACCCGGCCGCCGCACGCGCGGCCGCGGCAGGAGCGAAGACATGGCTTTCGACCGTTTGTTCGAGCCGCTGCGCGTTGCCGCGCTGGCGGCCGGGCGGCTGCGCACCGCGGTGGCGTATCCGCTCTGTCCCGTCAGCGTGCGCGCCGCCGTGCAGGCCAGCGAGGCCGGCTACATCGAGCCGGTGCTGGTTGGGCCGGCCGGCCGCATCGCCGCGCTGATGGCGCAGGAAGGCCTGCGTGCGGGCTCGATGGAAATCATCGACACGCCTGACGACGAACTGCTGGCCGCCCGCGCCGCCGCGGCATTGGCGCGCGATGGCGCGGTCAGCATGCTGATGAAGGGCAGCCTGCACACCGACCATTTCATGTCCGCGGTGGTGACGCGCGAATCGGGACTGCGCACCAACCGGCGCATCAGCCACGCTTTCGTGATGGCGGTGGCGGCCTATCCGAAGCTGCTGATCCTGACGGATGCGGCCGTCAACATCGCACCGTCGCTGCAGGAAAAGGCGGACATCGCGCAGAACGCGATCGACCTGGCGCGCGCGCTGGGCGTGGAGCGGCCGAAGGTGGCCGTGCTGTGCGCCACCGAATCGGTGAATCCGGCGATGCCGGCCACGCTGGATGCCGCGGCGCTGTCCAAGATGGCGGACCGGTCGCAGATCCGCGGCGGCGATATCGACGGACCGCTTGCGTTCGACAACGCGATCTCGCGCGAGGCCGCGGACCAGAAAGGCATCGTGTCGCGCGTGGCGGGCGATGCGGACATCCTGCTCGTGCCGGACATCGAGGCCGGCAACATGCTCTACAAGGAACTCACGTGGCTGGCGGGCGCCGGCGCGGCGGGCTTGGTGCTGGGCACGCGCGTGCCGGTGCTGCTGACGAGCCGGTCCGACTCCATGGAGGCGCGCGTCAACAGTTGCGCCGTCGCGGCGCTGTACGCGCACGCGCTGGGCGGTTGACCGCGGGCAAGCCTGGCACCACCAAGTCTGGCGGTTTGGTACTAAGCGCGCATCCGGGGGATGACTACGCTAGACCGCAAGCCATCCATGAATGGTTCACGCGACAACATCAAAGGGGTAGCACATGCGCAGCGCAAGACTAGGCCTGGCCACGATTCTGTCAGTGTTTGCAATGGCGGGGGGCGCCGCCGCGGCGGATGCGCCCAAGGCCGGCGGCACGCTTGTCATCGGCTCCACGCAGGTGCCCCGGCATCTGAACGGCGCAGTGCAATCGGGCACCGCCACCGCGCTGCCCAGTGCGCAGCTCTTTGCCAGTCCGCTGCGCTACGACGCCGACTGGAATCCGCAGCCTTACCTGGCCGAGTCGTGGGAACTGGCGCCGGACGGCAAGTCGCTGACGCTGCACCTGCGCGGCGACGCGATCTTTCATGACGGCAAGCCCGTGACGTCCGAGGACGTGGCGTTTTCGATCATGGCGGTCAAGCAGAACCATCCGTTCCAGACGATGTTCGCGCCTGTCGAAAGCGTGGAAACGCCCGACGCGCGCACCGCCGTGCTGCGCATGAGCAAGCCGCATCCGGCCATTCTGCTGGCGCTGTCGCCGGCGCTGATGCCCGTGCTGCCCAAGCACATCTACGGCGACGGCCAGGACTTGAAGACGCACCCGCGCAACTCCGCGAACGTGGTGGGTTCCGGGCCGTTCATCTTCAAGGAATTCAAGCCGGGCCAGGAGATCGTGCTGGAACGCTTCGACAAGTTCTTTATCAAGGGCAAGCCGCTTCTGGACCGCGTGGTGGTCAAGATCAATCCCGATGCGACCAATCTGCTGATCGGGCTGGAGCGTGGCGACATCGGCGCGCTGCCGTTCATGACCGAGCCGACGATCCTGCGCCGCGCCAAGGACAATCCGTCCATCGTCATGACCAACAAAGGCTATGAAGGCATCGGCGCACTGAGCTGGCTGGCGTTCAATACGGCGCGCAAGCCGCTGGACGACGTGCGGGTGCGCCAGGCTATCGCCTACGCGACCGACAAGGGCTTCATCACCAAGGCGCTGAACGCAGGCTTTGCCGCGCCGGCGCACGGCCCCATCGTGGGCACCAGCCCCTTCGCCAGCGACGACGTGAAGAAATACCCGCTGGACCTGAAGCAGGCGGAAAAGCTGCTGGACGAGGCCGGCTTCAAGAAAGACGGCAAGGGCGAGCGCATGACGCTGACGGTGGATTACATGCCGGGCAGCGACGTGCAGGGCAAGAACGTCGCGGAGTACCTGCGCAGCCAGTTGAAGAAGGTGGGCATCAACGTGCAGGTGCGCGCCTCACCCGACTTTCCGACCTGGGCCAAGCGCATCGCCGGCAAGGACTTCGACATGACCACCGACATCGTCTTCAACTGGGGCGATCCGGTCATCGGCGTGCATCGCACGTACATGTCGTCCAACATCCGCGACATCATCTGGACCAATACGCAGTCCTACAAGAACCCGAAGGTCGATGCGCTGCTGGAACAGGCGGGCACCGAGACCGACGCGGACAAGCGCCGCGCGCTGTACGGAGAATTCCAGCGCCAGGTGACCGAGGACGTGCCGATCGACTTCCTGACCGTCATTCCGTATCACACGCTGTCGTCCAAGAAGGTGCAGGGCCTGCCGTCCGGCATTTGGGGACTGCTGTCGCCGCTGGATGAAACCTCCGTGCAGTAGCGGGAGCCGACATGCTGCGATATCTCTCGCGCCGCCTGGTCTATGCCGCGATCCTGCTGCTGGCCGTGGTGACGCTGAACTTTCTGCTGATTCATATTTCGCCGGGCGACCCCGTGGAAACCATCGCGGGGTCGATGGGCGGGATCAGCGAAGAACTGCGCGCCCAGCTGCGGGTGCAGTATGGGCTGGACAAGCCGTTCCTCACGCAGCTGGGCATCTACCTGGGGCAGGTCGTGCGCGGCGACCTGGGCTACTCCTACTTCTTCAACGTGCCGGTCGCCCAGCTGATCTGGGACCGCGTGCCCGCCACGCTGCTGCTGGTGGTGACGTCGGTGACCGTCGCCTTTCTGATCGGCACGCTGCTGGGCACGCTGGCGGCCAGGAAGCCCAACGGGCTGCTGTCACAAGGCATCACGCTGCTGTCGGTCGTGGGCTATTCGGCGCCGGTGTTCTGGACCGGCATCATCCTCATCATCCTGTTTGCCTCGGTGTGGCCGATCTTTCCGGTGTCGGACATGCGGTCGGCGGGCGGTCCGCAAGAGGGTTGGGCGGGGGCGCTGGACGTGCTGCACCATCTGGTGCTGCCGGCGTTCACGCTGGCGTTCGTGTACCTGGCGCAATACAGCCGGCTGGCGCGCGCCAGCGTCATGGACGCGTTGCAGGCCGACTACATCCGCACCGCGCGCGCCAAGGGGCTGCCCGAGAACACCGTGCTGTACAAGCACGCGCTGCGCAACGGCGTGCTGCCGGTGGTGACCATGCTGGGTCTGCAATTCGGCAACGTGCTGGCCGGGGCGATTCTGGTGGAGACGGTCTTCAATTGGCCCTGTTTCGGACGCCTGGCGTTCGACTCCGTGCTGCGCCGTGATTATCCGACCTTGCTCGGGATCCTGCTCTTTGCCTCGTTGCTGGTCGTGGTGATGAACCAGCTTACCGATCTGGCGTATCGCCTGATCGATCCCCGGATCAAGACATCATGAGACCCGCACCCATTGCGCTGCCCGGCGCCGCCGGCGCCGACGCCCGGCCCAAGCCGCCGCCCCGGCCAACCTATGAGGCGCTGTGCGTGTTCGCGCGCAACCCCAGCGCGCTGGCCGGCGTGCTGCTGCTGGCAACGATCCTGGCGATCACGATCTTCGGGCCGATGCTGATGCAGGCCGACCCCTTTGAAATTGCCGCGGCGCCCATGGAGCCGCCCGGCGGCGAGCTGCTGCTGGGATCCGACTACCTGGGCCGCGACGTGTTGACCGGCATGATCTACGGCGGGCGCGCAACGCTGCTGGTGGGCGTGGTGGCGGCGGTGCTGTCCATGGCCATCGGCATCACCGTTGGCGCGCTGGCGGGCTATTACGGCGGCTGGGTCGACGAGACCCTGATGCGCATCACCGAGTTCTTCCAGGTGCTGCCCACCTTGCTCTTTGCGATGGTGCTGGTGACGCTGTTCAGCCCGTCGCTCGCCACCATCGCAGTTGCTATCGGCGTGGTGAGCTGGACGGGAACCGCGCGGCTGGCGCGCGGCGAGTTCCTGCGGCTCAAGCGGCGCGAGTATGTCCTTGCCGAGCGCGTGATCGGCGCCGGAGACGCGCGCATCATCTGGCGCGTCATCCTTCCGAACGCATTGGCGCCGCTGATCGTGTCGGCCACGCTGGCCATCGGCACGGCGATCCTGTTCGAGGCGGGGCTGTCGTTTCTGGGCCTGGGCGATCCCAATGTAATGAGCTGGGGCCTGATGATCGGCAGCAACCGCCCCTACATCCTGACCGCCTGGTGGGCGGTGACGCTGCCCGGCGCAGCCATCTTCCTGACCGTGCTGGCCGTCAGCCTGATTGGCGACGGCCTGAACGACGCGCTCAATCCAACGTCGCGAGGCCGGGCATGAACGCCGCCGACATGGCCCCCGTGCTGGAAGTGGACGGCCTGAGCCTGGAATTCCGCACGCGCGGACGGGCGGCCGAAGTGCTGAGCGACGTGAGCTTCGACCTGCGTCCCGGCGAAACGCTGTGTCTGGTGGGCGAATCCGGCTGCGGCAAGAGCATGACGGCGCTGGCCATCATGCGGCTGATTCCGCCGCTGGCGCGCGTGGGCGCGGGCCACGTGCGCCTGCGCGGCGCCGACCTCGCGATGCACGATGACGAGGCGATGCGCCGGGTGCGGGGCAACAACATTTCGATGATCTTTCAGGAGCCGATGACGGCGCTCAATCCGGTGTACACGGTGGGCGACCAGATCGGCGAGCCGCTGCGCCTTCATCAAGGACTGTCCAAGCGCGACGCACGCGAGCGCGCCATCGAGATGCTCAAGTCCGTTGGCATCCCGTTGCCGGAGCGCCGCGTGGACGATTATCCGCACCAGCTCTCCGGCGGCATGCGGCAGCGGGTGATGATCGCGATTGCGTTGGCGTGCGACCCGGACGTGCTCATCGCCGACGAGCCCACCACCGCGCTGGACGTGACGGTACAGGCGCAGATCTTCGACCTGTTGCGCGAGCAGCAGGCGCGCCGTGGCACCGCCGTGCTGCTGATCACGCACGACATGGGCGCGGTGTCCGAGATGGCGGATCGCGTGGTGGTGATGTACGGCGGGCGGGTGGTGGAGCAGGGCAGCGTCGGCCAGATCCTGGCGCAGCCGCGCCATCCGTACACGCAGGGCCTGATCGCCTGCCTGCCCGAACTGGACCGCGAACCCGATGACGTGCGGCCCGACCTGCCCGAGATTCCGGGCGTGGTGCCGTCGGTGTGGGAGCGTGGCGTCGGCTGCCCGTTCGTTGACCGCTGCAACCGCGCCATGGCGCGTTGCAGCCGCGAGTTTCCGCCCATGACCGTGCTGGATGGCGGGCAGGGCGTGTCCTGTTGGCTTTATCCGGAGGCATCGCAATGAGCCAGGCGCAATCGTCATCCCTGTTGTCGGTGCGCGACCTGTCGGTGCATTTTCCGGTGGGCGGGCGCGGGCGCGATGGCAAGCCGGTGGTGGTGCGGGCGGTGGACGGCGTGTCGTTCGATCTGGAGCGCGGCCGCACGCTGGCCATCGTGGGCGAGTCGGGTTCGGGCAAGACCACCACGGCGCTGTCGGTGCTGCGGCTGGCGGACCCCACTGGCGGCAGCATCCATTTCGACGGCAGCGATCTGACCGCGATGCGCGGCTCGGCGCTGCGGCGGATGCGGCGGCGCCTGCAACTGGTATTTCAGGATCCGTATTCGTCGCTCAATCCGCGCCAGCGCGCCGAGGAGATCGTGCGCACGCCGCTGGACCTGATGGGCATCGACCCGCCCGGCGGCCGCGAGGCGCGCGTGGCGCTGATGTTCGAACTGGTGGGGCTGCGGCCCGAACAGCGGCAACTGTTTCCGCACCAGTTTTCCGGCGGGCAGCGGCAGCGGCTGAATATCGCGCGGGCGCTGGCCAGCGCGCCGGACCTGATCGTCTGCGATGAGCCTGTGTCGGCGCTGGACATCGCGATCCGCGCGCAGATCCTGAATCTGCTGCGGCGCATCCAGCGCGAGCAGGGGCAGTCGTTTCTTTTCATCTCGCACGACATGGCGGTGGTGGAGCACGTGTGCGACGACATCGCCGTGATGTATCTGGGCAAGATCATCGAGCGGGCCTCGCGGCGGGCGTTTTTCTCGCGGCCGCTGCATCCGTACAGCGTGGCGCTGATGTCTGCCGTGCCGACCGTCAAGGGCGGCCGCGAAACGGCGGCGCGCCGCGTCAGGCTGACCGGCGATCCACCCAGCCCGGTCAATCCGCCGCCCGGCTGCCGCTTCGCGGGGCGATGTCCGACCGCGCAAGCGCTGTGTTCGACCCGTGAACCTGAATTGCGCGAGGTGGCGCCGGCGCATCACGTGGCCTGCCATTTCGTCGAGACGCGCGATGGCGTGACGGTGTCGCCGTTGCAAGGCTGACGCTTGCCGATGTGCGTGTCCCGATGTGGGCGTACCGATCTTCCAGACTGACAAGGAACCCCGATGACTCAGCCTTCCGGCTCCACGACGCTTTATGTCGCCCGATCCATCCTGACCATGAACCCCGCGCAGCCGCGCGCCACGCATGTTGCCGTGCGCGATGGCCGCATTCTTGGCGTGGGCAGCCGGGAGGAGCTGGCCGGCTGGGGACCGGCAGAAGTCGATGACCGCTTCGCGGACAGCGTGCTGATGCCGGGCCTCGTGGAAGGCCATTGCCATCTGCCCGAGGGCGGCATGTGGAAGTTCGTCTACGTGGGCTTTTACGACCGCCGCGGTCCGGACGGCAAGCTCTGGTCCGGCCTGAAAAGCTTTGCGGAAGTGGCGGCGCGGCTTCGGGATGCCGAGGGCGCGCTGGCGCAGGGCGAGACGCTGATCGGCTGGGGCTTCGATCCCATCTTCTTCGGCGGCGACCGCATGAGCATCCATGACCTGGACGCCGTGTCGGCGCAGCGGCCCATCGTGGTCATGCACGCCAGCATGCACCTCATGAACGTCAACTCGCCCATGCTGGCTCGGGCGGGCATCGATCGCGACACCGACATCGAGGGCGTGACGCGGCTCGATGATGGAAGACCCAGCGGCGAGCTCTGCGAATTCGCGGCCATGTTTCCGGTCATGCGGCTGATCGGCAGCCCGTTCCGCACGGTGGGCCTGACGGAAGAGGGGCTGCGGATGTTTGGCAAGGTGGCGCAGTGGGCCGGCGTGACCACCGCGACGGATTTGGTCAATGAGTTAAATGATGAAGGCCTGGCGACGCTGGCGCGGGTGACGGGTGAGCCGGATTATCCGGTGCGCATCGTGCCCGCGGCCTCGGCGCTGACCTACGCGGGCAACGCGGCGGGCTGCCTGGAAAAGCTGGCGGCCGCGCGGCGGCTGAATCACGGCAAGCTGCATCTGGGCATGGTGAAGCTGGTGGTCGATGGATCGATCCAGGGCTTCACGGCACGCGTGCGCTGGCCCGGCTATTTCAACGGCGCGCCAAACGGTATCTGGGTGATCGCGCCGTCCGAACTGGATGCGATGGTGCAGACCTATCACGACGCCGGCGCGCAGCTTCACATCCACACCAACGGCGACGAGGCCACGCAGCTTGCGATTGAAGCCGTGGACCGCGCGTTGCAGCGCACGCCGCGGCGCGACCATCGCCACACCTTGCAGCATTGCCAGATGGCCGACGCCGCCCAGTTCCGCCGGATAGCGAGCCTGGGCATGTGCGTGAACCTTTTCGCAAACCACATCTACTACTGGGGCGACGCCCACTACGCGTTGACGATGGGACCGGATCGCGCCAACCGCATGGACGCCTGCGCGTCGGCGGCGCGCGCAGGGGTGCCGTACGCCATCCATTCCGATGCGCCCATCACGCCGCTCGGGCCGCTGTTCACGGCATGGTGCGCGGTGAACCGGCAGACCGCCTCGGGCCGCGTGCTGGGCGAGTCCGAGCGCATCGGCGTCGACGCCGCCCTGCACGCTATCACGCTGGGCGCCGCGTACATGCTGCATATGGACCATCTGGTGGGCTCGATCGAGGTCGGCAAGTACGCGGACTTCTGCGTGCTGGCGGACGATCCGTCCGAGGCCGCGCCGGAATCCTTGAAAGACCTGAAGGTGCTGGGCACGGTCATCGGCGGGCGTCCGCTGCCGCTGCGGGAGGCGTGACGTGGCGCGTATTCCGCTGACGGTGGTGGGCGGCTTTCTGGGTGCAGGCAAGACCACCTTGCTGAATCATGTGCTGACCGCCAGCGCGCGCCGCGCGGCGGTGCTGGTCAATGACTTCGGGCCCGTGGACATCGACGCGGGCCTCATCGCGGATCGCGCCGACAACGTGATCCGGCTGGCCAACGGCTGCGTCTGCTGCTCGATGGCGGGCGGAATGGATGATGCGCTGGCGCGTGTGCTGGCGCTGGATCCGTTGCCCGAATGGATTGTCATCGAGGCGAGTGGCGTATCTGATCCCGGTCGAATCGCGCAGGTGGGGATGGCCGATCCGCTGCTGCAACTGGAGGGCGTGGTGGTGCTGGTCGATGCGGGGGCCATCCGCGAGGTGGCGGCGGATCCGCTGTTGGCCGATACGGTGCAGCGGCAGCTTCGCGCGGCGGATTTGCTGGTGTTGAACAAGATCGATCTGGTGGCGCCGGATGCGCTGGCGGCAGTGCAGGATTGGCTGCGCGAGGCTAGCGGCGGCGCGCCCGTGGTGCGGGCGTGTGAGGGGCGGGTGGATTTGGGGGTGTTGATCGGCGTGGGTGAGGGGACGGCAAGCGGGCATGAGGCGGAGTATGGTTGCGGCCATGGCGACAGGCACGGCGATGGTGCTATCTGCGGACACGGCCATGGCGGCCGCGCTGTCGGCGCCCACGGCGACGAGTTCGGCGGCGTTCGCGTGGGCGGACACATGCCGCACCACGTCGACCCATCCGATCCCGCCCATCCGTTCCAAAGCTGGCTATGGCGAGCCCCCGCGTTACTGGACGCCGACATGCTCGCCGAGCGCCTGAAGCAGTTGCCACGCGACGTGCTGCGCGCCAAGGGCTGGGTCCGCACCAGCCGGCATGGTTGGGTGCTGGTGCAATTCGCGGGACGGCGCGTGCGCTTTGACACGCAGGCGCGCGCGCCGGCTGATCGATGCGAACCCTCGCTGGTCGTGATTGGTATGCGCGGCGTCACCAACATGCCGGCAATCGCGACGCATCTGGACCGGGCTGCGCTGCACGACATCAACATCACCGTCGACATCGCACTGAACGCGGCCCACGCCGTGCCGCTGCGCTAGTTCTGGTGCAAGCGATTCCCCGCGTCTGGTCCTACCCGCGCGCATGCCGCGCACGTACCTTGAGGGTTCAGCGTGGACGCATCTCGCGCCGCGCCAGCGAAGGAGGGTAGGCAATGCAACAGACCGTCACCGTGGAAATGCTGGCCGAGTTTGCGGCCGCCTGGAACCGGCACGATATCGACGCCCTGATGTCATTCATGAGCGAAGACTGCGTGTTCGAGACCGTCGGCGGCCCCGAACAGTACGGCAGCCGCCATGCCGGCCCGGAAGCGGTGCGCGCGGCCTTTGCCGCGGCCTGGAAGAACTTCCCGGACGCGCAATGGGAGAACGGCCGGCACTGGGTGGCCGGCGATCGCGGCGTCTCCGAGTCCACGTTCCGCGGCACGGCGGCGGACGGCTCGCGGGTGGAGGCCGACATGGTCGACGTGTTCACCTTCAAGGACGGCAAGATCCAGGTGAAGAACGCGTTCCGCAAGCAGCGTCCCGCCTTGCCGGCACTTGCCTAGCCGCCATCATGGATACGCAAATGTCGGCCGGCATCTCCCGCCCGGCGCCCGCGTCCGGCGCCGCCATCAACGCCTACAACCCCGCCTACGATCCGCTGGTGTCGCCGCCCGGACAGGGCCAGGACTACGCGCCCACCTACTGGGTCGCGACGGCCGGCGCACCGCCCGAGGACGACGGGCCGATCCGCGGCGACATCGACGCTGACGTGGTGATTGTCGGCTCCGGCTTCACGGGCTTGTCGGCGGCGCTGGCGCTGGCACGCGATTTTGGCGTGAAGGCCGTCGTGCTGGAGGCCAATCGCGCGGTGTGGGGGTGCACCAGCCGCAATGGCGGCCAGGGGCAGAATGCGTCGGGGCGCCTGTACCGCTCGCAGTGGATCGAACGCTGGGGGCTGGACACGGCCAAACGCCTGGACGCGGAGATCCGCGAAGGCTTTGAGTATTGGAAGAGCCTGGTCGCGCAGGTGGACTGCGACGCGCAGCCCGGCGGCCATCTGTACACGGCGCATCGCCAGAAGAAGATGGCCTTCCTGCAGAACGAAGCGCGCGTGATGCGCGACGTCTTCGGTTACGACACCAAGATGCTCAGCCGCGCCGAATTGCACGAACGGTATGTGGATGATCGCGAGGCGGTGGGCGCCATGCACGAGCCCGACGGTGTCGGCGTGCATCCGCTCAAGCTTGCGTACGGTTATTTGCGGCAGGCGCGGGCGCTGGGCGTGCGCATCCATCCGTCCAGTCCGGTGCTGGGCTGGCGCGTGGAAAACGGCATGTACCGGCTGCAAACCCCCGGCGGCACGGTGCGTGCCCGGCGCGTGGCCTTCGCCACCGGCGGCTACACCGCGCAGGGCGTCAACCGGCTGCTGGACAACCGCATCATGCCGGTGCTGTCCAATTCGATGGTCACGCGCGCGCTGTCGGCCGAGGAACGCGAGGCGGCGGGATTGAAAAGCACGGTGTTCATCACCGACACGCGCACGCTGCGCTTCTACTACCGCCTGCTGCCCGACGGCCGCATGCAAATCGGCAGCCGCAGCGCGCTACGCGGCGCAGACGCCGAAAACCCGCGCCACCTTGCGCTGCTGCGCGAGGGCCTCGCCCGCAAGTTCCCGGCGCTGCGCGGTGTGGACGTGGCGTATTCGTGGTGGGGCTGGGTAGACGTCAGCCACGACATGATGCCGCGCGTCACGCAACCGGACCCGGCGCAGCAGGTGTATTACGCCTTCGGTTATGGCGGTAACGGGGTGGCGTTTTCGGCGCATGCCGGCAGGCGGCTGGCGCAACGGATGATGGGCAAGGATGGGATCGCGTGGAACCTGCCGATCTACGACACGCCGCTACCGGGACACCTGTTCGCCCCATTCCGCCGGATCGGGCAGGGGTTGTTGTATCGCTGGTATTACCTGCGGGACGAGTTGCTGTAGCAGTCCGCGGGCCTCTGGCACCTTCAAGACTTGTAGGACTGATTGAGGTGTCAGACACCCCGTCAAAACGTAGGACTAGTTCAGGTGTCAGACACCCATCAAAACGTAGGACTGATTCGGGTGTCAGACACCGTCCAGCACGAGGTCCTGCGCCACGCGCCGCTGCGCGTCCACCACCTTTGCCAGCCGCGCGATGCCCGGTTCGATATGTTCCGGCCGGATCGACGTAAACCCCACGCGCAGGAAGTTCCGCGGCGCGTTGGCGCCGTCCATGAAGAACACATCCCCCGGTTCGACCACCACGCCCTCAGCCAGCGCGGCTTCGGACAGCGCCGCCGCATTGAGCCACGGCGGCCCCTGCAGCCAGCACGATGACGAACCGGTGATGGGAATGGCCGTGAAGTCCGGCAGGTGCCGCGCCAACGCCTGCGCCAGTTCGGCGCCGCGCTTCTGGTAAGCCTGCGACTGGCGGCGCAGCAGCGAATGGTGATGCCCCAGCGAGATGAACAGCGAGAACGCGCGCTGGATGTACGCGGACGGGTGGCGCAGCATCAGGCGGCGCAGCGCGCGCAGCTCGGCGGCCAGCTCGCGCGGCGCGACGATGTAGCCGATGCGCAGGCCCGGCGCGAAGGACTTGGCCAGGCTGCCCACGTAGATCACGCGGCCGTCCCGGTCCAGGCTTTTCAGCGCGGGGATCGCGCCTTCGCCCCAGCGGCTTTCACTTTCGAAGTCGTCTTCGATGATGAGGCTGTCGGCCTGCCGCGCCATTGCCAGCAGGGAGGCGCGCCGCTCCATCGACAGCGTGACGGTAGTCGGACACTGATGGCCCGGCGTGACGAACAGGTAATCGCATCCGAGCAGTTGCGTCCCCGTGCGCAGCCCCTGTTCGTCCACGGGCAGCGGCAGCAGATGGCGCGTGTGGCTGGCGAAGATGTTGCGCGCGTCCGGATAGCCCGGGTCTTCCATGCCGACCACGGTGTCTTCGTTCACCAGCAGATCGGCCAGCAGATAAAGCGCGTGCTGCGCGCCGACCGTGATGACGATTTCCTCGGCGTCGGCCCACACGCCGCGGCGCGGCAACACCTGGGTGCGGATCTGTTCGATGAGCGCGGGGTCGTCATGCGTGATGAGGTCCGGCGCCCAGCTGCGGATGTCCAGCACCGACAACGCCTTGATGCAGCATTCGCGCCATTCGGCGGTAGGGAACAGGTCTTGGTCGAACTGGCCGTAGACGAAGGGATAGGGCTGTTTCTGCCAGTCGCGGGGCTTGGTGATGTTGCGTTGCCGCGAGGGGCGAAAGCGCAGACGCTCTTCCCAGCGCACGCCACCGGTTTCGGGCGCGTCCGCCGGTGAAGCGTCCGTCGCGGGACCCGAGTGGCCTTCCATGACGGTATCGCTGACGAAGTGGCCGCTGCGTTCGCGCGACACCAGATACCCTTCGCACACGAGCTGCTGGTACGCAAACACCACGGTATTGCGCGCGATGCGCAACTGGTCGGCGAGGTAGCGGCTGGACGGCACCGGCATGCCGGGCGGCAGGTGGCCGCTCAGGATGGCCGACACCAGCATCTGGCGCACGCGCCCCTGCAGGCTGAGGTGGGGCGCGCTGGCCTTTTCGAACAGGCGTTCCCACAACACAGGCTTGAGCATCGAGGCCTGGCTGGACATGGCTGGCTCCTTTTGACTGCGGACCTCACGGGCGCCGCGCTGCCGCGCCCGGGGTGTCCGAGTCTCAGAATAAAGGAGCCGGATGGGGGAAGGAATGCGGGATTGCCCTGTCAGATTCGTCCCTTCCACGGGATGGCGAAGCGTTCCAGGTAACGCACCAGAAGGTCGAAGGCGAACGCGAACAGCCCGATCACGATGATGCCCATGATGACCGTGTCGCTGGCCAGGAACTGCGCGGCGTTCAGCACCATGAAGCCCAGGCCCCGGTCGGCCGCCACCATTTCGGCGGCGACCAGCGTCGTCCAGCCGACTCCGATACCGATGCGCATGCCCGTGAAAATTTCCGGCATGGCCGCCTTCAGGATGACGTGCCAGACGATCTGGCGGCTGGTCCCGCCCATGGCGTAGGCGGCGTGGATCTGTTCGATCGACACCGACCGTACGCCCGCGCGCGCGGCGATTGCCATGGGCGCGAAGATGGCCAGGTAGATCAGCAGGATCTTGGGGAATTCGCCGATGCCGAACCAGATGATGATGAGCGGCAGGTAGGCCAGCGGCGGCAGCGGGCGGTAGAACTCGATCGGCGGATCGAAGACGCCGCGCGCGTAGCGGTTTACGCCCATCAGGATGCCGACCGGAATCGCCGTGACGCACGCCAGGAAGAACGCGCCGAACACGCGGCCCAGGCTGGCGAGCGCGTGCTCGGTCAGCGTGGAGTTGGCCACGCCTTCGGTCATGGCGAAGACGAACTTGTCGTACACCGCGATGGGCGACGGCAGGAACAGCGGCCGCACCCAGCCGGCGCTGGTCACCAGGAACCACAGCGCGATCAGCGCCAGGCTGGTCAGCAGGCTGATGTGCCCGCTGTAGCCCGCGCCCGGCGCCCCGTACACCTTGCCCGGCGCCGCCGGCGTGTGGCCGATGCGGCGCTTAGGCATGGAGGGCGTGCGGGGAGGCAGCGCGCTCGTCCCCGTAGATGATGCCGAGGACTTCTTCTCGCATGGCGATGAAGTCGGGACTGGATTTGATGCCACGGCCATCGCGGGTCTCCAGGTAGCGCCGGTTGAAGGCCGGCTCGAACGTGTGCGTGATCCGGCCCGGGCGCGGCGACATGACGATCAGCCGCGATCCCAGGAAGAGCGCTTCTTCCACGCTGTGGGTGATGAAGAAAAACATCTTGTTGGTCTGCCGCCAGATGTCCAGCAGCAGTTCCTGGATGGTTTCCCGGGTCAGCGCGTCCAGCGCGGCCATGGGCTCGTCCATCAGCAGCATGGCGGGATCGCAGGTCAGCGCGCGCGCGATGCCCACGCGCTGCTGCATGCCGCCCGACAGCTGGTAGATCATGTGCCGGTGAAAGTCCTGCAGGCCCACCAATTCAAGATTGCGGCGGGCGCGCACACGGCGGGTCTCCTTGTCCACGCCTTGCAGCTTCAGGCCGAATTCGGTGTTCTCCAGCACGTTCAGCCAGGGCAGCAGGGCGTGCTTCTGGAACACCACGCCGCGGTCGGCGCCCGGCCCGACGATGGGGTTTCCGCCCAGCGTGATCTCGCCCTCGGTCGGCGACAGAAAGCCCGCCAGCAGGCTGAGCAACGTGGTCTTGCCGCAGCCTGATGCTCCCAACGCGACGACGAATTCGCCCGGCTGGATGGTCAGGTTGACGTCGTGCAGCGCGATGACGGGGCCGCTGTCGTGCAGGCCGGGATAGGTGACGCTGACGCCTTCCGCGCACAGGCGCTGCGCGGCGGATGTGGACTGCATGGTCATGCTGTTCCCCCTGATCGTTGTGGCGAGGCCTGCGGCAGCCGCCCTCGTCTTCGCGCTGCGGCCGGCGCCGGGGTGGCGCCGGACCGGGTCGGACGGGTCGCGTGAATTACTTCGCGGCCGCCTTCGCGTACTGATCCGTCACGAACGGGCTGTAGTCGTCCAGTGCCTTGTCGATCTGCTTCTGGTCCTTCAGGAACTTGGCGCTGGCCGCGAAAGCGCGCGCGGCGCCCGAGTCCTTGCCGCCGCCCAGCCAGGTCTTGGAGGCCTGTTCTTCCACGGTCGGGAAGACCAGGAGGCCCAGCGCCTCGACGATGTCTTCAGGCTTTCCGCCAATCAGCTTGACGATGCCCTTGACCTGCGGCGAATCCGCCGTCCACTTGGCGCTGTTGGCGCGATAGTCCGCGTAGGACTTGGCCAGCACCCCCGTGAAGGCGGCCATGAACTTCGGGTTTTTCTGCGCCCAGGCCTTGTCCACCACGATGCCGTCGAAGGTCGGCACGCTGGCCGCGCCGATCTGTTCGGAGTCGGCGATGATCTTGCCGGTCTTGGCGATCTCGGTCAGCGCGGGCGGCCAGACGTAGGCGGCGTCGATGTCGCCGCGCTGCCAGGCGGCCACGATCTGCGGCGGCTGCATGTTCAGAATGCGCACGTCGCGCGGCGGCACCTTCCAGACCTGCTCAAGCCCGACCAGCAAATGAAAGTGCGACGTCGACACAAACGGCGTGGCAATGCGCTTGCCTTTCAGGTCTGCGGTGCTGTTGATGCCGGAGCCGTTGCGTGCCACCAGCGCTTCGGATTTGCCGATGTTGTCCAGGATCCAGAAGAGCTGCATGTCAACGCCGCGTGTGGCGGCCGAGGTGATCCCGGTCGATCCCAGCACGCCGACCGGCACGTTGCCCGAGGCCAGGGCGGTCGAGATGTCGCCGCCCGAGGTGAACTGGCGCCAGTCCACCTGGTAGCCGGCCTCTTTCAGGGCCTTGTCGAAACTGCCGTCCGCGATGGCGGACAGGAACGGCCCGACGATGAGCTGGTAGCCCACCACGAGTTTGGTCTGCGCGTAGGCGGGCGCAGCCAGTAGCGCGGCGGCCAGGCCGGCCAGGGTGCAGCGGCGAATCAGGCGGTATATCGCGTTCATGGAGATCTCCGGGAGAGAACGGCCGCGCCCCGGCGCGACCGGCTTGCTGGTGCCAGTTTGCCCGGATGGGACCAGAACGCTAGGGCCAGATGTCCGGATCAGTAGGTGCCAAAAGCAATCGGGCCCGCCGGCTGCGCCGCCAATGCCCGAACGGGCATCGTCGTCGCAGCGGGCGGGCCCGCGATATGCGCCAAAAGGATGAGATCGGCGCTTAGCGGATCAGGCTGAGAAACTCCGCACGCGTGGACGGGTTTTCGTGGAATTCGCCCAGCATCACCGACGTGACCATGGAGGAATTCTGCTTTTCGACGCCGCGCATCATCATGCACATGTGCTGCGCCTCGATCACGACCGCAACGCCAGCCGCGCCGGTGACGCTTTGCACGGCTTCAGCCACCTGGCGGCTGAGGTTTTCCTGAATCTGCAGGCGGCGCGCGTACATCTCGACGATGCGGGCCACCTTGGACAGGCCCAGCACCTTGCCGGCCGGCAGGTAGGCCACGTGCGCCTTGCCGATGAAGGGCAGCATGTGGTGCTCGCACAGCGAGTACAGCTCGATGTTCTTGACCAGGACGATCTCGCGCGTGTCCGACGTGAACAGCGCGCCGTTGACGATTTCTTCCAGGTTCTGGTCGTAGCCGCGGCACAGGTGGCGCATGGCCTTGGCGGCGCGGGCCGGCGTGTCGGCCAGCCCTTCGCGGGACGGATCTTCCCCTAGTGCTTCGAGAATGGCGGTGTAGTGCTTTTCCAATGACATGGGGACTCCTGGCGGCGCGCCCTCTGGCGCGCAGTGATGCAAAGGGTGATGCGTGGCGTAACGCTGGGCGTAATGCGTAGGTGACGCAAGTCTACCTCAGCGCGGCGGGCGGACCGCGGGCTTACCCGTGGCGTGTGGGGGTATTTCCCGCGTTCAGACGCCCCGGTTTTCGACCGCGTACTTGATGAGTTCGGCCTGTCCGTCGATGCCCAGCTTGCGCTTGATGTTCAGACGGTGCGTCTCGACGGTGCGCACCGACAATCCGAGCGTCTGCGCGATCTGCTTGTTGGCATGGCCGTCGGCGATGTGGCGCAGCACGTCGCGCTCGCGGTGCGTCAGCAACGTGGCCAGGGCGCTGGCCTGCGACAGCCGCACGGCCGCTGCAGCGCTGAAATAGCTGCGGCCGGCCATGACGGCGTCGATGGCGGTGATGATCTCCTGCGCGGGCTCGTCCTTGAGCAGATAGCCACGGGCGCCGGCCTTGACCGCCTGCACCATGTACTCGGGGTTGTCGTGCATGGACAGCACCAGCACCGCGATCTGCGGATAGCGCTCGTGCAGCAGCGCCGTCAGCTCCAGGCCGCCGACGCCGGGCATGTTCAGGTCCATCAGCGCCAGATGGGGCAGGGTGCCGCCCTGCGGATCCTCAGCCATGCAGGTGGCCAGAAAAGCCTGCGCGGCGGCGGCGTTGCTGGCTTCACCTACAACCCGCAACGTCGGCACGGTTTCAAGGCGCAGGCGCAGGCCGTCGCGCACCAGGGGGTGGTCGTCGATCAGCAGAAGGCGGACGGCGTCGGGTTTGTCGATCATGCTTGGGGAGGCGTCGGAAGGGGGCCGCCAGGAGGCGGCAGGGGAAGCCAGGCCTGCAAGGTCGTGCCTTGCGCGGTGGAATGAAAGGTCAAGGTGCCGGACAGCGCGCTCATGCGTTCGCGCATATTGCGCAGGCCGATGCCGCGATGCGGGTCCTGCTGGACCTCGGCGTCGTCAAAGCCGCAGCCGTCGTCGGTGATGGTCAGGCGCAAGTCGCGCGCCGAATACGCCAGCGTCAGATCCGCGCGCGTGGCGCCGGCATGGCGCATGACGTTGGTCAACGCCTCTTGCGTCACGCGGAACAGCGCCGTCGCGTAGGCGTCAGGCAGCTTCACCGGCTGGCCGACCGTGTGCAGGTCCACCGCGAGCGGCGGGGCGCCGTCCTCGGGGCGGATGGCGAACTCCCGGCCCAGATGCTCCAGCGCGGCGGGCAGGCCCAGGTCATCGAGCAGGGTGGGACGCAGGTTGTGCGAGATGCGGCGGACCTCGCCCACCGCCATGTTCAGACGGTCCAGGGCGCCGCCCAGCGGCGTATCGATGTGCGCAAGCGCGCGCGAATCGTCCGAATGCGACTGGCGCAGCCGCTCGCGGGCGGCCTCCAACGACAGTTTTACCGACACCAGCACCTGGCTGATGCCGTCGTGCAGTTCCCGCGACAGGCGGGCGCGCTCGTCTTCCTGCGACCGCACGATCTGGCGCGCCATCAGCCGCAGCTTGGCGTCGGACTGGCGATGGTCGCTGATATTGAGGGCCAGACCACAGGCGGCCACGCCCAGGATGGACACGGCGGCAATACCGGCCACCCACGCGAACATGTCGCGGATATTGGCCTGCGCCGCGGCGTCGATGCGCACCAGGGCCTCTTGCACGTCGTCCAGGTAGATGCCGGTGCCCAGCATCCAGCCCCAGCGTTCCAGCACCACCACGTATCCGAGTTTTTCAACGGTCTGGTTGGTGGACGGTTTTTCCCAGAGGTAATGCACCACCTCGCCTTGCTGCCCGCCGCGCCGGGCGGCCGTCAGCAGGTTCTGGATGACAGCCTGGCCCTTGGTGTCACGCAGGTTCCAAAGGTCTTGCCCGACCAGCTCGGGCTGGCGCGGATGCATCAGGTTCTTGCCCTGCAGGTCGTAGACGAAAAAGTAACCGTCGTGGCCGAACTCCATTTGCGCCAGCAGGTCCAGCGCGCGCTGGCGCGTGGCCGCGTCGTCGCCTGCGGCCTGCAGCGGCGCGATGGCGCTGTACGCCAGGTTCACGTAATGACGCAGCTCGCCTTCCTTGCTGGCCAGCCAGGCGGTTTCGACCACCTGTTTTTCGCGCTGCGCCAACTGCAATCCCTGCACGTAGACGGCGACCGTGATGGCGGCGACGGCCACCAGCAGCGGGACTGCCGCAAGCAGCAAGATTTTGAGACGCAGCTTCATAAGGATTTGTATCAGGCCGAAGCGAATTTGCTGCGACGCATCAACCGGAAGGGTATCGAGGCGGGAACGCGGAAAGTTCGGAGATTTTACGGTTTCCACGGAAATTTGCTGCGGCGCATGACGTAGTAACACGTAGCTCGCTTGCGTAGTTCCGCGCTTGTTGGCGCGATGGCCAGAGCGCAATACTGGCGCCCGCGTCGACCTGACGCAGCGCGGACGCGTGCGTCCGCCACCCCACAACAATGAGTCTGCCTTCCGCGGGACGAAAAAAGCGTTTCACGCCAAGAGCATGGCGGGAGGCAAGAGGAGCACTTATGCACACCAGCAGTAAGGGACTGGGTCAGCACCTGGTCTGGCTGGCGGTTGCGGTACTGGGCGCGTTTGCGCTGGGCACCGTGGCGCTGGCCAGAGGGGAGACCATCAACGCGCTATGGGTGGTGATTGCCGCCGTCTGCGTCTATCTCATCGCCTACCGTTACTACAGCCGCTTCATCGCGCGCAAGGTCTTCCAGCTTGACCCGACGCGCATGACGCCGGCCTGGAAGTACAACGACGGCCTGGACTACGTGCCCACCAACAAGCACGTGCTGTTCGGCCACCACTTTGCCGCCATCGCCGGCGCGGGCCCCCTGGTCGGACCGGTGCTGGCCGCGCAGATGGGCTACCTGCCCGGCATGCTGTGGATCCTGGCCGGCGTCGTGTTCGCCGGCGCCGTGCAGGACTTCACGATCCTCTTCATCTCGACCCGCCGCGACGGCCGCTCGCTGGGCGACCTGGTCAAGTCGGAACTGGGCAAGATCCCGGGCGTGATCGCGCTGTTCGGCGCGTTCATGATCATGGTCATCATCCTGGCCGTGCTGGCGCTGATCGTCGTGAAGGCGCTGACGCACTCGCCGTGGGGCACCTTCACGGTGGCCGCGACCATCCCCATCGCGCTGTTCATGGGCGTGTACCTGCGCTACATCCGTCCGGGCAAGATCGGCGAGGTTTCCATCATCGGCTTCGTCGGCCTGATGGCGGCCATCACGTTCGGTCAGGACGTGGCCGCGCATCCGGTCATCGGCCCGATGTTCGACTTCGACGGCAAGGGCCTGACCTGGATCCTGATCGTCTACGGCTTCATCGCCTCGGTGCTGCCCGTATGGCTGCTGCTGGCGCCGCGCGACTACCTGTCGACCTTCCTGAAGATCGGCACGATCGTCGGTCTGGCGATCGGCATCGTGGTCGTCGCCCCGGAACTGAAGATGCCCGCGCTGACGCAGTTCGTCGACGGCACCGGTCCGGTGTGGTCGGGCAACCTGTTCCCGTTCCTCTTCATCACCATCGCCTGCGGCGCGGTGTCGGGCTTCCACGCGCTGATCTCCTCGGGCACGACGCCCAAACTGATCGAGAACGAAACCCAGGCCCGCTACATCGGTTACGGCGGCATGCTGATGGAATCGTTCGTCGCCATCATGGCGCTGGTCGCGGCTTGCGTGATCGAGCCGGGCATCTACTACGCGATGAACAGCCCGGCGGCCGTGATCGGCACGTCGCCTGAGCAGGTCGCCCAGGTGGTGTCGAGCTGGGGCTTCGTGATCACGCCGGCCGATCTGGTGCAGACGGCCAAGGACGTAGGCGAAAGCACGATCATCTCGCGCGCCGGCGGCGCTCCGACGCTGGCGGTGGGCATGGCCCACATCCTGCATCAGGCGCTGGGCGGTCCGGGCATGATGGCGTTCTGGTATCACTTCGCCATCCTGTTCGAAGCGCTGTTCATCCTGACGGCCGTTGACGCCGGCACCCGCGCGGGCCGCTTCATGCTGCAGGATCTGCTGGGCACGTTCGCGCCGTCGCTCAAGCGCACGGATTCGCTGCCGGCAAACCTGATCGCCACGGGCCTGTGCGTGGCGGCGTGGGGCTACTTCCTGTATCAGGGCGTGGTGGATCCGCTGGGCGGCATCAACACGCTGTGGCCGCTCTTCGGCATCGCGAACCAGATGCTGGCTGCGATTGCGCTGACGCTGGGTACGGTGGTCCTGTTCAAGATGAAGCGCGACCGCTATGCGTGGGTGACGGTGCTGCCGACGCTCTGGCTGCTGGCTTGCACGCTGACGGCCGGTCTGCAGAAGCTGTTCCATTCGGACCCGCGCGTGAGCTTCCTGGCCCACGCCGACAAGTACAACGCCGCGATTGCCGAAGGCAAGGTGCTGGCGCCGGCGAAGTCGCTGGGCGAGATGTCGCGGGTGGTGATGAACGACTACATCAACGCCGGGTTGTGCGCGATCTTCATCTTTGTCGTGGTGAGCATCGTGGTGTTCGGCCTGAAGTCGGTGCAGCGCGCCCGCAACGAAAACAAGCCGACGTCCCGCGAAACGCCGTACGAATCGCTGCCCGCAGCCGCTGCGGCTGGCGCGGACTGACCTTCATCCAGGAGAAGCCGCATGCTGTTCAGCAATATGACTTCAGCGGCCGGCGCCGCCGGCCGGTATCTGGGGCAGACGCTCCGGTTGATGGTGGGCGTGCCGGATTACGAGACGTATGTCGAGCATATGCGGCGGACGCATCCTGAGCAGGAGCCGATGAGCTATGAGGATTTCTTCCGGGAGCGCCAGGAGGCGCGATACGGGGGGAAGAAGCGGATTGGGTGCTGCTGAGTGGTTTGGATGGAAGGCCTTGCTGATGCAGGGCCTTTTTTTGTTTGGACGTTGGTTTTTTCTGGGGCGTCGCTGACTTCGTAGCGTCAGGTTTTTCGTGGGCGTTACGGACTTCGTAGGTCGCCCGACGCCGCAGTCACCGGGGAGGCGATCGCCCACGATTGCGGTCCGGAGCCTTCGCTCCGGACTCCCCCGTCGTCATCTTCGTTGTCGCCTTCGGCGACTGCCTTCAGATTCCCACGGGCGCATCGACGGCGCTCGCCTCCCCGGTGACCGCGACGCCGTGCTACTAGGGTCTTTGGTTTGCGCGCTACAAGACCTGTGTGCAGGGCAGGAGATCTGCGGGGTCGCCGGGTTGCTGCCGCCCGGACGGCGGCAACCCGGCATATGGGCGGTGGGACGTCCGGGCGGTGTGCGCTTGCGCGCTGGCGGGGAGGTGATTGCTAATGGGCGCTCCAATACGGGGAGGGGGCGGTGATGGGCGGCGCGCGGCGACGGTCAATGTCAGCTTGCCGACCCGTACGCGCGCCGCCCATCGGGCACTGGAGTTCAAATGACGATTAATGGATAGCAGATCAAATGGCGCTGATGATTCGGGTGTCAGACTCCCGAATCCGTCTTACAGATGTGCCGGTGGTTGCTGCCGCCGGTGTCTGACACCCTATGGAGGTGAACTCGGCATGACGCCTATCTCACCGGGGTGTCAGACACCTTACCCAGACGCAGCCACACGCGAAGCGTCATCGCCACGACGTAAGACAGCGCGTAAGCCCACGAAGGCCGCCCGCGCGGCCGCCCGGGGGCGGGCAGCGCAAGACGCTTCTCTTCCACCTCGCCGTGTGCAAGAACCTAAAGAACCCAACTCGCCCCAGCGCCCGCAAAGATCAAGCAATCCGAGCCCGGTGTGGCGTGGGCCTGGGGTGGGCGGGGCGTTTAGATGCGCCCGGCGGAAACCGAAGGGAGCCGAAGGCGGACGAGGTTGAGCACGGGGCAGTCCGGAGCGAAGGCTCCGGACCGCAATCGGAGCCCCGCCCACCCCAGGCCCACGCCGCGCCGGGCGTCCCAAGAACGCCGACCTCGGCCAGCAATCCGCACTCATCCAATCTCAACCCGCACACCAAAAAATCACATTCGTAGATATAAAAAGCGCGAAAAAGATACAGCCGTCACTCCGTACTCCGCTTCCGCAGCTTCTCCGAATAAATCACCAGCGGCACTGCTCCGGCAGCGCATATCGCCATGACCAGAAACCCGCCAGGTGCATAGGCCCGGTACAAAGCGCCGCCCAGCTGGATGCTGGCGAACATGAAGACGCCGCCTGAAAGCATGGCGTAGAGGGCGATGGCGGACGTCTTGCATGCCGCCGGTACGCGGCGAGTGATGTACCACATGATCGCGGCGTTGTTGCCCGCCAGGGTGAAGCATTGCAGCAGTTGCAGGCCCGCGATAATCGCAGGATCCGTGGTGGCGGACAGTCCAGTCCAGCGGATCGCGGTCATGACGGCCGATATCAGAATCAGCCATTGCGCGCCTGTGCGAGCCAAAATGCGAGGCGCCAGAAAAAAGAAAAGAACCTCGCTGGCCACCCCCACCACCCACAGCAGCGAGATCATCGCCGTCGACAACCCGTTCGAGGTCCAATGCAGCGTGGAGTACGAATACAGAAAGCCATTGCTCGCCTGCACCAGCGACGCGGCCGCGATGCACATCAACAAAGGGCGGTCGCGCAGGACCTCTCGCATCGGCAGGCGTACGCGATCGACGGGGGCGTCAACCGCCGCCGGCCGTGCTGCCCGCGGCAGCAGGCGCACGCAGGCCAGGCACGCGACGATCAGCGGGATCGACAGCCACATCACCCAGTCCGTGTCGAACGTCTTGATCAGATAGCCGCCCGCCACCGTCACCGTCGCAAATCCCAGCGACCCGCACGCGCGCATCACCGTATAGGAATTGCCTTGTCCCCGCCCGCTTGCAATCGCCATCCGGTCCATCAGCGGCAGGACGGCGGGAAACACCGCGTTCAGCAGCAACGTGATTGCCAGCAGCCAAGCTGAACTCTGGCTGAACGGATAGCACAGGAAAAGCGCCAGCGATGCCGCCAGCGCCGATGCGATCAGCGCGTGAGCGCGGCCTGTCTGGTCCGCCACGTGCGCCACGATCGGCGTCGACAGGATTTTGGGCAGGAACGACGTGGCGACGATCAGCCCGATCAGCGCCGGGTCCAGTCCCCGGCTCGCGAACCACAACGGCAAGAACGGGATGCTTACGCCCTGCAAGCCGTAGTACAGGAAATAGAACCCGTGCAACGCGATGGCGCCTTGCCTGGCGTCGGGATTGCCGCGCATGGTGGTGAGGGAAGCTGGGAGATGCGAAGCGGCGTAACATACTCCTTCGCTGTGCCGGCCATTGGCAAAGCGCAGCCGGAGATTTACGCTGTGCCTCGCGGCCGGCTGCAAGTTCGCCGCGAACGTGTTTTCCGATTTCTAATCAGGAGCTGCGATTCATGACCAAGAAACTGAATGAGAAGACCACCAAGGCGCTGAAGGACCGCCGCAAGGCGCCGCTGGCGACGCCCACCGACCTCGCCGCTGAGGCCACCCGCGACATCTCCGCCGCGCTGAACCAGATACTGGCCGACGTGTTCGCGCTGTATCTGAAGACCAAGAATTTTCATTGGCACATCAGCGGTCCCCACTTCCGGGACTACCACCTGCTGCTGGACGAGCAGGGCGATCAGCTGTTCGCCATGACCGACCCCCTCGCCGAACGCATCCGCAAGATTGGCGGCACCACGCTGCGGTCCATCGGGCATATTTCGCGGTCGCAGCGCATTGCTGACAACGACGCCGACTACGTGCAGCCGCTGGACATGCTGGCCGAACTGCGCGAAGACAACAAGGTCCTGGCGGCCGCGCTGCGCGAAGCCCACAACGTCACCGACGAGCATCGCGACATCGCCAGTTCCAGCCTGATCGAAAACTGGATCGACGAGACCGAGCGGCGCACGTGGTTTCTGTTCGAAGCCAGTCGTCAGGGTGACTCGACGGGGCATTGAGTCTGGCCGCCGAATCGGCGGGGCAGCCGTACCGTTATCGTCGTATCAGTGCCGCCCGCCCGACAGCGCGGGCGGGTTGGCTCGGCGGGGTCAGCCGCGGTCGTCCAGCAGCGCGCTGATTTCGATTTCCGCCCAACTGCGGCCGGGCAGGCTGGTTACTCCCACCGCACTGCGTGCCGGACGCGGCATATGCGGGAATGCCGCTTCCAGCACTTCTGATGCACCGTCCAGCACCGCACTGTGGTCTTCGAATTCCGCCTCGCTGCGCAGATAGCCGCGCAATTGCAGCACGGCGCGCACGCGGTCCAAATTGCCCCCGCAGGCTTCGCGCAGGGCGCTCAGCGCACTCAGCGCCGCGTGTGCACATGCGGAGCGGGCGGCGTCCAGATCGGCGCCCGGCCGGCATATCCCCACGATCGGTGTGCCGTCCTGCCGGCTGGCCTGGCCGCTGATGCAGACCAGTGTTGCGCCGGTCAGGGCCGCCAGGTGGTAGGGCGCATAAGCGCCGCGCGGAACGGGCGCCGCGGGCAGGCGCCAGCCGGCCGCGGCCAGCCGCGAGTCGGGCGTGCCGCCAGCGGTCACCGTATCCATTGCGTCTCGCCGCTCAGCCAACAGCCGGGGGCGTCCGCGCGCCGGCGCAACTGGATCGCCGACGGCGAGCCCATGGCGACGCCCTGGCGGACCGTGTAGACGCCGTCCGCCGGCACGCTGCCCGTCTCGTTCAGATAGCCCCACAGGGCCGCCGCCGCAATGCCGGTGGCGGCATCCTCGGGGTAGCCGGACGCCTTGGGAAATTGCCGCGCGCTGGCGCCGTCCGCGCTCAGCGCATAAGGGTAGAGGCCGGTTGAGCCGATGGCTTCGCAGATGTCCCGCATCGCATCGAAGTCCGGCGCCAAGGCATCCAGGTCGGCCACGGCCGGCAATCGCACCAACGTCTTTACGCGGCTGGTGCTGGCATTGATCATGTGCAGGCCGGGCAAGTCGGGGTCGATACGCAGCACGGTGGCGATCGCGCGGCATTGCGCGGGCGTGAGCGCGGATGTGGCGACGGCAGGTTGCGACACCCAGGCGCGATTGCCAGCCTCGTCCCATTCGATGTCCACGCTGCCGCTCAGGGTCTGAACGCGGGCGCGCGGCGTGCTCCAGCGTTGCCATTGCCGCAGCGCCCAGAGCGTCCCCACGGTCGCGTGGCCGCACATCTCCATTTCGTGGCCGGGCACGAAGAATCGCAGTTGGCACAGGTGGTCCTCGCGGTCGGCCGGCACCACGAAGGACGACTCGTGGCCGTGATGCGCGGCCAGCGCCTGCATGTCGGCCGCCGACATGCCGCGCGCGTCAAGCACCAACGGCACCGGATTTCCGCCTTGCAGGGGCTGGGACGGGTCGACGAATACGCGCAGCAGGGCCGCCTGGCCGGCGGGAGGCGGGGCGGGGATGAGGTTGGGGTGAAGGTCAGTCAAACTGGACTCCGGTCTTGGTGATGAGGTCGCCCCAGAAGGCGAGGTCTTGTGAGACGGTTTGGGTCAGCGCCTCTGCCGTGCCGGGTTTGACGTCCACGCCCTTGGCGGCCAGGTCGGCGGCAATGGCCGGGTCCCGCAGCACCGTATTCAAGGCAAGGTTCATCTTTTCCACGATGGCCGGCGGCGTGCCCTTGGGAAAGGCCAGGCCGTACCAGAGCGATTGCGTGTAGGCCGGCATGCCTTGGGCCGCGAAGGTGGGGACGTTGGGCAGGATGGGGGTGGCGCTGGTGGTCGCCACTGCAATCAGCTTGCCGCTCTGCACGAAGGGCGCCAGGCCCACGGGGTTATCGAACATGATGTCGACCTGGCCGCCGATCAGATCCGTGTAGGCGGGCGCCGCGCCACGGTAGGGAACGTGCGTCAGATCCAGTTTCTCGTCCTTCTTGAACATCTCGCCCAGCAGGTGCGACACCGTACCGGCGCCCACCGACGCATACGTGCCGACGGAGCGCGCTTTCAACGCGCCGACCACTTCGGGAAGTGTGGCCGCCTTCAGGGCGGGTTGCACTGCCAGCACATAGGGCGACGTCCCGATGAAGCCGATGTAATCGAAATCCTGGGCCGGCTTGTACGGCAGGTTCTTGTACAAGTGGGCGGCAAGCGCGGTGGTGCTGGTCGTGACGGCCAGCGCGGTGTAGCCGTCCGGCTTGGCGCGCGCGGCCTGGCCCGAACCCACGGTGCCGCCCGCGCCGCCGGCGTTCTGGATGATCACGGTCTGCTTCAATTCGCGCGTCAACGCCGGCTGCAGCGTGCGCACCACCAGATCCGTGCCGCCGCCGGCCGGGAAGGGGACGATCAGCGTGATCGGCTTGTCCGGCCAGGCGGGTTGAGCCAGGGCGCTGGCCAGCGGAAGGGCAAGCAGGGCGGCGGACAGCAACGCCGACGGAAGTGTGCGGATCATGGATTTTCCCTTGTGTGTTTGTGGAATGACCCAGATCGTAGGCAGCGGCCGAGCTGGCGGCGAACCGCGACGCGACAGAAGCTGATCCCAAGCGCGACAACGGAAACCACGTGCCCGCGCCGGGCTTGCATGAAAACGGCCGCGCGCCGATACTGGCCCAACGCCCAATCTTGCCGTTGCCGGGCAACGCCCAGCGCACCACACGCCCGCAATCCCCATGTCGCGTTCCGTCCCGCTTTCCTCCAAACAGGACCTCATCGCCCAGACAGGTTTCGCTCTGGCGGCCAGCCGGCAGCCGCGTTATGCATTCCATTGGCATGAGCACGACTGCGCCATGCTGCTTTGGCCGCGGGCCGGCGCCCTGGACAGCGCCTGGCGGGACGAGGCGGGCGCGCGCCGCCGCTGCCGGCTGGTGCGGGGCCAGGCGTTGCTGCTGCCGTCCCATGTCGAGCACAGCACGCGCGCCGAGAGCATCTCGCAACAGCACGGCGAACTCTATCTGGCTCCGGAATTGCTTCGGGCCTGCCGGGCGGGGGGCGTGCTGCAATTGGATGGCGCGGCGCAGGCCATGCTGGATGCGCTCTGGAAGCCGGCATTGTCGGCGTCGGCGTTGCCGATGCTGGTGGAGGCATTGATCACCCAACTGGATGCGACGCACCGGATCCACGGTCAGATCATTACGCCGCAGGCGCCGCTACCGCTGGCGCGGCAATGGCTGGAACTGTTGCGCGAGCGGCTGGAAGTGGGGCAGCCGTTGCCGGCGATCGCCGATTCGGCCAGCGTGCTCGGCGCCACCACCCGTACGCTGCAGCGCGCCTGCATGGAGACCTATGGGCAGTCTCCGATTTCATTGCGCCGCATGGTCCTGGCGCAGGCCGCGCGCCAGCGGCTTGCGATGGGCGAACCGGCGGCAAGAGTCAGCGCCGAACTGGGTTTTTCCAGCAGCGGCCACCTGGGCCGGCTGCTGCGCGCGGTCGATCCTTCATCAGAAACCGGCATCGCCACGCAATCCTGAACGGGCAGGCAGCGGGGCGGCGCGAACCCGGTTTGCGACACGGACGCGGCCTACCAGTTGACGCGCGCCGTCAGCGTGATGTTGCGCTCGTCGCCGTAATAGCAGGTGTAGGGGCACGCGGCCACGTAGGTCTTGTTGGCCAGGTTCTTTACGTTCAGCGCGAACTGCCACTTGTCCAGTTGATAGCGCACCGCGGCGTCATACGTGGTGTACGACGGTATCGGCATTTCGTTGATTTCCTGGCCCGGCTGACTGCCGGGCACCGGACGCAGGATGTAGCCGCCATTCGGCTGTGGTCTATGGCGCCCGGCCGGACCTCGGCCCCACCGGTTATGGCGAAGACAGCACAGCGCGTCGCGGGGCTGGAGAATTCCGGCACCGTGAAAAATGAGAATCATCCGCATTCTAAGAGAAGCCGCGATGTGACGACAAGCGGCAGCTCACTACCCGGCAGCCGCCCGCCTGAGCACGCTGTGGCGCGTGCTCGGGCGGAGTTTGCACAGGCCGGGAATATCAGCTCTGCCTGGCGAAGCCGCCCGCTGCCCATTCCGACGCCCGCTGCACGTTGAGCTTGTACGTCGGCGGCACGCGGATCTGCGCGAGCTGATCGCCGAATTCGTCGTAGGCGCTGAGCGTGGCATAGGGCTCGTCCTCGTCGGGCACGATGTCCAGCTTGATGGTCAGGCGACCTTCGTCGGTGTCGATCTTCACGCTTTTGTGCAGCGTGGCGTGCAATTGCTGCTCGTGGCGGCGCAGGACTTCGTTGGCCGTCTTGACCAGGGTGTGGAAGGCCGGCGCGTCGAGCGGCTTGGGGTTCTTCTTGTCGCGGCCCATGGTCCACGGGCCAACCAGCGCGGGCTCGGCCTGTCCGTCCAGCGTCATTTCGACGGCCCAGCCGTCGTCGTCTTCGTTCTTGATGACGCGCGCGGTCCAGCCGTCGTCGCGCCAGAGCCTGGCTTCCTGTTCCTTGGGCGCGTCGGAAATATCGGTGTCCGGCGTGGAAGTATCGTTCACTGCGGTACTGCTCCTGGATTCGTTGATGCGCGGCGATGACGCCGCGGGCCTTGAGGGCGACCCAGCACTGTAGCCTACTGCGCGGGCGAGACGGGGCGCACGGGTGGCAAGGTTGTCCACCCAAGCTGGCGCCGCGCTGCGAGTGGGGCGATACGCCTTGTGGGGTCAGATCGCGCAGGACGCCGCCCAGGCGCGAAACTGCGTGAGTTCGGGCGACGGCCTGCGGTAGTCCTCCGGCGGCAGCACGAAGTAATAGCTTTGCGCGCCCAGATCCACGGTCAGGCCGAACGGCGCAACCAGCCGGCCTTCGTCCAGTTCCTTTTGCACCAGCGGCTTTTGCGCAATGGCCACGCCATAGCCTTCCAACGCGGCCTCGTACGCCAGCGCGGACGACTCGTAGCGCAAACCGCGCGATACATCGATCTCTGTCAGGCCGGCCGCCCGCAGCCAGATCTCCCAATAGTCGGGCCGGGCCAGCGTATGCAGCAGGATCTCGCCTTTCAGGTCGGCGGGCGTGCGCAGCCGGGCGCATTTGTCGGGGATGCAGACCGGCAGCAATTCATTGACCATCAGCTTGTAGCTGACAAGGCTCCGCCAGCGCCCATCGCCCATGCAGATGCCGGCGTCGACTTCCTCGCGCTCGAAATCCGGCGGGTCCACGGCGGTGTGGAGCTTGACGTCGATGTCGGGATATTGGCGGTGAAATCCGGAAAGGCGCGGAAGCAGCCAGCGCATGGCCACGCTGTGCGGCGCCTTGATGACGAACTGGCGCCGACGCGAGCGCTCGCCCAATTCGGACGTGGCGCGCTGCAGCCCGCCGAACAGCCGCGCGATATCGGCGTGATACCCCGCGCCCATGGTGGTCAGCACGATGCGGCGGTGCTGGCGCAGGAACAGGCGGAGCCCCAGGTGTTCCTCCAGCAGGCGGATCTGCCGGCTGACGGCGGCGGGCGTCACGCTGAGTTCCTCGGCCGCGCTGGTGATGCTGCCCAGGCGGCCGACGACCTCGAAACAGCGCAGCGCATTGAGCGGAGGCAGGGCGGTCATCGCGGCGGTTCGGTTAACAAAAAGTTAAGTGTGCCATAGATAAAGTCGTTTGAACCCCGCCCCGCAAGCGCCCAAGATGGCACGGCCGCCTGACTTCGCGGCCAAGAACAGCACAAGGGGAAATTCATGTTCAGAACGTTGGTTCGACGGATTGGAATGGCCGCCCTCTGCGGCGCCGCGGCGCTGGCCGGAACCGCGGCGGCGGCCGACTATCCGCAGCGGCCCGTCAGCATCGTGGTGCCGACCACGCGCGGCGGCACCGCCGACATCCTTGCCCGCCTCATCGGCCCGCGGCTTGCGCAGCGCTGGGGCCAGGCCGTCGTGGTGGAGAACAAGCCGGGCGCGGGCACCCTCATCGGCGCCGACTACGTGGGCCGCGCCAAGCCCGATGGCTACACCTTGATGCTGACCTTCAACGAACTGGCCACGCTGCCCGCCCTGAATCCGAATGCCAAGCTGGATGTCGAAAATGGCCTGGCGCGCATCGGCAAGATCGGCAGCCTGCCGGTCCTGGTCCTGACCCGGCCCGGCATCGACGATACCGATCTGGCCACGCTGATCAAACGCTTTCGCGCCGAACCGGGCAAATACACCTACGCGTCCAACGGCTCGGGATCGTCGCTGCAACTGTTCACCGAGATCTTCAAACGCGAAGCCGGCGTAGACGTGATGCACGTGCCTTACCGGGGCGCGCTCGAGGCCTCGATGGCCGCAATCGGTGGCGAAGTCGATCTGCTGGTGCAGTTTGCGTCGGGCAACGTCATCAACCATGTGAAGGGCGGCAAGCTCAATGCCTACGCCGTGGCGTCGCCGCAGCGCCTGGAAGCCTTGCCCGCCGTGCCCGATGCGCCCGAGGCCGGCTTGCCAGGCCTGCGGCTGGAGGCCTGGTACGGACTGTTTGCGCCCGCCGGCCTTCCCGACGACATCAAGCTGAAGATCAACCGCGACCTGAACGAGGTGCTGGCCGAACCCGCGATCCAGGAGCGCTTAAAGGGCATCAACCTGCTGGTGCAGCCGGGGACGCCGGCCGAATTCGATACGTTCTTCCGCGCCGAATATGCCCGATGGAGCGCATTGATTCGGACCCTCGGCATCAAAAGCAGCGAATAAGCCTACCGGAGCCACACTTGACCTACGATCCCAGCACCCACACCGCGCTGACGTTTCATGACGCCCGCGCCAACTTTGCCGACCGCCGCGACACGCCACGGGACTACCTGGAACGCTGCCTGGAGGTGATCGCCACGCGGGAGGGCCAGCTCAAGGGCTGGGTCGTCCTGAACGAAGCGGGCGCGCGCGCCGCGGCCGACGCCAGCGCCCAGCGCTACCGAGACGGCCGTCCGCTTTCGGCAATCGACGGCATGCCCGTTGGCATCAAGGACCTGATCGAAACGCGCGACATGCCGACGCAGATGGGCTGCGCCGCCTTTGACGGCAACTTCCCCAAGAACGACAGCGCCGTCGTGCGCGCGTTGCGCGATGCCGGCGCGATCATTCTGGGCAAGACGGTCACCACGGCGCTGGGGTTTCTCGACCCAGGTCCGACGACCAATCCGTTCGATCCCCGCCGCACGCCGGGCGGCTCGTCCAGCGGGTCGGCCGCCGTCGTGGGCGCCAATATGGTTCCCCTGGCCATCGGCTCGCAGCTCGTAGGCTCCGTTCTGCGGCCCGCCAGCTACAACGGCAACTGGGCCTTGAAGCCGACGTTCGGCGCGCTCAATCGCGGCGAGCGGCTGGGGCTGAGCCAGGCCCATATCGGCATCCACGCCAATTCTGTCGAGGACATGTGGACGGCGGCCGCCGAAATCGCCCAGCGCGCGGGCGGCGACCCGGGACATCCGGGCCTGTATGGTCCGCTGCATCCGCCGGCGGCCCAAAAGCCCACGCGGCTGGTCGCGCTGGAAACCGAGGGTTGGGCGCGCGCGGAACCGAATGCCCGCGCGGCGTTCGAGGCAAGCCTGGACAAGCTGTCCGGGCAGGGCGTGACGATCCTCCGGCGCGGCGATTCGCTGCTGGTCGACGCGCTGGAGCGCGCCATCTCGCAAGCGGCGCCGCTGTCGCTGCGGCTCATCTCGTGGGAGCAGCGCTGGTCGCTGGCCAATCTGGTGGCTAACCATCCGAACACGCTGGGTCCCAGCCTGGTGCGGCAACTGGAGAGCGGGCGCGGCATGACCCTGGCCGAGTACCGCGAATGCCTGCTGCTGCGCGAACACGCGCGCCAGTGCCTGGCGGCCCTGGCCACGCAGTGCGATGCGCTCGTCAGCCTGAATGCCTGCGGCGCGGCGCCCATCGCGGCGGACATCCGCGACAGCAAATACCCGACGGGCGACGTTTCCTTTGCGTGCGCGTCGTCACTGCTGGGCGCGCCCGCGATCAACGTGCCGCTGATGGCCGTCGATGGCTTGCCGCTGGGGTTGCAGGTGATGGGGATGGCGCATGGCGATGCCGCGATAACTGCCATCGGGACGTGGATCCATCAGTCCTTGCGGCCTGCGCGCTGAGCCGCTGCCGGCGGGGCCGGGTCGGCGCGGCAAACAGACCCGGCCGGCGTGAGCGATTGGTCACGCCGACCTGTCTCGCCGATTAATCGCGTCCACGGGTTCTCGCCGGCTGATCACGCAGCCTGAGCCTGCGCGCGATGGCGGACCGCGTTGTCCAGGTCGGCAATCGGCGCAAGCAGGCCCCGGTCGAATTCCTCCTGCGGCTGGCCAGTGCGCAGTCTGGACGGCCAGTCGGCGTGCGTGAGCGCGCCGCGTCCCAATGAAACGAAGTCCGCCTCCTGCCGGGCGATCAGGGCTTCGGCCCGCGTGGCGTCATGCAACGAACCATTGGCCAGCACCGGCACCGGGACATGCTTGCGCGCCAGCGCCGCCAGGCTTGGACCGTCCTCGCCGAATGCGGGGCGCCAGGCCTCGAACTCGGTGGTGTGCAGGTAATCGATGGGCTGCGTGCCCAACGTGCTGAAGATCCGCGCGGCCTCGTCCTGGCCGCCCGTCCACTTGTGGGTGAAGTCGTTGACCTTGCCCTGCGAACTGCGCACGCCCACGACAAAGCCCGCTGTCGTCGACTGCCGCACCGCCTGGATCACGTCCAAGGTCAGACGCAGGCGGTTTTCCACGCTGCCGCCGTAGCGATCTTCGCGCAGGTTGGTGTGGGCAGTGAGGAACTGATCAAGCAGATAGCCGTTGGCGCCGTGTATCTCCACGCCGTCGAATCCCGCCGCCTGCGCCCGGCGCGCCGCCTGCGCAAAGCCGTCGACCGCCTCGGCAATCTCATCGATCGTCATCGCTTCCGGCATCCGGTAAGGCCCTTGGCCGCGGTAGAAGGTCATCTGCTGTCCCGCCGGCTGCACGGCCGAAGGTCCCTTGGTCCGGGACCGATGCGGATTTCCCTGCGACAGCGCGCCCGCATGCATCAGCTGCGCAATGATGCGTCCACCCCGCGCATGCACACGGTCCACCACGGGTCGCCATGCCTCACGCTGCGCATCGTCCGCCAGACCGGGCTGGAAGAGGTAGCCCTGCGCATGCGCCTTGTCCGTATAGATGCCTTCGGTGATCACCAGGCCAAAGCCGCCAGCGGCGAAAGCCTCGTAGTAGTCGGCCATCTGCGCCGTAGCTCGGCCGTCCGCCGTGGCGCTGACGCGTGTCATGGGCGCGACGGCCAGCCGGTTGGGCAGGTTCAGCGCGCCCACGCGCAGCGGCGTGAACAGCATGGCGGGAAGCGTCGGCGCGTCGGTCTGCAGACGATTGTCGAGCGTGGTCATGTCACTTGCCCTCCGGTTGGCGGACCGCCGCGATGGCTTCGATCTCGATCATCGCGGCCGGATCGTACAGGGCCTTGATCTCGGCAATGGTGTCGGCCGGGTAGGGCGCCGAGAAGAACTTGCGGCGCAGCGCCACCACGTCGTCGAAATGCCCCATATCGGTGACAAAGATCGTGACCTTGATGACGTCTTTCAAGCTGGAACCGCCGGCTTCCAGTGCGCGGCGCAGGTTCTGGAAGGCTTGCTCGCCTTGCGCCAGAAAGCCGCCGTCCACGATCCTCCCGTCGTCGGCGGCGCCTGCCTGACCCGAAATGAAGAGCAGATTGCCGAACTGGATGCCTTGCGACAGCAGGAAAGGCGCGTAGTTGTCGGGCTGGGTGATGACTTGTTTGAGCATGATGCGAATTCCTTCATCTATGGCCGGCGGGGTTGGAGGAATGAGATGCCGGCGAGTGAAGACAATGTAGAGCGGTGTCGAACCGGTGACAAAGGTTCGTTTGTCAGCTATAAGACGAGAAAAATTCATCCATAGGCAACCGCCCATGCAACGCCGATCCCTTCCGCTGTCTGCGCTGCGCGCCTTCGAAGCCGCCGCCCGTCTGGGCAGCTTCAAGGCCGCCGCCGAGGAACTTGCCGTCACCCCGACTGCCGTCAGTCATCAGATCCGCGCGCTTGAAGCCGGGACGGGTCTCGCGCTTTTCGATCGCCAGGTGCGCAAGGTCACGTTGACCGAAACCGGGTCGCAGCTGTATCCCGTGCTGCGCGACGGCTTCGACAAGTTCGAGGCGACCTTGGCGCGGCTGACGCAACAGCGCACGCGGGCGCAGGTCAGCATCTCGGCCACCAATGCCTTTACCGTGAAGTGGCTGGTGCCGCGCATGGCCGATTTCCGCCGCCAGCATCCCGACATCGACCTGCAATTGCAGGCGAGCGACGACCTTGTCGATCTGCGCTCGTCCTTGGTTGATATCGCGATCCGGTATGGGCGGGGTCCGTATCCCGGGCTGGTGACGCAGCCGTTGTTCACCGATCGATTCGGACCGGTCGCCAATCCGCGCCTGGGGGTTGTCTCGCCGGACGATCTGGCGCGGGTGCCGCTGATCCGCTTCGACTGGAAACGCGCGCAACCCGAGAATCCGACGTGGGAGCGCTGGTTTGCGGTGGCCGGGCGTCCGCTGCCGCCCGAGGCCGGGCAGTTGCGGTTTTCAGATGAAGGGCACGCCATACAGGCGGCGGTGGCGGGGCACGGGATTGCGTTGGTCAGCCTGGCGCTGGTGGACGATGAGCTGCGGGCAGGGCATCTGGTGCAGCCGTTCGGGCCCGAGATCGAGGGGCATACGTATCACCTGGCGATGTTTGGGGAGCGGGACGCGTCGGTGGCCGTGCAGGCGGTGGCGGGGTGGCTGCGGGCGCAGGTGTGAAGGCCCCTTTCCGGCCTGACTTGCGTGGAGCGTGTCGCAGGCGCGCGCAAGGATTTATGTTGCGCGGGCAACTGACGCCGGCTTGCGGCGCAGTTCAACCACCTGCGCCGCGCCGACTGCACGCGCGCGCAACTGGCCACAGCCGCCGTCCACGTCCTGCCCGGCGCTGTTTCTGACCTTGGCCAGCACGCCACGGCCGTGCAGATGGCGGACGATCTCGCGGATGCGCTCGGCATCAGGGCGCTGGTAGTCATCGCCCTCGAGGCTATTGAACGGGATGACGTTCAGGACGCCGTACTTGCCCTTGAGCAGGCGTACGACGGCATCGAGTTCGTCGTCGCCGTCGTTGATGCCCTTGAGCAGCGTCCATTGATACTGGATTGGGTAATCCGTATCGCGAGCGTATTGCTCGCCCAGATCAATCAGGGCTTCGGGCGTGATTTTCGGCGCGCGCGGCAGCAGGTGGGCGCGCAGGTCGGCCTTGGTCGTGTGCAGCGACAGCGCCAGCGCCGGTTTGACGCGTTGTTTCGGCAGGGCGTCGAACACCCGCTGATCGCCCACGGTCGAGAACACGAGGTTCTTGTGGCCGATATTGCCTTCCGTGCCGAGCAGGTCGATGGCTTCGAGCACGTTGTCCAGGTTGTGCGCGGGTTCGCCCATGCCCATGAAGACAACCTTCTTCACCGCACGCTGACGCCGCGCCAGCACGACCTGGGCAAGGATTTCCATGCTCGTGACCTGGCGGATCAGCCCGCTCTTGCCGGTCATGCAGAAGCGGCAGCCGACCGCACAGCCAACCTGCGTGGAAACGCAAAGCCCATCGCGCGGCAACAGCACGCTTTCCACCATCTGCCCGTCGGCCAGTTCGACAAGCAATCGCGAGCCGTCGCTGCCCGCGTGTTCGGAGCGGATCCGGGCAAGACCGTCCAGTTCCGCCGTCACCTCGGGGATGGCGTCACGTAGAGCCAGAGGCAGGAAGTGTTCGGCGCTACGCCGCCGGGTCCCGGTGTCGAGCGCTTGCCCGTTCAGCCAGACGCGCACGACCCGCCCACGGTGAACGGGCAGGGCGCCAAGAGCGGTGAGGCGATCGGTGAAGTCGGAAAAGCGCATGGGGGGCGGATTTTACTCTGCCTCGACCCGGTTCCGGCCCGCCCGCTTGGCTTGATACAGTTTGGCGTCAGCCCGCCGATACATGACCTCCCAGGACTCGGCGCGATCCGTGTGCGCCACGCCCGCGCTGATCGTGACTGGCGCTTCGTCGCTCGGATCCCGCACGCTCTGTTCAACGGCTGCGCGCAGGCGTTCCGCGCAGCGCAGGGCCTCGGGCGGCTCGGTGGCCGGCAGGAAGATGCCGAATTCCTCGCCGCCAATGCGCCCGAGCACGTCGTGCTTGCGCACCGCGTCGTTAAGGGCCTTGGCCACTTGCTTGAGCACGTTGTCTCCGCTTTGGTGGCCATGCAGGTCGTTGATGCGTTTGAAGTTGTCGACATCGCAGACGATGAGCGCCATCGCCGCGTTGCCATTCGATATGAGCGATCGGACGCGCGCTTCGAAGCCCCGCCGGTTGTAGACGCCGGTCAGCCAATCGTTGTCGCCTTCCTTGCGGACCTCGTCAATGGCGTCGGCGGCGATCGCAACCAGCAGCGTGAGCGCCAGCGCGACGCTGAATATCGCAAGCGAAAGCTGCAACATCTGCCAAAACGGCGAGTCGGCAAAGGCAAGGGCGCCTTGTGGCGCCAGCGTCCCCATACTCAGCAGTGTGCGCGGAAGAAAATGCAGGCCGAAAAGCAACACCACAAAGAAAAGCGCCTTGTCGACCGGACGCTGACGCGAAGATCGCCGCATGCGCCACGCGGCAAAGCAGAACAGCAATCCGAAGCCCGCATTCAGCACATAAACGCGGACGAGCAGGTTGCGATCGATGTAGAAGAAGTACCAGAGCGCGCCCATGATGGCCGCCGCATACAGGCCAAATGCGGCCCAGGGCACGCGAATGCGTGCGCGTTCGAGAACGCCCTGCACCACCAGACATCCTGCAGCCGTGTATAGAAAACCCGAGACGAGCGCATTGAGACCCGTGTCGCGGGGCACGTACAGGACTTGTGAAATCGCCCCACAGGCAAATGTCATACAGCCTGCGGCAAGGTGCAGCAGGAAGCGTTTGCGTTGGAAGAAGAACCAGATGCCCAGGAAGGTAAGTCCGAAGATCAGCAGCAGTGCTGGCGCGATCAATGACAACGTCACTCGGACTTGCGAACCTACCATCGGGGCCTCGGGCGAAGCGGCGGCGCGTCTTGCGCGCGGGCCAAATTTCGAGAGTTAACGGTGTCCGGGGGCCGCCCACCGCAGGCCGCCCTCCGTATCCCAAAGTGGCTGAAGTTTACGATAGGGCCGGCCCGGGGCGCCTGCGCTTCCCCCCAGCGCTATCTGTCCTTCGCGATCACCAGCACCGGCTTGTCCCGCCATGCATCCGGAAACGTCTTCGCCAGGTTCTCCACCTTGGGCACATCGTTGATCACGATGTACATGCTGTTCGGATTGCGCACCAGATAGTCCTGGTGATAGTCCTCGGCCGGATAAAACGCCTGCAGCGGTTCGATGGTGGTTGCCAGCGGCTTCGGATACACCCCCGCTTTGTTCAACTGCGCGATATAGGCTTCGGCCACTTTGCGCTGGCTGTCGTTGGCGGGAAACACGGCGGATCGGTATTGCGTGCCGTGATCCGGCCCCTGGCGGTTGAGCTGGGTGGGGTCATGCGCGACCGAGAAATAAATCTGCAGCAGTTGTCCGTAGCTGACCTGTTTGGGGTCGTAGGTGATTTCCACCGCTTCCGCATGGCCGGTCCGCCCGCTGCTGACGGCGTTGTAGTTGGCGGTGTTGGCCCGGCCGCCGGCGTAGCCCGAGACGGCGTTGCTGACGCCCTTGACGTGTTGAAACACGGCTTGCACGCCCCAGAAGCAGCCGCCGGCGATGACGGCTTTCTCCTGCGTAGCGGGTGCCGCGGAAGCATTTGCGGGCTGCTCCGCAGCGGGCGGGGGGATGACGAAGGCGCGTTCGGCGGCGGGGGCGGCGGTCGAGGCGATCAGGCCGCCCGCGGTGGCAAGCGCGGCGCAGAGACGGCGGAGGGTGGGGGGCTTGGACATGATGTCGGGTCCTTGTAGCGATGCGGTGGCGGATCAGGCTTGCGGGGCGAAGGTCATGGCCACGCCGTTCATGCAGTAGCGCAGGCCGGTGGGTCGGGGGCCGTCGTCGAATACGTGCCCCAGGTGGCCGCCGCAGTTGGCACAATGCACGGCGGTGCGGGTCATCCCGAAGCTGCGGTCGCGGGTCTCGCCGACGGCGCCGGGCAGGGGCTGCCAAAAGCTGGGCCAGCCGGTGCCGCTATCGAACTTGGTGGACGACGAGAACAAGGGGTGTTCGCAGCCCGCGCAGGCGAAGGTGCCGTTGCGGTGTTCGTCGTTGAGCGGGCTTGAGTACGGCCGTTCCGTGCCGTCGCGGCGCAGCACCTGGTATTGCTCGCGCGTCAGGCGCTCTTGCCATTGGGCGTCGGTGAGGGTGTAGGGAAAGCTGGCCGCGGGCGTGGCGGCTTGTGCCGGGCCGCTGCGCGTGACCAGCAGCGGGGCGATGCCCACGGCGGCTGCCGCGGCGCCGCCCAGGCCAAGGAAATGTCTGCGTGTGAGGTTCATGGCGAGTTCCGTGCGAATGGTTCGAGCCGGGGGCCGGCGGGCGCGGCCCCGGCGCGAGCGTTACTTCTGCATGCCGTCCTTGCTCATCCCGTCCTTGGACATGCCGCCTTTCGACATGCCGTCCTTCTTCATGCCGTCCTGCGCCGGCGCTTCCTTCGACATGCCGCTTTTGCTCATGCCTTCCTTGCCCATGGTGTCGGCAGCGTAAGCGGCCGTGACGCCGAGGGCCAGGCACACAGACAAAGCGGCGGTGGTGAGTTTGTTCATGATGCGTTCCTTTTGACAGTGAAAAAAAGCGGGAAATCACCTAGCTGCCGCCGAACCAGTTGTAGCCCTGGTGCTCCCAGTAACCGCCCGGGTAGGTGTTGGTGACGAAAATCGCCTGGATGTGCTTGGGGTTCTTGTAGCCAAGCTTGGTGGGTATGCGCAGCTTCATGGGAAAGCCGTATTCGGGGGGCAGCGTCCGGCCGTCGTACGTGAGGGCGAGGATGGTCTGCGGGTGCAACGCGGTGGGCATGTCGATGCTGGTGTAGTAGTCGTCGGCGCACTTGAAGCCGACGTACTTGGCGGACAGGTCGGCGCCCACGCGTTTGAGGAATGCCGAGAACGGCACGCCGCCCCATTTGCCGATGGCGCTCCAGCCTTCGACGCAGATGTGCCGCGTGACCTGATCCACCTGCGCCATCGCGCGCAGCTCGTCCAGCCGCCAGCGGCGCTTGTCGGCCACCATGCCGGTGACCTCCAGCCGGAAAGATGCCTCGTCCACCTGCGGCACGTCGTCGATGCCGTAGAAGGCATTGAAGGGAAACGGCCGGGTGATCATGGATTCGGGATAGGTCGGCGCGAGCTTGGCCGGGTCGAAGATCCAGCCCTGCACGCGGTCGTTGAAGCGGGAGACGGCCGACAGCGCCTGTTCGACGCTTTCGTCGTCGGACAGCGAGCACCCGGACAGCATGGCCAGGCCGCCCAGCGTCAGGCCGCGGCGCAGGAAGGCACGGCGCGACGGTTGCTCGACGCGCTTGTCCAGCAGTTTTCCGGCATCGCGCAGGATGGCCGGTGCGTCCAGGCCCGGCAGGAGGCGGCGTTTTTCGGTCATGGCGGGTTCCTTATTGGCCGCGGATCATGGTGAGCAGGCTGCGGGGCACCAGGGCGACCATCGCCAGGTGCACGGCGACGAAGCCGGCCAGCAGGGCCATCGCGAAGAAATGCACGCGCCGTGCGGCTTCATAGCCGCCCATCAGGTCGCGCAGCAGGTCGAATTGCACGGACTTCCACAGCACGAGTCCGGACAGGATCAGCACGGCGATGTCGGCCATCACGAAGAGGTAGGCCAGGCGCTGGACGTGGTTGTAGCGGCGCGGGTCGGCGTGCGAGAGCCTGCCGCGCAGCGCGGCCCGCAGGTCGCGCGCTACGCCGCCGGGGGTGACCGGCAGGAATTTGCGCCACAGGCGGCCGGTGGCGACGTTCAGCGCCAGGTAGAGCAGGCCATTGGCAAACAGCAGCCACATGCCCGCAAAGTGCCATTGCAGCGCGCCGCCCAGCCACCCGCCCAGCGTGATGCCGTTGGGAAAGGTGAAATCAAAGAATGGCGCGGCGTTGTAGATGCGCCAGCCGCTCATGACCATGACGACGACAGCCAACGCGTTCAACCAGTGCGTCACGCGCAGCCAGCGGGGGTGGATGACGGGAGAGATAGCCGGAGGCGCCGGCTGGCTGGTCCGTTTTTTCGCGTCGGACTCGGGGGCGGTGGACGGTGGCGCGGCGGGCGACAGCGCGGACACCGGCGGGGCAAGCGGCGTATTGTTGAGGGCGGGTCGGGCCAGCATGGCGGTCTCCGGTGGGCTGTCGATGGAGGCATTCTTCCTCCTGGCCCATACCGAAGTCCTCACGCAAAGTTAAATTAATCGTTAACTTTGCCCCGCGCCGATTGGCGACAATAGGCGCATTGATCATGCCCCAGGTTGCTCCATGGATACGCCCCGCCGCGTACTGATAGTTGAAGACGACGCCCACATCGCGGAACTGCTGCGCCTGCATCTGCGCGACGAGGGCTACGCGGTGGAACACGCGGCCGACGGCAACGCGGGCATGCGCCTGCTCGAAGAAGGCGGCTGGGACGCGCTGGTGCTGGACCTGATGCTGCCCGGCATCGACGGCCTGGAAATCTGCAAGCGGGCGCGCGCGATGGCGCGCTACATCCCCATCATCATCACCAGCGCCCGATCCAGCGAGGTGCACCGCATTCTGGGCCTGGAACTGGGCGCGGACGACTATCTGGCCAAGCCGTTTTCGATGCTGGAACTGGTGGCGCGCGTGCGGGCGCTGCTGCGCCGCAGTGATGCCATCGAACGTAACGCGCGCCAGGACGCCGGCAGCCTGGCCGTGCATGGCGTGTCGATCGATCCGATCGCCCGTACGGTCGATGTCGACGCCCGCCGGCTGGACCTGACGCCGCGCGAGTTCGATCTGCTGCATTTCTTTGCGCGGCATCCGGACAAGGTGTTCTCGCGCATGGACCTGCTGAACCAGGTGTGGGGCTATCAGCACGAAGGCTATGAGCACACGGTCAACACCCACATCAACCGGCTGCGCACCAAGATCGAAGCCGACCCGTCCAACCCGCAGCGCATCCTGACGGTCTGGGGCCGCGGCTACAAGTTCGCGGCGGCGCCCGGGGTGCAGCCATGAAGCGATTCACGTTGACCCAGCGCCTGTCCGGCGTCTTTGCGCTGCTGCTGTTGGCGTGCTGCGGCGCGTCCGCGTGGCTGCAGATCGCCGCCAACTCGCGCTACGAGCAGGAGGTCGTGCAGCGGCTGTCCAGCGGCCTGGCGCAGCACATCGCGGGGTCCACCGAACTGATGGATGCGGGCGGCTGGAAGCCGGATGCGGTCCGCTCAATGTTCGACATGCTGATGACGGTGAACCCGGCGGTCGAGGTCTATCTGCTGTCCAACGATGGCCGCATTGTCGGCGACGCCGCGCCGCCCGGACAGATCAAGCGTGATCGCGTCGACCTGGCACCGGTCAAGCGCCTGCTGGCCGGCGGCATGCTGCCCATCACGGGCGACGATCCGCGCAGCCTTGACGCGCAGAAGGTGTTCAGCGCGGCGCCGGTGCGCGTGGACGGGCGCGAACAGGGGTATGTCTACGTGGTGTTGCAGGGCCAGGCACACGATGCGCTGGCGATGGACGTGTCGCGCACGTCGGTGCTGCGCACGACGCTGTGGTCGATTGCGTTGGTGGCCCTGCTGGGGCTGGTGGCGGGGCTGGCGGCGTTTGCGCTGATTACACGGCCGTTGCGGTCGCTGACGCGCGCGGTGCGCGCCTTTGACGGCGACGACGGCCAGGCGCTGGCCGCGCTGGAACAGCCGGCGGACCAATCGGCGCGCAACGGCGACGAGATCGCGGTGCTGCGGCGCACGTTTGCGCAGATGGGCCGGCGGATCTCGGATCAGTGGCGCGAGCTGACGCGGCAGGACCAGCAGCGCCGCGATCTGGTCGCCAACATTTCGCACGACCTGCGCACGCCGCTGACGTCGCTGCATGGCTATCTGGAAACGCTGCGCCTGAAGGATGAGGCGCTTGATCCCGCCGAGCGCCGCCGCTATCTGGACATCGCGCTGGCGCAAAGCCGCAAGGTCGGCCGGCTGGCGCAGGAACTCTTCGAACTGGCTCGACTGGAGTCCGGGCTGGTGCGCCTGGAACCCGAGACGTTTTCGCTGCCGGAACTGGTGCAGGACGTGATGCAGAAGTTCGAGCTGGCGGCCGAGGCGCGTCAGCAGCGTCTGACCACGGACATTGCGCAGGCGCTGCCGCAGGTGCGCGCGGACCTGGGGCTGATTGAACGCGTGCTGACGAACCTGCTGGACAACGCGATCCGGCATAGCCCGCCGGGCGGACAGATTGCATTGCAGCTTGGCCTGTCGCGCAACCGGGTGCAGGTGCAGGTCAGCGATTCCGGTGAAGGCATTCCGCAGGCGCTGCGCGCGGGGCTTTTCACGCGGGCCTCGGCGTTGAATCGTGGGCCGGGCGAGGCCGGCGGGCTGGGGCTGGTCATCGTGCAACGCATCCTGCAACTGCACCAGAGCGAGATCCGGCTGGTGGATGGGGCAGGGGGCGGGGCGGTGTTTCAGTTTGAACTGGCGACGGCGACGCAAGGGTAGGCGGATTCAGTCCGGGGCTGCCTCCCGCAGCCGGGTGACGACGCCTTTCACGGCATCGACGTCCAGCATGTCGCCGGTGGCGACCCCTTGCAGAACCCCGTGGACGCTGACGACGGCCGGCACGCCGAACTCGCGCGCCACGATGGCGGCATGCGACAGATATCCGCCGACTTCCATGACGACAGCGCCCGCGCGCAGGAAAAGGGGCGTCCACGCGGGGTCGGAAGACGCCGCGACCAGAATGCCGCCGGCGGGCATGGACAGGCCTTCGTCCGGCGTGCGCGCCACGAACGCGCGGCCGCTTGCGCGTCCGCCCGCCACCGGGGTGCCGCGCCACGAATCTTGCGATGCGGCCGCTCCGGACGCGGGATGCGGCTGGGACGGCGGCGTGGTCTGGCTTGCGAACTCGGTGATGACGTCGAGGTCCGGCAGCGCGGTCCAGGCCTGCAATTGCGCACGTCGGGCGGCTGCGCGCCGGCCCAGCGCAGAGGCATCCATCCGGCCATCCGCCAGCGCAAAGATCTCGGCCGCGTTCAGATGGAAGACATCGTCGGCGTTCGCCAGGCCGTCCGGGCCGGCGTTGCGCCGTCCCAATTCCAGCGCGTGCTTGCGGGCCGCGGCCAGATACGCCACGAGCACGCTGCGCGCGGCCTCGCGCTGGTTGCCTTCCAGGCGGGATGCCGCGAGCAGCTTGGCGGCGAGCAGGCGCTGCCAGAATGGCAACGCGCGGCGCACGCGTTGCCATGCCTGCCGCGCGGCGTCGTCCTGCCGGGCGCGCAGGGCGGCGGGATCGGCGCCGATCAGGTTCAGGATGCTGTCCAGCAGATAACCGGGCGCCTCGCGCCAGCGCGGATTGCGCAGATACGTCTCGTAGACGGCACGGTGGCCGTAGCGATGCAGGAAGTTGGCAAAGGCGTTCCTGAACGGACTGTCTTTGGGCAGTGCCGTTGCCCACGCGGCATCGTCGCGGTTGGGCCCGCGCAGCCACGCGAGCGCCTGGGCGTCCTGCTCGGCCAATTGCGCCAGCGCCATGAGCGCATAACCCTGCTGCGCCGTGACGCTGGGATCGCCGCCCGCCATCAGCGCGGCGGTCAGCGCGTGGCCTTCGCCGGGCACGGCTTTTTCCACCATGTCGAGCAGCTTGGACAGCGCACCCCCGCCTGAACCCTGCAAGAAGAACAATTGGTCCGCGGCCAGGACGGTCTGGAACTGTTCGCGCAACTGCGCGCCCAGCGCGGCGTTGGAGGCGGGCAGCGGCGCGTCCAGCCAATCCTGCGCGCGGGCCAGAAGCCGGGGCAGGTCGGTGGCGGCCTGGCGGCGCAGCGGCGCGGCCCGGCGCAGATAGCGCACGATGCGCAGGCCGTGCCGCAGCCGCCGCATGGCGGTGACCGGCGGCACACGGATCTCGGGCTGCGGGCCGCCCAGCAACGCGTTCATGTCGCGCGGACTGACGCCCAGCGCGTCATGGCCGACCCATTGGATGACCGAGGCATTCAGATAGGCGCGCCCCTGGAACAGTGCGGCGAGGGGCACGCCGGGGAGCGTGCGGTAACCGCTCAACTCGAAGCCGCAGGTCAGCATCCGCTGGGCCATGACGCGGCCCGCATCCCATTCCAGAGCTGACATGGCGTGCGGCAGGACCTCGCGGGTATTGCCGCGCGACCAGTAATCCGGCTGGTCTTGCAGCGCGGGATAGGTGTGGCGCGCCGACGCGGTCACTGGGCGCGCCTGCACGATCCAGAACCGGTCGCCGTCCCAGGCCCATTCAAGGTCGTACGCCGCGCCGCTGTAGTCCAATGCGCGGGCGGCGTCGCGGGCAATGTCGCCCAGCGTCTCAGCCTGCGCGTCGGTCAGCACGGCTTGCGCGGCGCGGGCGGCGGGCGTGTCGGTCAACCGTGTGCCTGCGCCGGTGGCGGCGGGCTGCGTGGCGTGACGTTTCGCGCCGATGCGCCGCGAGACGACCGGCCAGGCTTGGCGCAGATAGTCTTCGCGCAGGCGGTAGTCATCGCCTTCCGCCTCGCCGTTCACAAGCGATTCGCCCAGGCCCCAGTTGGCGTGGATGACCATCTCGTCGTGGCGGCCCGTGGCGGGGTCGATGGTGAAGGCGATGCCCGACGCCTGTGCTTCGATCATCGGCATAACGACGACCGCCATGCCGCCCGCGCCGTCGATCGGCAGGCCAAGGCGCTGCCGGTAAGCCTGCGCCTGCGGCGTCCATAGCGAATCCCAGATACGTCCAAGCGCCTGCTCGGCGGCATCGGGTCCGCGCACGTTAAGGCAGGACAAATGGATGCCGGCGAACGACGCGCCGGCGGAATCTTCTTGCGGCGCCGACGAGCGCAACGCAAGGGGACGGTCCAGCCAGCCGCGTTCATGCAACGCCTGGCGCAGCGCTTGCATGATGGCCGGCGGCACGTCCTGGCCGGGCCGGTGCCCGGCGCTGGCCTGCGCCGCCAGCACGAAGCCGTCGGGCACCGGCACGCCAAATTGCGCCATGCGGCCCAATTGCCAGCCCTTGCCGCCCGCCGCTTGCGGACCGGCCTGCGCCGCGGCCGGCCAGTCCAGCACCAAGGCGGTCATGCCGCGCTCCCCGCAATACCGTGCACGAACAGGGCGATAGCGGCGTCGAATTCCTGCTGAAGCGACGCGCCGGGCTGGTCCAGCCAGCGCAGCAGGGCGCCCAGGTAAAGGAACTGAAGATGATGGGCGAGCAGTTCGGCGTCCATGTCGGACCGGGCCTGATTGGCGGCCTGGGCGTTCTGGATCAGCGCGGCAAACACGCGGTGCAGGCCGCTACGCGAATGGCGCTCGTCGTTCTGCGTGCCCGCCTGCATGGTGGCGAAGCGGTAACGCAGATAAGGGCCAAGGTAAGCGCGGTGCGACTCGGCCCAATCCGCCGATGCGTGCAGCAGCCGCGTCAGCCGTTCGGCGAAGGTGGGCAGGGCTTGAAGCGCGGGCCATAGCGTCGTCAGCGACCCGGCCAGCTCGCCGTGGAAGCGTTGCGCCAGCAGCGCCTCCTTGACGGGAAAGTGGTTATAGAGCGTGCCCTTGGACACGTCGGCCTGCGCGGCAATCTGCTCCATCGTGACGGCGTCGTAACCGAGGGCTTCGAACAGGCGCCAAGCGGTCTGTGTCAGATGGTCCACCGTCTGCTGGCGCTTGCGTTCGCGGCGGCCGATGTCGGTGGGGTCCGCGCCGGGCAGGAGGAGATGGGAGTCGGGCATGATCAAACCAAAATAATTAAACGACGTTAAAAATTATACGTCGTCTAATAATTCGGTGTTTTGAATCGGCGCCAGACGGTCGGGCCCGAGGCAGCGTCGCGCTCCCTCAATCGCCGCTGACGTCGCCCGTTTCCCCGGACATTTCTCGCGCGCGCGCCCGCAGCAGCTCGCGTTCGCGGGCGTTGCGGGTCATGCCGGCCGCGCGTTCGAATTCTGCGCGGGCTTCGGCCTTGCGGCCCAGCCTGGCCAGCAGGTCGGCGCGCACGCTGGGCAGCCAGTGGTAGTTTGCCAGCGCGGGCTCCGACGCCAACTGGTCAGCCAGATCCAGGCCGGCCTGCGGGCCGCAGGCCATGCCGATCGCGACGGCGCGGTTCAGCGCGACCACGGGCGACGGCGCCGCCTGGGCGAGCGCATCGTACAGCGCCACGATTCGGATCCAGTCGGTTTCCCCGGGCGTACGGGCCCGCGCGTGACAGGCAGCCAAGCCAGCCTGCAGCGCATAGGGCCCACGCGCGCCGCCCAGCGCATCGGCCCGGTCCAGCGCCGCCAGCCCGCGCCGGATCAAGAGCGGGTCCCAGCGGCGGCGGTCCTGCTCCATCAGCAGCACCGGCCGCCTCTCGGCATCGGTGCGCGCATGCAGGCGCGACGCCTGCAGTTCCATCAGGGCGACCAGACCATGCACCTCGGCCTCCGACGGCGTCAATTCCGCCAGAATGCGGCCCAGGCGCAGCGCTTCGTCGCACAGGCCAGGCCGCATCCAGTCATCGCCCGAGGTCGCGGAATAGCCTTCGTTGAAGATCAGATAGATGACCTCCAGCACCGAGGCCAGACGCGGCGCGCGGTCGGCGGCCGAGGGCACCTCGAAGGGCACATTGGCGGCGGACAGCGTGCGTTTGGCGCGCACGATGCGCTGCGCGATGGTCGATTCCGACGCCAGGAACGCGCGCGCGATCTCGGCCGTCGTCAGCCCGCCTAAGAGGCGCAGCGTCAGCGCCACGCGGGCCTCGGTGGACAACAGCGGATGGCAGGCGGTGAAGACCAGCCGCAACAGATCGTCGCCGATGTCGTCCTGGCGCGCCGCATCCAGCGCGTCGACGAAGTCGGGCTCCACGTCGGCCTGCAAGGCTTCCAGCTCGTGGCCGATCTGCTCGTGCTTACGGGTGTGCAGCGCATCCAGCCGCAGCCGGTCGCGCGCACGGTTCTTTGCGGTGGTCATGAGCCATGCTCCGGGATTGTCCGGCACGCCCGTCTGGGGCCAGCGCTCCAGCGCCGCAACCAGCGCATCCTGGGCCAGCTCTTCGGCCAGCCCCACGTCGCGCACCAGGCGCGCCACCCCCGCAATGACGCTGGCGGCTTCGATCCGCCAGACCGCCTCGATCGCGCGATGCGTGGCCGCCTGCGTCATGCGCCGGTCGCTTCGCCGGGCACCATGTAAGCGAACTCCCAGATGTGCCCATCCAGGTCTTCGAACCCGTGCGCGTACATGAAGCCGTGATCCTGCGGCGCGCGCGGCGCCGAGCCGCCCGCGGCGACGGCTCGCGCGACGAGGTCGTCGATCTCGGCACGGCTTTCGCAGGACAGGCAGACCAGCACTTCCGTGGTCTGCGTGGCGTCCGCCACCGGCTTGCCGGTAAAGCTCTGGAAGAAATCCTTCACCAGCAGCATCACGTAAAGGTTGTCGCCGACGACCATGCAGGCGCCTTGGTCGTTGGTGAAGTCGGGATTGAAGCTGTAGCCCAGTTTCTTGAAGAATGCCTGGGACTTCTGCATGTCGTTGATGGGCAGGTTGACGAAGATCTGCTTGTGCATGGCGTATCTCGCTTGAGGGTTCAGTGTGGTGCGCTGGGGAATCAGACGTTCGGCGTCGGCATCTGGCGGAAGCGTTCGACCTCCTTGCTGGGCTCGAAGTCGTCCAGCTCGAATACCTGGCGCACCTCGATCTCGCAGTCCTGGCCGGGGAAGGGGGTCGGAAAGCGCATCGCCCATTGCATTGCCTCTTCGCGAGAGCGCACCTGGATCATCGTGTAGCCGGCGATCAGCTCCTTGGTTTCGGCAAACGGCCCGTCAAGCAGCTTGCGTTCGCCGTTGCCGTCGTACCGCACGCGCCAACCTTTGGACGTCGGGTGCAGGCCGTTGCCGTCCAGCAACACGCCGGCCTTGACCAGGGCTTCGTGATAGGTCGCCATCGAGGCAAGCAGGCTGTCGTCCGGCATCTTGCCGGCTTCGCTGTCGGGCGTGGCCCGGACGATGATCATGAATCGCATCTGAGGTCTCCAGGGGAGGGATAGCAAGGCCGAAAGGGGCGCTTGTACAGGTACGACGAACGGCGCGGCGGTGGATCGACAACAACAAAGTGTGCCTAGGGTAAATACTGAGTCAGCCGGGGTGTCTGGGGCGCCTAGCACCCGGTTACGAAGGTCCAGGCCTTGTTGCAGGCGTGTCCCATACACTCGCAGCGTCCTTAACCACCCTGAAGCAACACCATGAAAGTTCTGTGCAGTCTTGCCCTCATCGTCTCCGTCCTGTCCGGCTGTGCCGTGTACACGCCGCAAGGCTCCGTGGTTGTCGATCCGCATGACGGCGGCGGCCGGGGCGGCTTCTGTCCGCCTGGACAGGCCAAAAAGGGCAATTGCTGATGTGGCGGCGGCCGGCCGGGAAAGCAGGGCCGGTCTGGCCCCGCGCATTTGCGCAGGTCGTCAGTCGCCCTACATGAAGCAGGGCCCCAACTCCCGGACTTCAACCGTGGCCCACTGCGCGGCGGGGCATTCGGCGGCCAGCGCCAACGCTTCTTCGCGCGACTCGCACGTCAGAAGGAAAAAGCCGCCGATCATTTCCTTGGCCTCGGCGTAGGGGCCGTCCATCAGTTGGCGTTCCCCATCGCGCACGCGCAGGCGCACGCTTTCGGCATCGGTCTTGAGGGATTCGGCGCGCGTCAGCAGGCCGCGCGACTGCAGGGATTCGGCGTAGCGCACCATCTGCGCATAGGCCTCGCGCCCTTCCTCGGGCGTGCGCTGGGCGCGCTGGCCCACCGGTTCAACGATCAGCAGCATGTACGGCATGGGGACTCCCGCTAGGGGACTGCGGTCGCCGCGAACGGCGGGTCCGCTAGGTTAACGCCGATCCCCGCGTCGGCGCCATGCCGGAAATTGCGCCTTAGCCTTCCTGGAAGATCGATTCGATGGATGTTTCAAACACGCGGGCGATGGCGAAGGCGAGCGGCAGGCTCGGGTCGTATCGGCCGGTCTCGATGGCGTTGACGGTCTGACGCGAGACGTCCAGCCGTTCGGCCAACGCGGCCTGGCTCCAGCCGCGCTCGGCACGCAGGTCGCGGATGCAGTTTTTCATCGATGGCGCAACGTGTCGACGATGGTGGTGAACGCCCAGACGCCGCCCATCAGCGGCCAGACCACGAACATGCTCAGTTTGGGAAAGCCAGCGATTTCCAGGAAGCCATACGTGAACGTGACCCCGGCGGTGACGGCGGCGGCAATGGCCAGGTGTTCCAGCGTGGTCTTGCGGATGAATTCGTCGGACTGGCGCACGGCCCGCACCACGGCCCGCAGCGCCAGCAGAAACGCCAGCATGGGCGTGAGCAGCACGACGCTGCGCAGGGCGCCGGGCTGCATGTCGAGGCTGAGCCACAGCGCGCCGGCCAGCAGGACGGCATACAGCGCCATCGAGAAGCCCAGTTCCTTGAAATAGCGGCGCTTGGCCTGTTGTTGATTCATGGGAATGCCCTTGTTGATGTAAAGCGTGCTTGACATTCTGGCGGCCGTGCGGCGGTATGTCAAGCGTCCTTTACATTCCGAATGCGCGGTAAACGGGCGATAAAAAACCGGCTTGCGCCGGTTTCTTGAAGGGAAGAAATCCTGGATCAGGATTGCGCCGGCGTGGCGGGCGCGGGCGCCGTCATGGCGTTCGCAGGCGCTTTGGCGCCCGGTGTGGCCGCCTTCGCCGTGGACGGGGTTGCCGCCGGCTTGGACGGTTCGGCCACGGGGGCCGCCGCTTGCGGCGAAGTGGCCGGTTTGCCTGCGGCGGTCTTGGCCTGCGGCGGCGTGATGTCCATGATGAGTTCGACGCGGCGGTTTGCCGCGCGGCCGGCTGCCGTGTCGTTGGACTCGATCGGGCGCGTTTCCGCGTAGCCCACCGCGCGCAGCCGCTGCGGCGTCACGCCATCGCGCACCAGCTCACGCAACACGCTGGTGGCACGGCTGCTGGACAGCTCCCAGTTCGACGCGAACTGCTTGGTCAGGATCGGCACGGGATCGCTGTGGCCTTCAACCGAGACCTGGTAGTCGTTCTTGTTGAGGATGCCGGCCAGGCGCTTGATCACGTCCAGGCCGGCGGTGCTGAGCGTGGCTTGGCCGGAAGCGAACAGCAGTTCGTTGCTGATGCGAAAGCTGACCGACTGCTCGTTGACGATCACGTCCACCGAATTGCCCAGGTCCGCCAAGCCCAGTGATTCCTTGGACGGGGCGGTCAGCGGCGGGGCGGCGTCAGCCACGACAACTTCGTCTTCGGCCAGCGCGGGCGCGGCCGCGGCGAGGGCCGGCGCGGGCGTGGGCTGCGCTGACCAGCTTGCCGGGATATGCACGGTTTCGAATTCCGAATACTCGCCGTCGTACTTGGGCAGGCCGCTGGCGCCCAGCGTACCGACCAGCTCGATGGGCTGGCCGGATTTACCGGAGCCGCCGCCGTACATGGCGACGGCCAGCATGACGACCAGCATCGCGAGCAGCAGCGTGATGAGGTCCAGATAGCTCAGCAGCCAGTTCTCGGAATCCTGCTCGACGGCGTCTTCGACGTGCCAGCGCGCATAGCGGTCCTGGCGGTCGCTGTCGCTAGGGCGCCAGGCGCTCGCGGCCGACGCCTTCTGCGCGCGCAGTTGCGCCTGGCGGGCCTGCTCGATCCGCTGCGCAAGGGAAGGGGAAATCAGGCTCATTGACGCGCGGAAGCGGGGCGGGCGATGGAGACGGAGGCGGCGGCGGTGGCGCGGGCGGGCGAGCCGGCGGCCGGCGCGGTTGCGCCGGGCTTGACCTGGCCTTCCGTCTTGGTCTTGGGCTTGGCGTCGGCGCCGCCGTCATAGATTTCGTCTTCGACGTGCATGACGAAGGAATTCAGGGTCTCGCGAACCATGGCCGGACCACGCTTCTCGCACATCATCGAGATGCCTTGCAGCACCATGTTCATCGATTCCACACGACGCGCCGTACGGCGTTCCAGCTTCAGCGCGATCGGCTTGCAGATCAGGTTGGCGAGCAGGATGCCGTAGAACGTCGTCATCAGGCCGATGGCCAGCTGCTGGCCGATGGTCTGCATGCTGCCATCGCCCAGGACGGCCATCAGGTTGATCAGGCCAACCAGCGTGCCCAGCATTCCGAAGGCGGGCGCAAAGGTGGCCATGACGCGGAACATCTGGGCCTCGGCCTGCTCACGGGCGCGCAGGCGGGCGACGCGCCACTTCAGCAGTTCGATGATCTGGTCTTCAGGCGTGTTGTCGATGATGAGCTGCACGCCTGTGCGCAGGAACGGGTTCGAGACCTTCTTGAGCTCGTGTTCGACCTTGTGGACGTCGGCGTTCATCCAGAGCTGCGCCATCGACACCAGTTCCTCGATGTCGCGCTGCTGGTCGTGCTGGTCGTTGCGGAACACCGTGCGCACCAGTTTGAACACGCGCACCACTTCCTGCAGCGGGTACGCAATGAACAGCGCGGCGCAGGTGCCGCCCAGCACGATCGCCAGGCCCGGCAGGTTGAAGTACAGGCTGGTGTCGTTGGCGGACAGTGCCACCACGATGATCAGGGTGAGCAGGCCGACAACGGCGCCGATGACGGTAGACGGATTCATGGATCTTGCCCGAAAACATGGCATCCCACGCGCGGAATGCCGGATTGTCGGGAATTCTAGCCAGCGCATGCGCCGGTCAATTGGCCGGAAAGCGGGGCGAAATAGGCGGTAAGCGCCGGCTTAATCGGGCAGTCAGGCGGGCGGCGCGCCGCCGATTCGCGGGCGCAAATCGGGGACGGCCTAGGCTTGCCGCGGGGCGTCCTGCTGCGCCAACCATTCCTCGCGCGTGATCTCCCAGATCTCGGCGGGATGCCGTCCGCTGACGAAGCCGCGTTCTTCGGTGCCCACCAGCCGCATGCCGCTGCTTTCCGAAATCCGCCTTGAGGCCGTGTTGGCGAAGGCCTTGGGCGCGCGCAGCACCGGTTTGCCCAGCACGTTGAACCAGTACGCCGTGACGGCCGCGCTGGCTTCGGTCATGTAACCCCGCCCTTGATGCGCCGGATCCAGCCAGAATCCGCGGTTGTTGCCGGGCTCGTCGTCCATCGGGCTGACGACGCCGATCAGCTGGTCAGGCTGCGCCCGCGTGCGCACCGACCAATGCCATTGCGTTCCGCGGCGCATGGCGGGCAGGGCGGCGTGTTGCAGGAATTGGCGCGCGCCATCGTCGGGATACGGCCAAGGCACCTTGTCGGCCAGAAAGCGCACGACCTCCCATTGGGCAAACGTGCGCTGAATGGCGTCGGCGTCGTCCAGGGACAGGGGGCGCAGCACCAGTCGGTCGGTGACGAGTTCGGGCGGCGGCTGGGTGTCGGTCATGGCGGCTCGGGGCGGATGAAGGGGGAGACCAAGCGGAAATGTATATCATGGGCGAATTCTGGCGGTGTAAGGCCGGGCATTGCCTGGGCCTGGCCTTCCGACCGCGGCATTGGAGAGAACATGAACAACCCCAACGAAAACGTCAGCATGGCGCTTTTCTGCGACTTCGAGAACGTGGCGCTGGGTGTGCGCGACACCAAATTCCAGAAGTTCGACATCCGGCCGGTGCTCGAGCGCCTGCTCCTCAAAGGCAGCATCGTCGTCAAGAAGGCGTATTGCGACTGGGAGCGATACAAGGAATTCAAGGCGCCGATGCACGAGGCCAATTTCGAACTGATCGAAATCCCGCACGTGCGCCAGTCCGGCAAGAACTCGGCGGACATCCGCCTGGTCGTGGACGCGCTGGACTTCTGCTATACCAAGTCCCACGTCAACACCTTCGTCATCATCAGCGGCGACTCCGACTTTTCACCGCTCGTCTCCAAGCTGCGCGAGAACAACAAGAAGGTCATCGGCGTGGGCGTCAAACAGTCCACGTCCGACCTGCTGATCGCCAACTGCGACGAATTCATTTTCTATGACGATCTGGCCCGCGAAGGCCAGCGCACCGCCGAGGCGCGCCGCGACAACCGTGGCGTTAGCGCCCAGCGCCGCTCGCCCGACGAGGAGCGCCGCCGCAAGGAAGAGCAGGACGCCCGCAAGACGCGCGCGGTCGAGATGGTGGTCGAGACGTTCGAGGCGCTGATGGCCGAACGCGGCGACAGCGGCAAGATCTGGGCATCGGCCCTGAAAGACGCCTTGAAGCGCCGCAAACCGGATTTCAACGAGTCCTACTATGGCTTCCGCGCGTTCGGCAATCTGCTGGAAGAGGCCCAGTCGCGCGGGTTCCTGGAGGTCGGACGCGAAGAGAAGTCGGGTACGTATGTCTATCGTGATGGCTCGGGCGAGGCGTCCTCTGCCCAGGCTGGCGAGGCGCATGGCGGGGCGGCAGATGGGGTGGCCGATTCCACTGACGCGCCGGGCGCTGGCGGCCGGAACACACGTAAATCGCGTGGCGGACGCAAGACGGCGGGCGGCCGGACGGCGGGCTCGCACGGCGAAGGCACTGAGCGGGAAGACGCCGTGACTGCCGCGCCGGACGGATTCACCGAGGCTGCGGATGCCTGGAAACAACCCGACGCGCCGCAGCAGACGGAAGAGGGCACCGTAGTGGATGTGTTGGAGACGCCGGGTCAGATTGCTGGCGGCGATGCTGCCGGCGGCTCGCTGCAGGCGCGCAGCGGCAGACAGTCGGATAACGGCCGTCAGGGCCGATCGGGCCGCCGTGGTCGGGGCGCGAGAGCGGGTGATGATGCCCGGCCGTCGAGCCATGCGGAGTCGTTGGAAGGAGCCGGTCAGCCGCCAGGTTCGGTTGAGGGGCGGGGGGCATCTGAAGGGCAGGGTGCGTCCGAAGAGCAGGCTCAGGTGGAACGGCAGCGTTCGTCCGGCGCGCAGGCTTCATCCCAGGGGCAGGCTTCGTCCGAAAGGCAGGCTTCATCCGAAAGGCAGGCTTCATCCGAAAGGCAGGCTTCATCCGAGGGGCAGGCGCCGGCTCGCCAGCTCGAAGATGTGGCGCCGCCCGCCTTCAAGCGTCCGGTGCCCCCGCCGCCGCAGTCGGCGCTGGTCTCCGGTCCGCCGCCGGTGGTGAATGTTGCCGAGTGGACGTTCGTCGCGCCGCCGGCCAACACCGAACGCGAACGCCGGGGCGAGGCGCCAGATCCCTTCGCCGGCGCGACGCGACCGGCCGCCGGATCCCGGTCGGACGTGGCTTCGCGGGCCGCCTCCGAAACCGCTTCCGACGCTGCTTCCTCAAAGTCCGCCGCCAAACCCGCCCGCAGTGCCCGCAAGAGCACGGCCAAGGCGCCATCCAAATCGGAGAGCACGTCGGCCCAAGCGGAAATGCTGGCGGCGCCCGCCGCCGAGACCGCGCCTGCCCCTGAACCGGCGCGCAAGACAGCGGCCCGCAAGACAGCGGCCCGCAAGACAGCGGCCCGCAAGACAGCGCCGCGCAAGACCGCGAAGAAAACCGACGCGGCTTGACGTCGCGATCGGCCCGGCCCGCCGTCAGTCAGCGCTGACGAACGCTTCAGACGGCGCCTTGTGCGCCGTTTGCTTGCGGGGCCGGCTCGTGTCACCTGCCTGGCCGCGCCGCCCGCGGCCGCTCATCCACCGATTTCACCTGCCCATGCATCATGTTCTTATCAGTTCCTGCCTCCTGGGCAACCCCGTGCGTTACGACGGACGCGGCGTGCCCCATGGCAATGCCATCCTGGCCCGGTGGCGGGAAGAAGGGCGCGTCGTGGCCGTCTGTCCCGAGGTGGCGGGCGGCATGCCGATCCCGCGGCCCCCGGCGGAGATCGACCCGGGCGAAAACGCGGCTTCGGTGTTGGCGGGCCGCGCCCGTGTCGTGGCGGTGACGGGCGACGACGTGACGGCGCCTTTCGTGCGCGGCGCGCACGAGGCGCTGGCGGCAGCGCAAGCGCGAGGTATTCGTATGGCCGTGCTGAAAGAGGGCAGTCCGTCCTGCGGCAGCAGTTACGTCTACGACGGCCATTTCGCGGGCCGCCGTCAACCCGGCATGGGCGTGACCGCGCAATTGCTGCGCGGCGCGGGGGTGCACGTCTTCAGCGAGCATCAGTGGGCCGAAGCGGCGGCATTCCTGGCCGAACTGGAGGCGGATGATGCTCGCTGAGGTTGGCGACTGGATGATCCTGGCCGGGGTAGCCGGATGCAGTTACCTGGCCTGGAAGGGCGCCGTTCGCACCCATCGCAGTGTCGTGTTTGTCCGCCTGGCCGCGCTGCTAAGCCTGGCCCTGTCCGCCGTCTTCTTCTACGCCTGGTACGCGCAGTACCTGCGGTGGGAATTCAACGAGTTGGGCCGCTACTACGATCCTGTTGAACAGGTCGTCTATACGGACTCAGGTTTTGTCTGGGTGCTGCCGGCCGGCTTGCTCCTGGCCGTCGCCGTGATATTTGCCTGGCGTGGCTGGCGCCGCTGAAAGCGCCGCGTCGAGCGCGCCGGCATGCAGCACGCGCGGGCCGACGCGTCAGGTCAGCCCGGTACACCCGCGATCACGTCTGTCAGTTGGCGCGATAGCCGCGGCTGGTCATGCAGGAATCGAGCGCGCGGTTGTAGGTATCCACCATGATTTGAGTGGTCCACTGGGTGATGGTGGCAGGATCGTAACCGCTCTGGTTCATGGCCCAGCGCTGGCAGTCGGTGGTGGCGTTCGCCTGAGCGACATTGACCGGGGGCGCGGACTCATACTGCACGGGCGCGTACTGGGGCACTGGTGTGGAATAGGCAACGGGCGGCGCTTCGTAAACCGGGGCGGTGTAGACCGGCGCGGCCTCATAGACCGTCGTGCCGTATACGGGCGCGGCGTACAGCGGCGGGCTTGTGTAGCCCACGCCTGACGAGTAAACCCCGGTCTGTACGTAGGACGGCCCCGAATTGGCCGCCAGCAGCAGCCCAACCGTCGCCAGTGCAAAGGCGCCGCCGATCCACCAGCCGCTGGAACTGCTTCCACCGCCGCCGTGATAGTGGTGGTAGCCGCCGCCATAACCACCGCCATGGCCGCCCCAATTTCCGCCACGCCCGCCAGCCACTGCCGGCGCGCCGGCAACCGCCAGCGCCAACGCCGCAATGGCCACCCGGCCTGTAAACCGCTTCATGATCTTGCTCCTGAGCCATCCGGCGGCGGCACTGTGCCAGCCGCCAGACGATAGACGTACTTTACTGCTGGGGCGCGCCGATTAGATGTCTCAAGCGATACGGGGATTTCAACTGATTTCAGTACTGTGACAAGACGCTAAGGAAGAACCGCCGCCTGGACCGAAGTGTGGCAATTTGCGCTTGTCGCAGTGGCGGAAAGCGTGGATAGGTAGTATTTTTCCGCGATGATCATGGCACTACCCGATTCGGCACCGCAGGACAGGCGTCTCACCAAGGGAGAGCGCACCCGGCTACAACTCCTGGCCGTCGCCGCGGCCGAATTCGCCGAACGGGGATTCCAGCACACCCGCGTCAGCGACATCGTTGCCCGCGCCGGCGTGACCCAGCCCGTGTTCTATCAATACTTCACCAGCAAGCAAGCGGCCTACGACGAGCTGGTGGGGCTATTCGCGCAGCGGCTGCGCCGGGCGATCAGCGAGGCCCGCCTGCCGGGCCACCTGCAGGGTCAAGCGCTGGTCAACCGCATCCGGCAGGGTATCGGGACGTTGCTTGCCATCCTGCAGGAAGACCCAAATCTCACGCGCATCGGCTTCTTCCAGGCCGAAGCGGCCGAGGCGCTGAAAGACGAGCTGGTGATCCTGATCGCCGAGAACGTCCGGTCGGAGCAGCAGGCGGGACTATTCCGCCCGGAGATTTCGCCCGAGTGGTTCGGTCAGTCGCTCATTGCCATCATCGAACGTTTCGCCCGGCTGATGCCCGACGCGGCCAGGCAGCAGGCGGTGGCGGAGTTCATTACGGATTTATTGCTCGACGGGATGCGGCGGCGACCCGAAGCTTGAAACGTCCTTTGCATCATCCGCTTGGGCGCCAACCGGGCGTGTGAGGGCGACGGCCCCCTGCAGGGGGATGCATCATCATGTGATCGCTTAGGCGTCACACAATGTGGCTACGCTTCCTGCCGTGTCCGTGGGATGGTTGTTTTTGCCCAAGAATCAGTATCAGACCCCCAGCTGTCCCCACTGGGGCCTGCGCTATTCGGCCAATAGCGAATCGGGCATCGAATTCAAGACCCGCAAGATTTCGGTCTTTTATTTCCCGGCCTATCGGGATCTGGACGAACAGGCACGTTTTGAAGCCCGCTGTTCCATGACCAATGTCGTGGAACAGATCGTGTACACCCTTGAACCGGTAAAGCCGTGCCCCGTGCGACCCGAAACCGGACCGGTGGCTTCGGGTGCTGATCCGCATCAACACCTGATCGACACCTTGGCTCAACGAAGAATCAGGGTCTACTCCACCCGCGCCCCGGAAGCGCTCACCACCTTCCCAGCCGCTTCAAAATCCGCCTTCAGCAGCGCCTGAAACTGTGCCGCGGATTTGGCTTCAGCTTCGACGCCCAGCGAAGCCAATCGCGCTTGCACCTTCGGATCGGCCAGCACCTTGTTGACCGCAGCATTGATCTGGTCACGGTCCGCGGCTGCGATGCCCGCCGGGGCGAGCAAACCGAGCCAGGAATCGAACGCGTAGCCGGGCAGGCCGCTTTCTGCGACGGTGGGCAGGTCGGGGGCGAAGCGGGAACGGGTCTTGCCGGTGTAAGCCAGGAACGTGACGCGCGGGTCGTTGCGGTAAGCGGTCACGCCGATGGTGGCGGCCGTGACGGCCTGGACGCGGCCGGCCAGCAGTTCGGTCACGGCGTCGCCGGTGGACTTCATGGGGATGTGCTGCATCTGCGCGCCGGCGGCGGTCAGGAACGACGCCATGCCCAGATGCGAGGCGCTGCCGTTGCCGGCCGACGCGTAATCGTAAGCGCCGGGTTTGGCTTTGACGGCCTGGATGAATTCGGCGGTGTTCTTGGCGTTCAGCGAGGCGGACGCAAGGATGATGTAGCCGGTGTTGCCGATGTAGGCGACGCCCGTGAAGTCCTTGTAGGGGTCGTAGCTGAGGTTCTTATACAGATACCCGGCGATGTTGTGGCTGGCGGCGGCAAGCACCAGGGTGTTGCCGTCGGGCTTGGCGCGAGCGACCTGGGCGGTGCCCACGGTGCCGCCGGCGCCGACGCGGTTTTCGATCACGATGGAGGCGTCCAGCGCGCGGCCCAGTTCGTCGCCGATCGCGCGGGCGATGGTGTCCTGGACTGCGCCGGTGCCGTAGGGCACGACGATGCGGATGACGCGTTGGTCGGCCTGCGCGGCGCCCATGCCGGTGACGGCCAGAGCAAGGGCGAGCAGGGTGTTGCGGCGTGCAGCTTGGAATCGGATGGTCATGAAGCGGACTCGTGGTTGGGCGCGCGCCTGTCGGAATGCGGCGCGGGCATGGCGGCGTTGGACTCTAAACACTCAAGCCGGCCGGACCAACGAATTAATCGCCGCTTGTTTATTGCTTCCAGCGATAAGAGCAAGCCGCCGCTAAAGGGGACAGAGCAGGAGCTTTATCATGTGCCCTTTGCCCAAGCCGGGTCTCCCGCAGTCGCCGGCTTCTCTTTTTACCTATGGCGTCCATGCCCTGATCGCACAGGAGATTTATTAGTGGTTCGATCCGCAACGACAGCATCCCGATCCCTTCACTCCCGCCACCATGCCGCCGTCTCCTGGCGGCGCAGACGGGAAAGGCCCTGGCTGGCGGCCTGGCTGTTGGCAGCGATGTTGAGTTGTTTATCGATCCTCTGGCACGCTCCGGCCACCGCCGCATTCCCGCTGCTGACCCCGGCCGCGGCGGCCGAACCGCCGGCTGAGCCGGCCCCCGCGGCCTCGGCGTTGACGCCCGCCGCGCTGGCCGATCTGCTGGACAACCCCCAAGCGCGCCAGGCCCTCATCGACCAACTGCGCGCGCAGGCGGCCGGAGACAAGCCGGCCACCGCTGGCTCAACGCCAGCCAAGACCGCGACGGCGAAACAGACGCCCGCCACCCCCGCCGAGCCGACGTTGCAGGAGCGCATGGCCAATGGCGTTCAGCGGTTCCTGACCGGCGTCGCGGCCGACATGGGGCAGGGCGTTGACGACATGCGCGCGCTGGCCTCGGGCCAGAATCTGCGCATGGACAGCGGCACGGCGCGCAGCGCGTTGCTGCCGCTGGCGCTGGCTGCCGCGGCCACCATCATCGCCTTCATCCTGCTGCGCATGATCGCCATGCGCATCTATACGCGGATCGACCGCTGGGTGGCCGAGCACGGTTGCGAAACCGGGCCGGCTCCCGTGCCGGGCAAGCCGGCGTCCATGAAGGTGCTCACGCGCCGTGCGGGCGCGATCGTGGGTGCGCTGGCGATCGACGTCGCCGTCGTCTTGCTGGCCGCGATGGCAGGTGGCGCGGCGGCGCTGTGGAGCACGCCGGGGCGCGGCACGCTGGATGGACTGGCCTCGCTGTTCCTGCAGGCCTTCGTGGCGGTGGAGATCGTGAAGGTGCTGATCCGCACGGTGTTCGCGGTGCGCCATCCGCATCTGCGCCTTTTGCCGATGTCGGACGAGCTGGCGAAGTACTGGAACGCGTGGCTGGTGCGCATCGTGGCGGCGGCCGGTTACGGCACGCTGGTGGTCGGACCCGTGATGGCGGCGGCGCTGTCGCCGGCGCTGGGCCGGCTGACTACGATGCTCATCATGCTGGCGGTGTACATCTACGCCGTACGTGTCATCTGGCATAACCGCCAGGCGGTCCGCGAACGGCTGGACCGCCGGGCCGCGGGCGCGGCCACGTTCATGGGATCCCGGCTGCGGCTGCTGTCGCGCATCTGGCACGTGCTGGGCATCCTCTATTTCACGATCCTGCTCGTGGTCAGCCAGGTCGACCCGACCGATGCGCTGCCGTTCATGGCGCGCGCCACGGCGCAGACGCTGCTGGTCATCGGCGTGGGCAGCCTGCTGATCCTGCTGCTGAACGCGGTGCTGGCCAAGCCGATCCGCCTGTCGGACGACCTGCGGCGGCGCTTGCCGCTGCTGGAGGCACGCGTCAACGCGTACGTGCCGGCTGCGCTGAAGGTGGTTGGCTGGATCATCCGCATCATCATCGTGCTGCTGATCCTGGACGCGTGGCAGGCCTTTGACCTGTCGCGCTGGCTGGCGTCGGACGCGGGCGCCGCCGCGATCAAGGTGGTGCTGAACATCGTGATCGTCCTGATGATCGCCATGCTGGCCTGGACGGTGATCGCCAGCATCATCGAGCATCGCCTGAGCCAAAGCGAAGAGCGTGGCATGCCCAGCGCGCGCGAACGCACGCTGTTGGCGCTGTTCCGCAACGCCGCGCTGATCGTCATCGTGACGATGACGCTGATGGTGCTGCTGTCGCAGATCGGCATCGACGTCGGCCCGCTGATCGCGGGTGCTGGCGTGGTGGGTCTGGCCATCGGTTTTGGTGCGCAGAAGCTGGTGCAGGACATCATCACCGGCGTCTTCATCCAGCTTGAGAACGGGATGAACGAGAACGACGTGGTGCAGGTGGCCGGCGTGTTCGGCACGGTCGAGAAGATGACCATCCGTTCGGTCGGCATCCGCACGCTGGACGGCGGCTACCATCTGGTGCCGTTCTCGTCGGTCGACGTGGTGGCCAACCACATGCGCGATTTCTCGTATCACCTGGGCGAATACACGATTGCCCACCGCGAAAGCGTGGACGACGCCATCGAGCATCTGCGTGCGGCGTTTGCCGAGCTGATGACCGATTCGGTGCTTGGACCGGAGATCCTGGAAGACATGACGGTGGCGGGCGTCACGGCGGTCAACGACAAGGGCGTGACCATCCGCATCCTCATCAAGACCACGCCGGGCATGCAGTGGGCGGTGCAGCGCGGCTACAACCGCCTGCTCAAGAAGCACTTCGACGCCGCGGGCATCGAGCTGCCCTACCCGCACACGGTGGTCTACTTCGGGCAGGACAAGCGCGGCTACGCGCCTGCGGCCAATGTGCACGTGCAGGCCGAGCGTGCGGACGAGGGCGACAGCGCGCGCGCCGCGGGTCATACGCGCCGCCGCCTGAAGCCGGAGGCCAGCAACGAGGATTCGGCCGAGGTGCTGGGCAATGAGCTGGAGGCTCGGGAAGAGGCCGAAGCCGACCCCGCGCGCAGCTGACCTCATCGGGGCGCCGGCCGTGGTTCCGAGCCTGGCCGGGCGTCCCCCCAGGCGTCCCAAAAAATACGCGACGGATCAGCCCGCCGGGTCGGCCGCGGATTCCAGCCGCAGCGCGCGTGCCGACGTCAGCGCATAGCAGCCGCGACGCAGCTTGTGGATCTGCAAAGGGCCGCCCCAATCAGCGAGGCGGCGTTGCAACAGCAGCAGACGCACGCCAAGGTTGTCCTGCACGTCAGGCAGGCCGAGCGTGCTGCCTGCCAGCCGCAACGCCCGCGTCGAAAAGTCCCAACGGCCTGTGTGCTGCGCGTCGTTGGCGACCTTCCAGAGGATCGCGCCGGCCACGCCCTTGATCAGGTATTGCCCGTCGATGAAGATCGTGCCGTCGCGCGGGAAATAGCGCAGGTGCAGGGGCGGGCCTGGATTCGCTTCCGCGTTCTCCGCCCGTCCGGCGGCCGCTTGCGGGCCGGGCGGGATGGGCACATCGACGTGTGCGCCGCCTGGCGCCGCTGCCGCATCCAGTTCCGCCCGTTGCAGCGCGACCAGCGCCTGCGCCAGTTGCGCGCCCAGCACCGCGAGCGCATCCTCGTCGTCGTAGCCGAAGAACTGATCGCTTTCGCTTTCCACCAGCAGCGCGCCCACGGTTTTTCCGCGCGCGCGCAGCGGCATGGCCAACTGGCTGCACGGCGTGGCCAGGCCCGGCAGCGCGATCGGCTGGCCATCCACCCAGCCTTGGTTTGCAGCGATCTGGTGCAACGTGCGGCCGTAGCGGTACATCCGCGCCATATGGCCGATGCGCAGCGCGACGCCTTCGCGCACGGCGACGCCGACCAGACCTGCCTCGGCCAGCGCCAGCTCCGCCCCGACCCCTGGCTGCGGATAGCCCATGCTCGCCAACGCAAACAGCGTCTGGCGCTGCGCATCCAGCAGCCACAGGATGGCGTGCCTGATGGCCAGTTCCTGCCGCAACCCATCCATTGCCACCCGCGGCAGCAGCGCAAGATCGTCGCATTCGGCCAGGCGGGCCGAGACGGCGCGCGCACCGGCCGCCAGATCGCAACGCGGCTGCAAGGTGGCCAGCGGTGCGCCCGGATACAGCGGCGCGATGTCCAGCACTTCGTAGATGTCCGCGCCGCGCAAGCGGAACACCGACTCCATGCCGGAATGCGCGGCAATGCCGGCCAGCTTGGCGCGCAGGCGCTCGAAGACGGGTCCTTCGGTTTCGGTGTGGACATAGCGCAATTGCATGGCCAGGCCGCCGCCCGTGCGCGGATCCTCGACCATCAGGCTGGCGCGCCGCGTGGCAAGAATGTTCTCGCGGCTGTGGTTGAAGAACTGGAAGGTCAGCGCCACATGGCTAGCGTCCACGTATTCGACGTGGGACAGCAGGTTGACGTGGGGAATGCCCTCGGTCGACACGCTGCACAGCGTGGGCGGAATGCCGCCGTCCAGGATCCGTCGCACCCCGTGCAGGGTCAGGGCGCTCATGTGTCCGGCTCCAGTACGACTGCCTGGCCGGCGTTGGGACCGGGCGTCTGATTCCAGGCGCCCGTCACGCTGAAGGTGACCGCCGCCAACGCGTGGACGGGGATGTCGTACCAATGATCCAGGAAAAGCGCCCCGGCAAAGCCGTCGACCTCGGCCAGCTCACGGGCCAGCGTGTCGCGCCGCAGCGCCAGCAGGGTGGCATGGTGCGGCAGGGCCGGCGTGACGCAGGCGTCGCGGCCTTTGACGTGCAGGGTGCGGTTGTTGCGCGGCGACGTGGCCAGCAGGGCGACCCGAGCGGTGTCGCGCAAGGCTGCCAATACCCGCGGCGCGGCGCGTTCGGCCACCAGCACCATCAGGCGGCCATCAGGCAGTTCGTCGAGGGCCAGCGCGCGACCGAGTTGCGGATTGCCGGCATGGTCGCAACTGCCCAGCCGCAGCGAGGGCAGCGCGGGAAGGCTAAGGCTCCAATCGGCAGGCAGTCTGGGCACGGCGCAAGGCCTCAAGACGGTGGTGCGTCAGCGGTGTCGGAAATCATAGGTCGCTTAACAGACTTTTAGCAACGCGCTGCCGGCGCTTTTCCTAGACTGTGCTTGTTGGATGCCGATGCGGTCAGACCGCTTTCCAGCTACCGGCCAACATTCCCCGTCCCCTTGCTCAACAGGCCTGCTCCATGAACCACGAGATTCCTTCCCCATCCTTCCCGCCGCCCGCCGCCGCTGCGCCGCGCATGGATATCTACGTCGGCATCCACAAGGCGCTGCGCGCCATGATGCTGGACACGCTGCACGCCGTTGGCCGGGTCGACGTCCATGACGTGCCGGCCACGCAGGCAGTCTGCGAACGTGTGCTTGCGCTGGCGGACCTGTGCGCCAGCCACCTGGGGCACGAGAACGACTTCGTCCATCCCGCCATGGAGGCGCGCTGCCCGGGATCCAGCATGCGGATCGCGGACGAGCACGTGGAGCATCTGGCCGCCATCGCGGCGCTGCGCGCGGCGGCGACGTGCCTGAAGGCCGCGCAAGGCGACGCCGCCCGAACGGACGCCGCGTTGCGCCTGTACCGCGGGCTGGCGTTGTTCGTGGGTGAGAACTTCGTGCATATGCACGTGGAAGAGTCGCATCACAACCAGGTGCTGTGGTCCTGCTACAGCGATGACGAATTGCGTGCGCTGGAAGGCGCCATCGTGGCGTCGCTGGCACCGGCCGAGAACCTGTGCGTCCTGCGGTGGATGATTCCGGCAATGACCCCGGACGAGCGGGCAGCGTTGCTGTGCGGCCTGAAAGCGGCGGCGCCTGCGCCGGTGCTTGAGGCCGTGTTGGAAGCGGTGCAGCCCCATCTGACGCGACGGGACTTGAGCCGACTGATGCGCGCGCTGGCGCCCGAACAGGCGCCCGCAGTGAAGGCAGCCTGAACGCTGCCCGAAGCCTTCATCGCCCCGTCTGCACGCCCGCCGCGTTCAGGCGCTCCGTCACGGCCTGATAGCCCGCGCGCGTCATGTCGGTCTTGCGGATCGCCTCGTCGCAGGCCTTGCGGTCGTCGGGGCAGCCGGCCCTGGCCGGCATGTCGCCCGCGACGACGAAGTAGTCGATCACGAACTTGGCCACGTACTTCTTCGCGGGCTTGCCTTGCAGGAATTCGGCGATGTCGGCGCGAAAATCCGCAACGGTCTTCTCGGCGACGGGCGTCCAGTTCTGGCACTGCGAAAACGTGGCGACGCCATCGGCAAAGGCCAGCTTGGTGCAGGTCAACATCAGGTCGTTGGCGGGCTTCGCGCCTGCCGGCAGCGTGGCGCGGACGGTGGCCCCGCGGGTGCCGGCGAACGTCACGACGCCGGCCTTCGCCGCTGCCGCATCGATCGTCGCCTTGAACACGAAGGAATCTTCGATCACGGCCGGCGCCTTGTCCGTCGGACCCTTGGCGTACATGTCCGAGATATCCGCGGGGTCCACACGCGATATGTCCATCATCCGGCCCAGCAGGCGCCAGTCGGCCCGGAGCAAGGCATCATGTTCTTCGCGTATGCCGTACTCGAGCACCGCCCGTTCGATCTCGGTGGGCGTGTACGCGGCGTGCGCCAGCGTGGGCAGCAGGGCGGTGGCAAAGGCAGCCAATGCAAGGGGAAGCGACTTCATGAAGACTCGGTAGAAAGAAAAGGTCCGCAAGGGTAACCGAGTTGCGCGACAGGGGATCGGGTGAATAGGCTGCGTGCGGTATAAACGAGCACCATCATTTCTGAGCAAGGGAGTCTCGTGTCCAGCAAACCCGGAGCAGGTCGTTTCATCGCCGCGACAGTGGGCGTTATCAGGCAGCACGGCCGCGCCATGCTGGCCGCCGCGCCGTGGTCACTGGCCGTGTTCACGCTGACGTTGCCGTTTGCGCTGATGACGTCCCGGCTGTACGGGCTCGTGGATTGGCTGATCCTCGCGCTGGCGCTCGTCTGCCTGATCGCCCTCGCGCGCACCACCTACGCCTGGCATCGGGTCATCCTGCTTGGCGAGACCGCGCATGCGGCCGCGCCGCGCGGCGGCAACCCGGAAGCCCGGCATCTGGTGCTGCTGGGCGGGCTGGTGGTTGGCGTCATGGCGCTTGCGCGCGCCACCGGCGATCTGCCGTATGTGCTGTACATGCTGATGGGCGGCGCCAACGAACCGCTGTTTTACGGCGTGCTGATCGCGTTGCTGGTGGTGGTGTGGGTGCCCGTGCTGTACGGGCTGGCCGTGTACGGCGTAAGCCTGCCACGCGTCGCGGTCACCGGCGAATATGGCTTTGGCGCGGTGCGCGCCGCGATGCGTTATCCACGCTGGCCGTTGATGCTGGGGTTCCTGGTGTTGCTGATCCTGGCTGCGCATGCCACCAACGATCTGCTCCCGCTGATGTATGACTACGTGGGCGTGCAGGCGCTGCAGGGCGTGTTGGGCGCAGTGGCGTGCGTCGCCATGACCTTCGTGCTGACGGCGATGATCGCCGTGGCGTATCGGGATTCGGCGCTGCCCGAATAGCGCCTGTCTCGCGCACGCCGGCAACCTCCCGCCGGCATTGGTGCGCATTGCACAACATCGTGCTTCCCGCGCCGTGTCTACCGCGCTCGCGGGCGCAGTCCTACGATGCCCTCACTGTCTCTTCCGACCTTGAGGATCCCCATGAACGACTCGTATAACGCCGCCCGGCGCACGCTGCTTGCCGGCAGCGCGCTCCTGGCTGGCAGCGCCTTTGCCATCGGCGCACAAGCAGCCCCGCAGCGCAATTCCCAACCCCAACGGAGCACTCCCATGAACAGCAACACCTTCGTCACCAAAGACGGCACGACGCTGTACTACAAGGACTGGGGCGCCGGCCCGGTCGTTACGTTCTCGCACGGCTGGCCGCTGAACGCGGATGCGTGGGACGGACAACTGCACTTCCTGGCGCGCAATGGCTTTCGCGTGATTGCGCATGACCGCCGCGGCCATGGGCGTTCTTCGCAGCCGTCCAACGGCAACGACATGGACACCTACGCCGACGATCTGGCGCAGTTGATCGAGGCGCTGGACGTCAAGAGCATCGCGATGGTGGGCCACTCCACCGGCGGCGGCGAAGTGGCGCGCTATATCGGCCGCCACGGCACGAAGCGCGTGTCGCGCGCTGTGCTGATCGGGGCGGTGCCGCCGGTGATGCTGAAGTCGGCCGCCAATCCGGAAGGCCTGCCGCTGTCGGTATTCGACGGCATCCGCGACGGCGTGGCGGGCGATCGCTCGCAGTTCTACAAGGATCTGGCCGTGCCGTTCTACGGCGCCAATCGCCCGGGTGCGAAGATTTCGCAGGGCCAGCTGGACCAGTTCTGGCTGTGGAGCATGCAGAGCGGCCAGAAAAACGCCTACGAGTGCGTCAAGGCGTTCTCGGAAACGGATTTCACCGAAGACCTGAAGAAGATCGACGTGCCCACGTTGTTCATGCACGGCGAAGACGACCAGATCGTGCCGATCCACGACTCGGCCAAGAAGGCCGTGCGTCTGGTGAAGAACGCGCAGGCGATCTATTACCCCGGCGCCCCGCATGGCCTGACGGCCACCTTGCAGGACCGCATCAACACCGATCTGCTGGCTTTCCTGCGCGGCTGACGCGCGCGCCGCCACGCAACGACCCGGCGCGAGGGCGCCGGTTTCCGGCCGGATCAACCGGCCGCCTTCAAGGAGATTTCGCCATGTTTTCCGCAGACACTTTGGACCCCATCACCCACCAGGCCATCGATCTGGTGCCTTCCCGCTACGCCGTGCAGGTGGGCGACATCGATGCGCTGGTCGTCAGCGACGGCGTGTTGCCGCTGCCCACGTCGACGATGGCCACCAATGCCGACCCGGCCGATCTGGCCAACTGGCTCGATCACATGTTCATGCCGCCGGACGCCTTCGATTGGCCGCTGAACGTGATGGTGGCGCGCAGCGGTGATCAGACCATCCTCATCGACGCGGGGCTGGGCGGCCAGTTCTCGGGCTTTCCGCGCGCGGGCCAGTTCCCGCAGCGCCTGCAATCGGCCGGCATTCCGCTGGAGTCCGTGACGGACGTCATCATCACCCACATGCACATGGACCACGTGGGCGGCCTGCTGGTCCCCGGCGTGAAGGAGCGACTGCGCAAAGATGTTCGCATCCACGTCAATGCGACTGAAGTCGCGTTCTGGACCTCGCCGGATTTTTCGCAGACGGTCATGCCCAAGCCGGTGCCCGCCGTGCTGCGATCGACGGCGACCAGCTTCTATGAAACGTACCGCGATCAGATCCGCGTCTTCGAGGACCGCCACGAAGTGGCGCCGGGCGTCATCGTGCGCCATACCGGCGGCCACACGCCCGGCCACTGTGTCGTCGACCTGATCTCCGGTGGCGAGCGCCTGACGTTCGCCGGCGATGCCGTGTTCCCGGTGGCCTTCGACCATCCCGAATGGCACAACGGCTTCGAGCACGACCCCGAGGAATCGGCCCGCGTGCGCTTCGCGCTGTTCAACGAACTGGCCGAAAACAAGGGTCTGCTCGTGGCGGCGCACCTGCCGTTTCCCTCGGTGGGACGCGTCGCCGTGGAAGGCAACGCGTTCCGTTGGGTGCCGGTCATCTGGGACTTCTGATCTCCGGCGTGCCGCCCGCGCCGAGGTCCCAGTACAGCCCGGTCATCAACCCCAGCGCCTGCCGCAGCAGTTCCGGCGGCAGGTGCTCGTTGGGCGCATGCTGGGAGCAGCCGGGGTAGGAGTGCGGCACCCAGATCGTGCGCAGGCCCAACACGTCGGTGAAGATGTCGTTGGGCAGCGAGCCGCCCAGGTTGGGCAGCAGCGCGGTCTTCTGGCCAGAGGTGCGTTCCAGCGAGTCCACGGCCCAGCGCACCCAGGCGTCGTCGGGGTCGATGCGGGTCGCGCGGAACATGGATTCGCGGGTCAGCGAAATCTGCACCATCGGAAAGCCATGGCTGTCCAGATGGCGGCGCAGGGCCGGAATCAGGTCGTCCGGGTCCACGCCCACCACGAAGCGCAACTGGCAGCGCGCCCAGGCGCGCGGCGGGATGGCGTTGACGGGCGTGTCGGGGTTGCCGGTCTTGTAGGCCAGCACCTCGAACGAGCACCAGCCGAACACGCGTTCGGCGGGCGACAGACCGGGCTCGCCCCAGTCCGGTTCGATCTCGGGGCCGTCCGTGCCGCCGTCGACCTGGCAGTCGGCCAGCGCGCGCCGCACGGCCGGCGGCAGTTCCTTCGGCACCCATTCCGGGATGCGGATCTGGCCAACGGGCGAGGCGATGCTGGCGATCGCGTGGGCCAGCTGCAGGCCGGGATTGGAGATCAGTCCGCCCCAGTTGCCCGAATGATGTCCGCCGGCGCGTGCCTCGATCGTGAGGTCGAAATTCAGGCTGCCGCGCGCGCCCAGGAAGATGGTGGGACGGTTGGCGCTCAGGCGCGGGCCGTCCGAGGCGATCAGCAGGTCGGCGGCCAGCAGGTCGCGGTGCTCGGTGCACAGTTCGCGCAGCCCCATCGAGCCGGTTTCCTCGCCCATCTCGATCAGGTACTTGGCGTTGAAGCCGAGCTTGCCGCGCGTCTCCAGCACCAGCCGCAGCGCCTCCATGTTGATGGTGTGCTGGCCCTTGTTGTCGGCAATGCCGCGGCCGTACCAGCGGCCTTCGGCCTCGGTCAGCGACCACGGCGACAGGCCTTCCTTCCATTCCCGTTCCAGACCACGAATCACATCGCCGTGCCCGTAGCCCAGCACCGTGGGCAGGGCCGGATCCTCGATGCGTTCGGCGTACAGGAACGGCGCCAGCGCCTTCGGATGCGTCAGCGTGCGGCAGGTGAATCCCAGGGCCTCGAACGCCGGACGGATCTCGTCCTGCAGATAGTCCGCCAGCACGGCGGCGCGTTCGGGGTTCTGGCTTTCCGTGGGCAGCGCCAATCGGCGCGCCAACAGCGTGCGGAAGGCGCCGGAATCAAAGCAGTGTTCCGCCTGGGCGATGGCGTGTGCGCGGGTCATGGCTGGGTGGCTCCATTGGAAGTCGAGGGGACGGGCGGATAGAGGTGACAGGCGACCAGCGCGCCTTCCCGCACGGTCAATGCGGGCCGCTCGGTCTTGCATTGCGCCATCGCGTGCTGGCACCGCGGATGGAACGGGCAGCCGGACGGCGGATGCAGCGGGTCAGGGAACGACAGGCCCAGCCCCATGTCGGGGATGCCCAGCCCGGGTTCGGGCGTCAGCACCGACGCCAGCAGCGCCTGCGTGTACGGATGGCGCGGGTCGTGAAAGAGCTGGGCGGTGGGCGCCGACTCCACCACGCGGCCCAGGTACATCACGGCCACGTGGGTGGCAATGTGCTCGACCACCGCCAAGTTGTGGCTGATGAACACATACGTCAGGTTGAAGTCGCGGCGCAGGTCCATCAGCAGGTTCATGATCTGCGCCTGCACCGACACGTCCAGCGCGGAGGTGGGTTCGTCGCAGATGACGAGCTCGGGCTGCATGACCAGCGCGCGCGCAATGGCCACGCGCTGGCGCTGGCCGCCGGACAGCTGCCCGGGCGTGTTGTGGGCCAGCCGCGGCGGCAGGCCCACGCGCTCGAGCATGTCGATCGCCTTGTGCATCTTCGGGTTCGGGATGCCATGCACCTCCAGCGGCAGCGACACGATCGACGCAATGGAGCGGCGCGGATTCAGCGACGAGTACGGGTCCTGGAAGATGGGCTGCACGCGCCGGGCGAGGGCGCGCCGGTCCATCTGCCGGATGTCCTGGCCGTCGAGGCGGATGGCGCCTTCGGTCGGCGGCGTCAGCCCCAGCAGCATGCGCGCGAGGGTGGACTTGCCGCAGCCGGACTCGCCCACAATGCCCAGCACCGCGCCCCGGTCAACCGCCAGGTCCACGCCATTGACCGCGTGCAGCGTGCTTCGCGGGCGGAACATGCCGGCGCGCACCGTGAATTGGCGGCTGACGCCATCGGCTTGCAGCAGCGCGCTCATGCCGGAACTCCTTCGGCGCTGAGGATGCAGCGCCATTGCTGGCCAGTCGCCTGGCCGTGGACGGGAACGGCCTGCCGGCATTGCGGCTGCGCGTAGCGGCAGCGGTCGGCAAAGGCACAGCCGCGCAGGTCGCCCACCAGCGAAGGCACCACGCCGGGTATGGTGCCCAGCGCCTCGCCCGGCGCCGTGCGGCCCGGCACGGGGATACAGCCCAGCAGCCCTTGCGTGTAGGGGTGATGCGGCGTCGCAAAGATGTCGGCAACGGGGCCTTCCTCGACGATCTGCCCCGCATACATCACCGCCACCTGCCGCGCGATGCGCGCGACGACGCCCAAATCATGCGTGATCAGCACCATCGCGATGCCCAGTTCCGCCTGCAGGTCGGCCAGCAGCCGCAGGATCTGCGCCTGGATCGTGACGTCCAGCGCGGTGCTGGGTTCGTCGGCGATCAAGAGTTCAGGGCCGCACATGAGCGCCATCGCGATCATCACGCGCTGACGCAGTCCGCCGGACAACTGATGGGGATACTGCCCCAGCCGCTGGCCGGCCGAGGCGATGCCGACCTTTTCCAGCAGTTCCACCGCCCGGTCCCGCGCCTGCTGGCTGCTCGCCTTGCAGTGGTGGATGTAGTGTTCGGTGAGCTGTTCGCCAATGGCGTAGGCGGGGTTGAGCGCCGTCATGGGCTCTTGAAAGATCATCGCCATCTTGCTGCCGCGCAGCGCGTTGACGCGCCGCCCGCGCGCCTTCGAAAGATCCTCGCCCAGCACCGCCAGCCGGCGCGTGCTGCGCCGGGCGGCCTTGGGCAAGAGACCCATGATGGCCAGCGAGGTCATGGACTTTCCACAGCCCGATTCCCCCACGAGGCACAGCGTTTCGCCGCGCTTGACCTGGAACGACACGTCGCGCACCGCGTGCAGCGGCCCGCGTGGCGTGGCGATGTCGACGGTCAGTCCCTGGACGTCCAGGACGATATCGGTGCCGTTCATGCTCAGGCCCTCTCTTCAGGCGTCAGGAGTTGATGCAGTCCGTCGCCGGCCAGGTTGATCGCGAAGATCAAGAGCGCCAGCGCCGACCCGGGAATGGCGATCAGCCAGAATGAGAAGAACATGTAGGCCTTGGCCTCGGAGATCATCAAGCCCCACGACGGCAGCGGCGGTTGGACGCCCAGGCCCAGGAAGGACAGCGAGGCTTCCAGCAGGATCGCGCTGGCGGCTTCCAGCGTGGCGATCACGATGAGCTGCGGCACGACGTTGGGCAGGACCTCGCCCCAGACGATGCGCCAGGTGCTGGCGCCAGCGGCCTGCGCGGCAGCCACGTACTCCAGCGAGCGCACCTGCTGCGTGGCGCTGCGCATCACGACGGCGTAGCGGTCCCATTTGAGCAGGCCCAGCACCAGGATCACCACCCACAGCGAGCCGCCGACGATGGCCACGGTGGCCAGCGCCACCAGGATCACCGGCATGGACAGGCGCGTGGTGATGAGGAACGACACGGCCATGTCGACCTTGCCGCCAAAGTAGCCGGCCGCCATGCCCATCGCCGTGCCGATCAGGCCCGAGATGAGCGCGACGCTGATGCCGATCAAGAGCGAGATGCGTGCGCCGTAGAACAGGCGCGACATATAGTCGCGTCCCAGCTGGTCGGTGCCCAGCGGGTGCAGCCAGGTGCCTTTTTCGTACCAGACGGGCGGAGCGGTGCGGTAGGCCAGATCCTGGAAATAGGGATCGTGGGGCGAGATCCACGGCGCCAGCAGCGCGATCAGCACGATGACGAAGAGGATGCCGCCGCCGGCCAGCAGCGCCTTGTTGCGCCGCAGGCGGCGCCAGCGCAGCGTGGAGGCGGACAGTTCCAGCGGGGCCGCGGCGGGGGTGGCGGGGGTGAGCGTAGGCGTGTTCATGTCAGGACACCCGGATGCGCGGATCGAGCCACGCGTTGGCCACATCGGCGGCAAGCGTCAGCAGCACATACAGCACCGACAGCAGCAGCACGATCAGCTGCATGACCGGATAGTCCTTGTACGTGATGCTCTGATAGGCCAGATACCCCAGGCCGTCCAGCGCGAAGATGGTCTCGATGACCACCGAGCCGCCCAGCAGGTAGCCCAGTTGCACGGCGGCCAGCGCGACCACCGGCACGATGGCGTTGCGCAGGGCGTGCTTGAAGATGACCTTGCGGGCGGGCAGCCCCTTGGCCCGCGCGGTGCGGATGTAGTCGGCGCTCAGTACCTCGATCATGCCGGCGCGGATCAGGCGCATGAACGCCGGCGCGACGTAATAGCCCAGCGCGATCGCGGGCATGACGAAGTGCTGCCACGTGCCGCTGCCCGACACCGGCAGGATGCGCAACGAGATCGAGAACAGCATGATCAGGATCAGCGCAAAGAAGAAGTTCGGCAGCGCCTGGCCCAGCACCGCGATCGCCAGACAGACGCGGTCGATCAGGCTGCCTTTGTACAGCGCGGCCAGCACGCCCAGCGGAATCGAGATGCACAGCGCAAACGCCAGCGCCGCCATGCCCAGCTTCAGCGTGGTCGCCAGCTTGGACAGGATCAGCGGTCCGGCCTCGGTCTTGAAGTACACCGACGTGCCGAAGTCGCCTTGCAGGATGTGCCAGAGCCAGTCGGCGTACTGGACGATGATCGGGCGGTCCAGCCCGTAGGTCTTGCGGATCATGTCGATGTCGGCCTGCCGCGCGCCTTCGCCGGCCAGGGCCAGCGCCGGGTCGCCCGACAGGTGCAGCAGCAGGAACGCCAGGATCGACACAGTCAGCGCCACCAGCGCCGCCAGGCCCAGGCGCCTCAGCGTGAAATAAAGCATAGGACTTCCTCTCTGTTCAGCAGCGCCGGGCGTTTGCGAAGCCCGCCCGGCGCGGACCGCGCCTTACTTCCAGCTCATGTCCCAGAAGCGCACCAGCTCGTCCGAGTAGGGCTTGAAGTTCACGTCCTTGGTGGCGACGTAGTAGGCGGGCAGCGTCCACAGGGGAACGGCGTAGGCCTTTTCCGCGATGATGTCCAGCGCCTCCTTGTAGGCCGCCTTGCGCGGCCCGGGTTCGATGGTGGTATCGCCCTTCTTGAGCAGGTCGCGCACCTTCGGGTCGCGCGTGATGTCGTCGCTGCCGAAGGCGAAGTACACCGGCGTGGACGCCGACACGTCGTTCACCAGGTTCGAGCCCCACGTCTGGTGCGTGAGCGACGCCTTGTTCGCGCGGATCATGTCGCGCATCGCGGCGTACTGCAGGAAGTTCAGCTTGGCGCGGATGCCGACGGCCTGCAGGTAGTTGATGATGGCTTCGGTCTGGTTGCGTTCGCGGTACGCGACGATGTCGATATCAAAGCCATTCGGGTAGCCCGCTTCGGCCAGCAGCTTCTTGGCCTGCGCGGGATCGTACTTGTAGGTCGGCGCGCCTTCCTGCGTGCAGCCCACTTGCGACGGCGTGCAGATGGTGTTGATGAGCCCGCCGCCTTCGCCCACGATGTTCTTGAGCATGGATTCGCGGTCGATCGCGTGGATGATCGCGCGGCGCACGCGCTCGTCCTTCAGCTGCGGCGCGGGCGTGCCTTCCAGGATGTTCATCTGCATGAACACGATGCGCATGGTGTTGCCCGTGACCATCTGCAGGTTCGGCATGCCGCCCAGCTGTTCGGCCTGGTCCTTGGGCACGCTCATGATCAGGTCTTCGCCGCCCGAGATGACCTCGGCCATCTGCGTCTGGCGGTCGGGGATGAAACGGATGACGACCTTGCCGATCTTGGGCTGCGCCTTGGGCGAATCCTTGAAGTAGTCGGCGTTGCGTTCCAGCGTGATGGACTTGCCGGGCTGGTAGTCGACGACCTTGTACGGACCCGAGCCCACGGGCTTGGCGTTCATGCCCTTGGGGCCGACCTCCTGGTAATACTTCGCCGGGTGGATGGCGGCCGTGGTGGACAGGTATTCCTTGGCGCCGGGGAAGGGCTCCTTGGTGGTCAGGCGCACCTTGTACTTGTCGATCTTCTCGACCTTGTCGATCCACGACACGTTCTGCTGCGTGACGGCCTTGTTCTTCGGATCGGCCACGTAGTTCAGCGTGTAAACCACGGAGTCGGCGTCGAACTCTTCGCCGTTGTGGAATTTGACGCCCTCGCGCAGCTCGAACTCCATGGTCTTGTCGTCGACCTGCTTCCAGCTCTTGGCAAGCTGGCCCTTGTACTCGTTTGTGACGGGGTCGCGGTAGAGCAGGGTGTCCCACACGTTGGCGGCAATGATGACGCCGATGCGCACGTTGTTGAAGTACGGGTCGACGCTTTCCGGCGCCTGGTCATAGGCCATGCGCAGGGTGTCGTCTTTCTTGCCGGCAAGCGCCGGTTGGGTGGCGAACGCGGCGCAGGCGAGCAGGGCGGCGGCCAGGGCCTTGAGCGGGGTGGAACGGCGGGAGGACAGCGCAGGGGTAGCGGGGGTGAAGCAGCAAGGTGTGAAGCGACTATCAGCCATGGTGAAGGCTCCTCTTGATGACACTACATGTGTTGCGTATCTATCGTCTCGCTCCGGCTCTTGAGCGCCGCGTCGCATTTGCGCTGCAGGTGCTGCCGCATGATGGCTGCCAGCCGGTCCGCGTCGCGCGCGGCAAGGGCCTCCGCCATTTCTATGTGTTCGCGCATCGCCAGATCCCATTTCTGCCGGTCTTCGTTCGAGACGAAGCGCAGGTTCTGGATCCGCGCGTTCTGCGCGTCGTAAAGCTGTTTGAGCAAACTGTTGTGCGCGGCCAGGCTGATGCGTTCGTGGATCTCGCGGTTGACGCGAAAGTACGTCGGCAGGTCGTGGCGCGCGTGGCTGGCCATCATTTCGTAGGTCAGCGCGCGGATCTCGGCGATCTCGACGTCCGTCGCGCGCTCGCACGCAAACCGGCACGACATGGCCTCCAGGCCGCCGATCACTTCGAAGGCCTCGCGGATGTTGGCGTCCGACAGCGCCACCACCTGCGCGCCGCGGTTCGGTTCGATCTGCACCAGGCCTTCGGCGGCCAGCAGGCGGAACGCTTCGCGCAGCGGGGTACGCGACACGCCCAGCAGGTCGCACAGGGCGCGTTCGTTCAGCCGGGTGCCGGGCGGGAACTCGCCCTGGATGATGCGTTCGCGTAGCGATCCGGCCGCCGATGCCGCCAGCGTGCGCCCGTCGCCGGCGGCGCGGACGGCCGTCGGGGCGGAATCGGGCGTGAGATCGGACGAGGCAACGGCCTCGGCATGATCCGGCAAGAAGCTAGGATCGCTGCGCATTGGTATACAAAAATTCCCCTTGTTTTCGCAGACTATAAACCTGTCTTCACGGTGGTTTTGATGGGTGTATACCCTAGGTTATCGACGTAAAAACAATGGGATAGAGTGACGCATGCCGCAAGTCCGCCAGGCCGCCCCGCGCTGCCTGACCGCCGCGCAAAGCCGCCTTGGTATACAAACCGTCCACATTGGGGCCACGCATGCTCACGCTGAACACCCACCCGTCCGGCCGGCATTTCCTGCAGATTCCCGGTCCCACCAACGTGCCCGACCGGGTCCTGCGCGCCATCGACCTGCCCACCATCGATCACCGCGGACCGGAGTTCGGTGAACTCGGCAAGGCAGTGCTGTCGGGCCTCAAGCACATCTTCCAGACCGAGTCGCCCGTCGTGATCTTTCCGGCGTCGGGCACCGGCGCGTGGGAAGCTGCGCTGGTCAACACGCTGTCGCCGGGCGATCGCGTGCTGATGGTCGAGACCGGCCACTTCGCCAGCCTGTGGCGCAAGCTGGCCGGGCGGTTGGGGCTGGAAGTGGATTACATCGAGGGCGACTGGCGTCATCCGGTCGATGCCGGCGTGATTGGCGCGCGGCTTTCGGAAGATACGCAGCACCGCATCAAGGCCGTGTGCGTGGTGCACAACGAGACCTCCACCGGCGTCACCAGCGACATCGCCGCGGTGCGCGCCGCCATCGACCAGGCCGGTCACCCGGCGCTGTTGATGGTCGACACGATTTCTTCGCTGGGCTCCATCGACTACCGCCATGATGAATGGGGCGTGGACGTGACGGTGGCTGGCTCGCAAAAAGGCCTGATGCTGCCGCCGGGCCTGTCGTTCAACGCGGTGGGACCACGCGCGCTGGCGGCGGCCGAGACCGCGCGCCTGCCGCGGTCGTACTGGGATTGGCGCGAGATGCTCGGGCCCAATACGAAGGGCTATTTTCCGTACACGCCGTCGACCAATCTGCTGTACGGCCTGCATGAAGCGCTGGCCATGCTGGCGGCTGAAGGGCTGCCGCAGGTGTTCGCGCGTCACGAACGCCATGCCCGCGCCACGCGCCTGGCGGTGGCGGGCTGGGGGCTGGAGCTGCTGAGCGTGGACCCGGCCGCGCACAGTCCGGCGCTGACCGCCGTGCTGATGCCTGACGGGCACAGCGCCGACGCGCTGCGCAAGGTCATCCTGGACCGCTTCGACATGTCGCTGGGACAGGGGCTGGGCAAACTGTCCGACCGCATCTTCCGCATCGGCCATCTGGGCCACTTCAACGATCTGACGCTATGCGGCACGCTGGCGGGCGTGGAGATGGGGCTGGCCGCGGCCGGCGTCCCGCACCGCTCGGGCGGGTTGCAGGCGGCCATGGAATATCTGACCCGCGCGCCACAAAGCGCGGGGCAATGAACACACAACAACGAGGGAACCGATGAATACGCTCATGCAGCAGGCGATCCAGTTTGCCAACGACCACGAATCGACCTGGGACCGCAGCGTCAAAGGCAATTTCGGCGTGCACCTGAACGATCCGCCGCCCTGGAACCGCCTGCTCGGCCCCATCCATGACCGCGGGCCGGTGTCCGGCGTGGTCGTGGTGGACGGCAAGACGGTGGCCGAGTGGGGCGAGCCGGACCGCGCCGACCTGACGTTCAGCGTCGCCAAGCTGTACCTGGCCATCCTGGCCGGCGTGGCGCATGACCGCGGCCTGCTGCCGGACGTGGACGAGCCCGTCGGCAAGCGCGTGCCGGGCATCGGTTTTGACGAAGGCCGCAATGCGTCGATCACGTGGCGCCATCTGCTGCAGCAGACCAGCGAATGGGAAGGCGAACGCTTCGGCGTGTCGGATCAGGCGGACCGCTATCGCGCCGTCACGTTCGGTGTGCCGCCCGACGGCAAGAAGGGCGATGCGCGTCCGCTGCAGGAACCCGGCACGTATTGGGAATACAACGATGTCCGCATCAATCAGCTGTCGTACGCGTTGCTGCATCTGTTCCGCAAGCCGTTGCCGGAAGTGTTCCGCGAGGCCGTCACGCGGCCTATCGGCTGCAGCGAGGATTGGCAATGGGTCGGCTACGACAATGCCTGGGTCGAGATCGACGGCCAGCGCATGCCGTCGGTGCCCGGCGGCTCGCACTGGGGCGGCGGCATGTCCATCAGCGCCAAGGACCAGGCGCTGATCGGCCAGATGCTGCTGAACGACGGCCAGGCCAATGGTAAGCAGATCCTGTCGCGCGAATGGCTGCAGGCCATGCGCACCCCGTGCGACATCGCCCCGTACTACGGCTATCTGATCTGGCTGAACCACGAAGGCAAGGTGTTTCCCAGTGTGCCGTCGTCCAGCTTCTTCGGCGTGGGCGCGGGCAGCTCGTTCACGTGGGTGGAACCGGAACGCAAGATGGTCGTGATCGTGCGCTGGCTGAATTCGGCCCATGCGGACGCGCTGTTCGGGAAGATCCTGGCGGCGGTGGATGCGGGTGTCTAAGACCCGTAAGACTGATTCCGGTGTCTGACACCAGTAAGACCGATTCCGGTCTCTGACACCCCAATCCTCGTCCGGGTTTTGCGGCATGTCAGGTTTTTTCGGGCAAGATGTGGCGTTCGGCTGCGCGGTGACGCGCGGCCACGCCTTATCCCTTCATCCGATCAAGGAACCACGCCATGAATTACCGCCGACTGGGAACCAGCAATCTCCGGGTGTCGCCGCTCTGCCTGGGCACGATGATGTTCGGGGAGCAGACGCCTGATGACGAAGCGGCGCGCATCGTTGCGTCGGCACGCGATCACGGCCTGAATTTCATCGATACCGCCGACGTCTACAACGAAGGCCGGTCGGAAGAGGTCGTGGGCAAGCTGCTCAAGGGGCAGCGCCACGACTGGGTGCTGGCCAGCAAGATCGGCAATCCGGTCGGCAAGGGGCCGAACCTGGCGCATTACTCGCGCCAGTGGCTGATCCGCGGGGTGGAGCAGAGCCTGTCGCGCATGGGCACGGATTTCATGGACATCCTGTACCTGCATCGCGACTACCACGAAGAAAACCTGGAAGAAGCGCTGTGGGCGCTGGGCGACCTGATCCGCGCGGGCAAGCTGCGCAGCTTCGGGCTGTCGAACTTTCGCGGCTGGCGCATCGCCGAGATGATGCGTCTATGCGAAAAACTCGGCGTGCCGCAACCGGTGGTGTGCCAGCCGTACTACAACATGCTGAACCGCGGACCCGAAGTCGAGATCCTGCCGGCGTGCAAGCATTACGGGTTGGGCGTGGTGCCGTACAGCCCGATCGCGCGTGGCGTGCTGACGGGCAAGTACCTGCCGGGCCAGGCGCCCGCAGCGGATACGCGCGCCGGACGGGGCGACCGCCGCATCCTGGCGACCGAATTCCGCGAGGAATCGCTGCAGATCGCACAGAAGCTGGTGCAGCACAGCGCCGCGCGCGGCGTGCAGCCGGGCCATTTCGCCACGGCGTGGGTGCTGGCCAATCCGGTCATCACTGCCGTTATCGCGGGTCCGCGTACGCTGGCGCAGATGGACGATTACTACGCGGCGCTGGACGTGACGATCACGCCCGAGGACGAAACGGTCGTGAACGAGTGGGTGACGCCGGGCCATGCATCGGCGCACGGTTACAACGATCCCAACTATCCGTTTTACGGCCGTCCGGTGACGGCAGCGTAAGCAGGCGCGGGGCCTCGCCCCGCGTCACTTCCGCACAACCGCCGGCTAGGCCGAGATGCCGTGCAGCATCATCTGTTCGGCCACCTGCGCAATGCCCATGCGCGCAATCCGGCCGCGCCGCTCGGCGTCCACCATGCTGGTGATGATTCCGATCAGGAGCTCGCTGAGCGCGGCGGCGGTCATGTCCACGCGGAACGCGCCCTCGCGCTGACCACGCAAAAAGAATGCATCCAGGGTTTCCTGATAGCCGGACCAGCTGTTCATGATGTCCGGCTCAAGTTCCGTATCGGGCTTCCAGTTGTAGATCAGGAACGCCGTCAATTCCTTGTGCGCCAGGTGCTGTTCGATCAGGCTGCGCAGCGCCGTGCGGGGCGGGGCGCTGTCCAGGTGCGAATCCGCCAGTGCCTGTTTCATGACCTGCGCGCAATGCGTCATCAGGCGCAACACCAACTGATCCCGCGTCTTGCAGAACCGGTACAGGGTCGCCTTGCTGACGCCGACCGCCTTGGCCAGCTCCTGCAGGGTCGCCCGCGGCTGATCCACCATCGCAAGCGCCAGTGCGACGAGCAGCCGCTCGTGGCTTGCCTCTTCAGACATTGCCTCCTCCCCATTTGTGGTTATCCCTGGGCCGGTATTGGATCATGGGCGATTCACTTTGTACAAACTTCCGCAGATTTATCAAGTAAAGACTTCTGAGAGGTCAGATTTAAGCTTAAAAGCAGCAAATGAATCAATATTGATTCAAATCGTCCTTTCGGGTAGCATCGGCATCTCTTTGAATTCAAAACGCGCTGCGCGGGGGTAGTAATGAAGGTGAATAAAGCTTGGCGACTGCCCCTGGCGGTGTTGGCGACGGCAATCCTATTGGCCGGTTGCGGCGGGTCCGATGGCGGTGAGCCGCAGGCGGCGGGGCCGCGTCCGGTCCAGGCGGTGGCCGTGCAACCCCAGCGCTACACGCTGATCAGCGAGCTGCCCGGCCGGGTCGAACCCATGCGTGTGGCCGAGGTCCGTGCCCGCGTGGCCGGCATCGTGCTGAGCCGCAACTTCGTGGAAGGTGCGGATGTGAAGGCCGGCGACGTGCTGTTCCGCATTGACCCGGCGCCATTCAAGGCGGCCTTGTCACGTGCGGAAGGCGAGCTGGCCAAGGCCCAGGCCGCCGTGTCCGACGCGCAGGCCGTGGTCAAGCGCTACACGCCCCTGGTCAAGATCGAAGCCGTCAGTCAGCAGGACTTCGACACGGCCAACACCACGCTCAAGAGCGCGTTGGCCGCGCGCCGCTCGGCCCAGGCCGATGTCGAGACCGCGCAGCTCAATCTGGACTACGCCACCGTAAAGGCGCCCATTTCCGGCCGCATCGGACGCGCGCAAGTGACCGAAGGCGCGCTGGTGGGCCAGAACGAGGCCACGCCGATGGCGACGATCCAGCAACTGGACCCGGTTTACGTGGACTTCAGCCAGCCCGTCGGCGACATGCTGCGCATGCGCGCCGCCATGCAGAACGGCAGTCTGGGCGAAGGCGAGGGCGCCCGCATCTCCATCACGATCGACGGCACCGACCAGCAGCGCGAAGGGCGCCTCCTGTTCTCGGACATTGCCGTGGACCGGAGCACCGGCCAGGTGGCATTGCGCGGCGAGTTCGCCAACCCCGACGTGCTGCTGCTGCCGGGCATGTATGTCCGGGTGCGCACGCACCAGGGCGTGGATCCGGAAGCGATCCTGGTTCCGCAGCGCGCCGTCACGCGCAGCACCGATGGCAAGCCGCAGGTGCTGGTGGTCGGCGCGGACGACGTCGTGGAGACCCGCGCGGTGCAGACAGGCACGATGCGCGGCGGCGATTGGCACATCACCGAGGGCCTGGCCCCCGGCGACCGGGTGATCGTGGGCGGCGTCAGCGCCGCCGTGCCCGGCCAGAAAGTCAGCGTGACGCCCGCGAACGAGCCCAAGGTGGCCGCCGCCGGCGATGCCGCCGCGTCTGCCAAGCAATAAGCGGCCCTCATGAATCGCGCGCACATCCGAGGTTAGACCATGTCCAAGTTTTTCATTGGCCGCCCCAATTTCGCCTGGGTGGTGGCCATCTTCATCTCGCTCGCGGGGCTGCTGGCGATTCCGTCGCTGCCCGTGTCGCAGTTTCCGGTGGTCGCGCCGCCGCAGGTGACCATCGCCGCCACCTATCCGGGCGCGTCTGCGACGGTGCTGGTCGATTCGGTGACCAGCGTCATCGAGGAAGAGCTGAACGGCGCGAAGAACATGCTGTATTACGAGTCGTCCAGCAGCTCGAGCGGCAGCGCCGAAATCACCGTCACGTTCCAGCCGGGCACGGACCCCGACCTGGCGCAGGTGGACGTGCAGAACCGCATCAAGAAGGCCGAGGCGCGTCTGCCGTCCGCCGTGACGCAGCAGGGTCTGCAGGTTGAGCAGGCCAGCTCGAACTTCCTGATGATCTACGCCCTGACGTACAAGGGCGATGACGCGCACAAGGACGTGGTCGGTCTGTCCGACTACGCCGCACGCCACATCAACAACGAAATCCGCCGCGTGAACGGCGTGGGCAAGGTGCAGTTCTTTGGCGCCGAAGCCGCCATGCGCGTGTGGATCGACCCGCAGAAGCTGCTGGGCCTGGGCTTGTCGGTGGCCGATGTCAACGCGGCGATTGCCGCGCAGAACGTGCAGGTGCCGGCCGGCAGTTTCGGCAGCCGCCCCGGCGCGCCCGAGCAGGAACTGACCGCGACGCTGGCCGTGAAGGGCACGCTGGACAACCCGGACGAATTCGGGCGCATCGTGCTGCGCGCCAACCCGGACGGCTCGTCCGTGCGCCTGGCCGACGTGGCGCGTCTGGAAGTGGGACGCCAGAGCTACGACTTTGAAACGCGCCTGAACGGCAAGAAGTCGGTAGGCGCGGCCGTCCAGCTTGCGCCGGGCGCCAACGCCATCGACACCGTCAAGGCCGTGAATGCGCGCCTGGAAGAATTGTCGGCCTCATTCCCCGAAGACGTTGAATATTCGGTGCCATTCGACACGTCCAAGTTCGTCAGCGTGGCCATCACGAAGGTGGTGCACACGCTGCTGGAAGCGATGGTGCTGGTGTTTCTGGTGATGTTCCTGTTCCTGCAGAACTTCCGCTACACGCTGATCCCGACGATCGTGGTGCCGGTATGTCTGCTGGGCACGTTTGCAGTGATGTCGGTGCTGGGCTTCTCGGTCAACATGATGACCATGTTCGGCATGGTGTTGGCCATCGGCATTCTGGTGGACGACGCCATCGTCGTGGTCGAGAACGTCGAACGCATCATGGCCGAGGAAGGGCTGTCGCCGCGCGAAGCCACGGTCAAGGCCATGGAGCAGGTGTCCGGCGCCATCGTCGGCATCACGCTGGTGCTGTCTGCCGTGTTCCTGCCGCTGGCCTTCATGAGCGGTTCCGTCGGCGTGATCTATCAGCAGTTCTCGCTGTCGCTGGCCGTGTCGATCCTGTTCTCGGGCTTCCTGGCCCTGACGTTCACGCCGGCCCTGTGCGCCACGTTCCTCAAGCCCATCCCCAAGGGCCATCATGATGAAAAGCAGGGCTTCTTCGGCTGGTTCAACCGCGTCTTCAATCGCCTGACGGGCCGCTTCGAGGCGCTGAATACGCGCCTGGTGCGCCGCACGGGCCGCTACATGGTCATCTACGCGGCCATCGTCGCGGTGCTGGCCGTGCTGTACGTGCGCGTGCCCGAATCGTTCGTTCCGCCGGAAGACCAGGGCTACGTCATCGTTGACGTGCAACTGCCGCCGGGCGCGACGCACATGCGCACCGACAAGGTGGTGGCCGACGTCGAACAGCACCTGCTGTCGCTGGACGCGATGGGCGACGCCTTCACCGTCATGGGATTCAGCTTTTCGGGCACCGGCCAGAACGCGGGCATTGCTTTCCCCACGCTCAAGGATTGGTCCGAGCGCGGCGAGGGCCAATCGGCCACCGACGTGGCGGATAGCGTGAACGCGAAATTTGCAGCGATCGACGACGGCGCGGTCATGGCCGTCAACCCGCCGCCAATTGAAGGCCTGGGCAACTCGGGCGGCTTCGCGCTGCGGTTGCAGGACCGGGGCGGACTGGGCCGTGCGGCGCTGACCGACGCTCGCAACCAGTTGCTGGCCCAGGCCAACAGCTCGCCCGTGATCGCCTACGCCATGATGGAAGGCCTGGCCGACGCGCCGCAGCTGCGCCTGGACATCGACCGCGAGAAGGCCGAGGCGCTGGGCGTGGGCTTTGACGTCATCAGCACGGCGATCTCTGCCGCCTACGGGTCGGCCACGGTCAATGACTTTGCCAACGCCGGACGCCTGCAGCGCGTGGTGGTGCAGGCCGACGTACGTGACCGCATGACGCCGGAGAGCATCCTGCAACTGAACGTGCCCAACAAAACGGGCGGCATGGTTCCGCTGAGCGCGTTCGTCAAGACGGACTGGGAGAACGGCCCCGTGCAGATCTCCCGCTACAACGGCTATCCGGCCTTCAAGATCGCGGGCGACGCGATGCCCGGCAGCAGCACCGGCCAGGCGATGGCCGAGATCGAGCGCATCGTGGCGGGGCTGCCCGAAGGCATCGGCTACGAGTGGACGGGCCTGTCGTACCAGGAGAAGTTCGCCGGCTCGCAGGCGCCCATGCTGTTTGCGCTGGCGTTCCTGGTGGTGTTCCTGCTGATGGTTGCGCTGTATGAAAGCTGGTCGATTCCGGCGTCCGTGATGCTGATCGTGCCGATCGGCGCGCTGGGGTCGGTGCTGGCGGTGACGGTGCTGGGCATGCCGAACGACGTGTATTTCAAGGTGGGGCTCATCACCATCATCGGGCTGGCGGCCAAGAACGCCATCCTGATCGTGGAGTTCGCCAAGAGCCTGCGCGAACAGGGGCATTCGCTGGCCGACGCCGCCATCCAGGCCGCCAAGCTGCGCTTCCGTCCCATCGTCATGACGTCGCTGGCGTTCATCCTGGGCGTCGTGCCGCTGGCCCTGGCCTCCGGCGCGGGCGCGGCCAGCCAGCGCGCGCTGGGCGTAGGCGTGATCGGCGGCATGCTGACCGCCACGCTACTGGGCGTGATCTTCGTCCCCATCTTCTTCGTGTGGGTGCTGTCGCTGGTGCAGCGCAAGCGGGGCAAAGACTCGACCAAGTCCTCGCCCACCCCCGACGCCACGCCGCGCACGGTGCAGGAGTAATTCATGTTGCAGACCTTCTTTCCCCTGCGGATGTCCGCGCTGCTGCTGACCGCGGCGCTTGCAGGCTGCTCGCTGGCGCCCGTCTACGAACGCCCGGCGTCGCCGGTTGGTGAGAACTGGAGCCAGGCGTCGACCAGCCCCGGCGAATCCGCTGCGGCGACGCTGGACTGGCAGTCCTTCGTCACCGACGACGCCTTGCGCAAGCTGGTCGAGCTGTCGCTGGCCAACAATCGCGACCTGCGCCAGTCGCTGCTCAACATCGAGGCGGCCCGGGCGCAGTATCAGATCACGCGGGCCGACCGGCTGCCCGGCATCGATGCGCAGGGCACGGGCACGCGCCAGCGCGTCCCCGGCGACCTGAACACCACCGGCGAGGCGGCGGTGCAAAGCAGCTACCAGGCCGGCCTGGGCCTCACCGCCTTTGAACTGGACCTGTTCGGCCGCGTGCGCAGCCTGTCGGACGCGGCGTTGCAGGAGTACCTGTCGACCGAGGCCACGGCGCGCAGCGCGCAAATCAGCCTGGTGGCCGAGGTGATCCAGGCCTATGTGGCCCGCGACAGCGCGCAACGCCGCCTGGATGTCACGCGCCAGACCCTCGCCAGCCGCGAGGCGTCACTGGAGCTGATCGTCAAACGCCGCCAGGCGGGCACGGCGACGGCGCTGGACTATCAGGAAGCGCTGGGCCTGACCGAGCAGTCGCGCGCGGAACTGGAACGCATGGATCGCGAGGTCCGCCAGGCCGGGAATGCGCTCGGCCTGCTGGTGGGGATCAGCGACCTGTCGCCGTACCTGCCGGCGCGCACGGCCGATGCCCCGATGCTGGTGCAGGAGATCGCGGCGGGCGCGCCGTCGGCGCTGCTGGAAAACCGTCCCGACATCCTGGCCGCCGAATATCAGTTGCAGGCGCGCAACGCCAGCATCGGCGCGGCGCGGGCGGCGTTCTTTCCCAGCATTTCGCTGACCGGGCTGTTCGGCAGTTCCAGCGCGGACCTGTCGGGCCTGTTCGAATCCGGGCAGCGCGCCTGGTCGTTCACGCCGCAGATCACGCTGCCGATCTTTGCCGGCGGGCGCAATGTGGCCAATCTGGATTTGGCCACCGTGCGCAAGGACATCGCCGTGGCGCAGTATGAAAAGACGATCCAGACGGCGTTTCGCGAGGTGTCCGACGCGCTGGTAGCCACCGAGACGCTGCGCCGCGAAGAGGCCTCGCGCCTGGCGCTGGCGCAATCCAGCCAGATCGCCATGCAGTTGTCCGAGGCGCGTTATCGCGGCGGTGTCGACAGCCATCTGCGTTATCTGGACGCGCAACGCAGCGCCTACACGGATCAGATCGCCTATATCGACGTCAGCGCGCAGCGCCAGGCGGCGCTGGCGACACTGTTCAAAGCGCTGGGCGGCGGCTGGCCGGCCCAGCAGCCGCCGCAGGCAGCGCTGGACTGAGCGGGGCGGGCCGCGCTGACCCCGATCGGCGACGGCCCGGGCTGAGCCGCGCCGCCACCGCCAGCCGCGTACCGCCTATCGGGGGCCGCCCGCCGTCTATGCCTTGCGCAGCCCAGCCCGCGGCATGGACGGCTGGCCTGCGCCGTCCAGCTCCACCGGCTGCTTGCCGCGCCCGATCAGCCACGCGCAGAACGCCGACACCACGCCCGCGAAGAGCACGTACAGGCAGATCAGCCACGGCTGCCCGCCGCCCGTCTTGAGCAGGGCCGTGGCGATGATGGGCGTGATGCCGGACGCGAAGATGCCCGAGAACTGATAGACGAACGAGATGCCGGTGTAGCGCACCTTGGCGTCGAAAAGCTCGCAGAACAGCGCGGCCTCCGGTCCGTAGATGGCGGCATACAGGATCCCGAACGGAATGATGATGGCCAGCCAGATCAGCATCACGTTGCCGCCGCTGTTGATCATCATCCAGAAGCCGGGGAACGACGCCGCGGCGGTGATGAGCGATCCCCAGAAGTACACGCGCGTGCGGCCGATGCGGTCGGACAGGCGGCCGAAGAAGGGGATGAAGAAGCACATCACCAGCGCCGCCGCCATCACCCCGATCAACGCCTCGGTCCGCGTGATCTGCACCGACTGCGTCAGGAACGAGATCGAGAATACGCCAAAGACGTTGAAGAACACGCCGTCGATGTAGCGCGCGCCCATGCCCTTGACGACGTTGCCGGGATAGCGCCGCATCATGTCCATGAACGGGATGCGGCTTTCGGCGTTCTGCGCTTTGACCGCGGTGAACTCCGGCGTTTCCTTGATGTTGAGCCGGATGTACATGCCGACGGCCACCATGGCGGCGGACGCCAGGAAGGCGATGCGCCATCCCCACGCCATGAACTGCTCGTCGGTCAGCAGGACGGACAGCAGCGCCACCGTACCCGACGCCAGGCACAGCCCGATCGCCAGCCCGATCTGCGGCAACGACGCGTAAAAGCCTTTTTTCTCCGGTGGCGCGTATTCATAGGCCATGAGCACCGCGCCGCCCCATTCGCCGCCCAGCCCGATGCCCTGGAACACGCGCAAGAGAAGCAGCAGGATCGGCGCCCAGATGCCGATCATGTCGTACGTGGGCACCAGACCGATGAGGAAGGTGGCGATGCCCATGATCATCAGCGTCATCACCAGCATGCTTTTTCTGCCGATGCGGTCGCCGAAATGGCCGAAGATCAGCCCGCCCAGCGGCCGGGTGACGAAACCGACGGCAAACGTCGTGTACGCCAGCATGGTCGAGACCAGCGGATCCCCGGTGGGAAAGTACAGCTTGTTGAATACGATGCCGGCGACGACGCCATACAGGAAAAAGTCGTACCACTCGATGGTGGCGCCGATCAGCGAGGCGGTGACGACTTTGCGCACCGCCGCTTCGTTTTGCTTGGCCATGTCCAGTCTCCTTTGGTGGGTCGGCCTGGCAATCTGCGCTGCCGCGGCCGGGTCTGTCTGCGATATGGGTTTCCTAGCCGGGGTCCGTCATCTCCATCCGGGCGGGCGTGTGCAGGACTTGCGCGCGCGCCTGCCGCACGTCCTGCAGCATGAAATCCGCCGCGCGCTCGGCCAGCATCACGACCGGCGCGTTGGTGTTGCCCGAAACCAGCGTGGGCATGATCGAGCAATCCACCACGCGCAGCGCCGACACGCCGTGCACGCGCAGGCGCTCGTCCACGACGGCCAGCGGATCGCTGCGCGGCCCCATCTTCGCCGTGCCTGACGGGTGGAAGATGGTGGCGCCATATTCGCGGCAGAAGTGCAGGATCTCGTCGTCCGTGTGCACGTCCGGGCCGGGCCGGAACTCACGTTTCATCAGGCCGGCCAGCGGCTGGGTCGCGGCGACCTGGCGCGCATACCGCACGGCGGCCACCGCCATGCGGCGGTCCAGGTCCGTCGACAGGTAATTGGGCTGCATGGACGGCGCCTCGAACGGGTCCGTGCTGCGCAGGCGCACCCGGCCGCGCGAGGTCGGGCGCAACTGGCACACCGAATAGGTGCAGCCGGAAAACGGATGCACCTTGCCGCCCGCCATGTCGGCGGACAGGGTCGCGAAATGGAACTGGGTGTCGGGCGTGCGGCTGGCCGGATCGACGCGGCAGAACAGGCCGCCCTGATTGATGCCCACGGCCAGCGGACCGCTGCGCAGCAGCAGCCATTGCAGCCCCATGCGCAGCCGGCCGGTCAGGCTGCGCAACTGGTCGTTGGTGGTGATGGGTCGGGTGGTCTCGTAGATCAGCCGGATCTGAAGATGATCCTGCAGGTTTTCGCCCACACCGGGAAGGTCGCGCACGACGCCGATGCCGAACTCGCGCAGCAGGCTGGCGGGCCCGACGCCGGATAGCTGAAGCAGTTGTGGCGATTGCAGGGCGCCCGCGCACAGCACGACTTCGCGCCGGGCGCGCAGCGTGCGGACCTGGCCGCCTTGCCGGTAGCGCACGCCGCAGGCGCGGCTGCCTTCGAACAGCACGGCCATCGCGTGCGCATCGGTCTCGATGCGCAGGTTGGGGCGGTCCTGCGCGGGGCGCAGGTAAGCCACGGCCGTGGAGCAGCGGCGGCCGTTGCGCGTGGTCAGCTGGTAATAGCCCACGCCCTCCTGGTCGCCGCTATTGAAATCGCGCACGTGCGACACGCCCAGCTTGCCCGCGGCGGCGATCAGCGCTTCCACCAGCGGATGCGGCGTCTTGATGGACGTGGCGTTCAGCGGACCCTCGGTACCGCGGGTGGGGCCGGGTCCCAGGTCGTTGTTTTCCAGCTTGCGAAACCACGGCAGGCAGTCGTCCCAGCCCCAGCCTGCGTTGCCGGCCGCCGCCCACGCGTCGTAGTCTTCGCGCTGGCCGCGGATGTAGATGAGGCCGTTGATGGCGCTGGAGCCGCCCAGCGTGCGGCCGCGCGGCCAGTAGATGCGCCGGTCCAGCATGTTGGGATCCGGGTCCGTGTAGAAGCCCCAGTTCACCACCTTGTGGAACATGGTCTTGCCGTAGCCGATCGGAATGTGGATCCACGGATAGGTGTCCTTGGGACCGGCCTCCAGCAGGCACACCGAGTGCGCGCCGTCCGCACTCAACCGGTTCGCCATCACGCATCCGGCCGAGCCGGCGCCCACCACGATGTAATCGACGGTATCGGACATATCCGCGCGGTCTCCCTTATATTGTTCGGCAGGTCCGACCGGCTCGCGCTCCGCAATGCGGACCAGGCCGGCATCTGAGGCGATTCTAGGAAGCGCGCACACAGAACAAAGCACAACACGCGCTGGGGCAGACAAATGGAACAGAACATGCAGCGTCGGTTTCAAAATCGCAGTGCAGCATCGGAACAGGCGGCCGACGGCCGGTCCGATGACAGCGGCGGGCACCAGGAAGCCGCCCGTTCGCTGCGGGCATTGCTGGTGCTGGATCACCTGGCCCGCGCGCAGCATCCGCCCACGCTCGCGCAGTTGGCGCAACGGCTCGACATGCCCAAGACCACGCTGATGCGCCTCTTGGCGGCCATGCAGCGCGCGGGCTTTGTGGCCGCCACCCCGACTGAAAACGGCTTCGTGACGGGGCCGCAGGCGACATCGCTGGCGCTGGCTACGCTGCGCGCCAGCGCCTTTACCCGGGCATGCCGCGCGGTGCTGACCAAGCTGGTGGGCACGTTGGGCGAAACGTGCAACCTGACCGCGCCGGACGGCGATCAGGTCGTCTACATGGAACGGGTCGAGACGTCCGAGCCCCTACGCCTGTTCTTTGCCGTGGGCAGCCACGTGCCCATGCATTGCACGGCCAGCGGCAAGCTGTTTCTGGCGTCGATGAACCGCCTGGAGCGCAGCCACGTGCTGGCGCGCCTGCCGCTTACGCGCAATACGCCGCGCACGTTCACCGACCCGGCCAAGCTGGACGCCGAGCTGGAGCGGCTGGCCGTGCGCGGTATCGGCATCGACAACGAGGAGTTCGTGCGCGGCATGAGCGCGGTGGCGGTGCCGGTGCGCGACGGCGAGGACCGCGTGGTGGCGGCGGTGGCCTGCCACGCGCCGACCGCGCGGGTGATGCTGGACGACCTGTTGCGCGCGGTGCCGGTGCTGCAAGGCGCCGCGCAGTCGCTGCACGACGTGCTGGCGGCGCACCGGCCGGGCGGTTAGGAAGGGTGCGGGGCGCTCAGTGGCTCATGCGGCCGCCGCTTACCATCCACCGCGTGCCATACCGGTCGACCAGCGCGCCGTAGGCTTCGGCCCAGAAGGTCTTTTGCAGCGGCATCGTGACGCTGCCGCCTTCGGCCAGGTGCTCGAACACGCGATGCGCATCCGACACGGTGGGATACACCAGCGCCAGCGCCACCCCGCGATTGCCGGGGTAGGGATGGCCGGCGGTGGCGTCGCTGCCCAACAAGGTCTGTTCGTCCAGCGTCAGGCGGGCGTACATGATGCGCCCGGCGTCCTCGTCCGACAGCACCGGCATGGCGGCATCGGGCGGGGCATCTGCGTAGCGGACCAGCGCGTCAAGGCGGCCGCCCAGCACGCGTTCGTAAAAGCGCATGGCCTCGGCGCAATTGCCGTCAAAACTGAGGTATGCGGATAACTGGGGCATGATGGCTCCGTGCGTGGCCGGGGGTGGGGTTGGGGCTGGGGCGCGGTGCGTCCGCATGGGCAAGGCGGGCGGGGCAGGCCTATGATGGGAGTCTGATCCGATTACGGCCGGGAGACAATCCATGCAACTAGGAAGCTGCCACTGCGGACAGATCGCCTATGAAGTCGATGGCGATGTGTCGCAGGTGTTGGAATGCAACTGCTCGCACTGCAGCCGCAAGGGCTATCTGCTGTGGTTCGTGCCGCGCGCCGCCCTGCGCATCGCGTCGTCCACGCAGGCCATGTCGACGTACACCTTCAACAAGCACGTGATCTCGCACCATTTCTGCGCCAACTGCGGCTGTGCGCCCTTCGGGTTCGGGGTCGGGGCAGAAGGCAAGGAGACGGCGGCGGTCAACGTACGTTGCCTGGAAAACGTCGACCTGAATTCGCTGACCCGCATTCCGTACGACGGCCGCAACACTTGAGCGGCCGGCTGCGGTCCTGGATGAGTCAAAAGGGGGCCGCCGCGATGCGGTGGGCCGATGTGTTTTTTCACGATGGAGAGGGGCAATGAGCACGGTAAGGCTGCTGAGCGATGACGAGATCCGCAGAAGTCCCGAGGCGTGGGCGGTGTTCGAGGACATCCGCGCCACGCGCAAGTCGGACTTCGTCAACAACTTCTGGCGGGCGCTGGCCAACGATCCCCCGAGGATGCGCAGCGTCTGGGAGCAGCTCAAGACGGTGATGATGGCCGAGGGCGAGCTCTCGCCGCTGGTGCGCGAAATGATCTACATCGCGGTGTCCACCGCCAATGGCTGCTCGTATTGCGTCCATTCCCACACGGCCTCGGCCCGGGCCAAGGGCATGACCGATGGCCAGCACGCCGAACTGCTGGCGGTGATGGCGATGGCGTCGCAGACCAACGCGCTGGCGACGGCGCTGCAGGTGCCCGTGGACGATGCCTTCCACGTGAAATGACCAGGAGGCGGCCATGTCGCTGATTCCCTTGTTTCCGCTGTCCAATGCGCTGTTTCCCGCGGGCGTGGTGCATCTGCACATCTTCGAGGTCCGCTATCTGGACATGATCCGGCGCAGCATCGCCGACAACACCGAGTTCGGCATCGTGGGCCTTTTGGCCGGCAGCGAGGTCCGCTCGCCCGAGGGCGTCGAGACGCTGTCGCCCGTGGGCACCATGGCGCGGGTCGAAACCTGGGAGGCGCCCATGCCGGCCTTGCTGGATATCCGGTGCCGGGGCACCTCGCGCTTTCGGCTGCGGTCCAGCGAGGTGGCAAAATACGGCCTTTGGATGGGCGAGGCCGAGCCCATTGCCGATGACCCGCCCACGCCCGTGCCCGCGGCCATGCAGGCCAGCGCCGATGCGCTGGGGCGCCTGGTGGCGCAGTGGCAGCAGGACGGCGTGCCCGCCGAAAGAATGCCGCTGGCGCCGCCGTTCCGGCTGGACGATTGCGGCTGGGTGGCAAACCGCTGGTGCGAACTCTTGCCGCTGCCCCCGGACGACAAGGCGACGCTGCTGGGCCTGACGGACCCCGTGGCGCGCCTGGCCGCGATCCAGGACGTGCTGCGCGGACAGGGGCTGGCGTAGGGCGCCGCCCGACTTTATTTGGACACCATGGAAATCAGAGTAGACGAAGGCCTGCGTGCCTATATAGACCCGCTGACCGAGGACGAACACGCTGCGCTGGAGCGCAGCCTGCTGGCCGAGGGGTGCCGCGACGCCCTGGTCCTGTGGGGCGACCTGCTGATCGACGGGCACAACCGTTACGCCATCTGCGTCAAGCACAACATCCCGTTCCAGACGATTCAGCATCCGCACTTCAAGTCCATGGACGACGTGCATCTGTGGATGATCGAGAACCATCTGGGCCGGCGCAGCGTGTCGGACTTCCAGCGCGGGGTGCTGGCGCTTCGCAAGAAAGAAATCCTGCTGGCGCGCACCGGCCCGGAAGCGGGCGGTGCGGCCGAAGGTGGGCCGGACGGCGGCGGCCAAGGATCGCCGGTCGACGGTGGGCCGGCGGACGACTCCCCGCCTTGGGACGAGGACACGCCCGGGGCCAGCGCCGCGCCGATGCGCGGTCATGCCAATCCCGATTGGAAGCCCGCCGTCCCCAGCCGCCAGGCGCTGGCGCGCGCCGCCCGCATCAGCAGCAATACCCTCAATCAGATCGAAAAGATCCAGAAGTCCGCGGCGCCGGAACTGGTGCGCGCGGTGAAGGAAGGCGCCATCTCCATCAACGCCGCGGCGGCCGTGGCGTCGCTGCCGGCCGAACGGCAGACCGCCGCCGTTGCAGGCGGGCGCAAGGAACTGCAGCAGGCCGCCCGGGAGGTCCGGCAGGCCAAGGCGCCGCCGCCGCGCGAGGCGCCGCCGGAAGAACCTATTGAAAACATCGCGGACATGCCGGCGGAAATCGCGCGGCTGCGCCAGTTGCTGGCCAAGCTGACCGATGAACGCGACCAGCTCAAGAAGAAGGTCATGCACCTGACTGTCGCGTTGTCGGAAGCCCGCAGCGGATCCGGCAGCGGGGATGATTGAGCGTCGATGCAGGAATAAGGGATAACCCTTAAACCGCATAATCCACGAAAAAAATTCGTGGATCGCTGGGAATTTATATCGTTTTGAGGAAAGGCTTGCGCGGCTTTGTAATGCAGGTTCGCTTCAACGCTTCCTGCATTCACACCTGACTTTCCTTATGAATCCCATCGGATATCGCATTCTTTCCCGGCCCGAGACGGCCGTCGCCGCCGACGTGCTGGCCGGTTTTGCCAGCATCGGCTCGGCCCAGATCAGCGACTGCATGAATCGCCTGTACGGCGTGTCGGGCCTGCGTCCGCTGCATAACGGCGCACGCCGCACGGTGGGCGTGGCCCTCACGGTCAAGACCCGTCCGGGCGATAACCTGATGATCCACAAGGCGATTTCGCTGGGCGGCGCGGGCGACGTGATCGTCGTGGACGGCTCGGGCGACACCAGCAACGCGCTGGTTGGCGAACTGATGATGATGGATGCGCAGTCGCGCGGCATCGAAGGCTTCGTGATCGACGGCGCGGTGCGCGATGCGGACGTGTTCGCCCAGGGCGAATTCGGCTGCTTTGCGCGCGACGTGTCGCACAAGGGGCCCTACAAGGACGGCCCGGGCGAGATCAACGTGCCCGTGTCGGTCGGCGGCCAGGTGGTCAATCCCGGCGACGTGGTCGTGGGCGATGCCGACGGCGTGGTGGTGATTCCCGCCGAACACGCCAGCGCCGTGCTGGCGCTGGCCCTGAAGAAGGAAGCCGACGAAGCCGTGGCCAAGGAAAAGCTGCGCGCCGGCACGTACACCAAGCCGTGGCTGGAAAAGACGCTGGCGGAAAAGATGGGAGCGGCAAAATGAGCATCGTTGCCGACCGCATCAAGCGCATCAAGCTGTCGCCCAGCGTCGCCGCGCGCGCCATCATTGCGGAACTGCGCGAGCAGGGCCGCCGCATCATCGACCTGACCATCGGCGAACCGGATTTTTCGACGCCCGAACACATCCGCCAGGCCGCCACGGCCGCCATGAACCGCGGCGAAACCAAGTACCCGCCGGCGCAGGGCACGGTGGCCCTGCGCAAGGCCGCAGCGGTCCATCTGCGGGAAGCGACCGGCGTGGAATACCCGGCACCGCGAGTCATCGTCAGCACCGGCGCCAAGCAGGTGATCTTCAATGGCCTGGCCGCGACGCTGAACGACGGCGACGAAGTGCTGATCCCCGCGCCGTTCTGGGTGTCGTACCCGGACATGGTCCTGGTCAACGGCGGCGTGCCGGTGGCCGTGGAAACGTCGCCCGCCACCGATTACAAGGTGACGCCCGAGGCCCTGGAACGCGCCATCACGCCTCGCACCAAGTGGCTGATGATGAATGCCCCCAGCAACCCGACGGGATCGGTCTACAGCGCGGACGAACTGCGTGGTCTGACCGAGGTCCTGGCGCGTCATCCGCACGTCTGGCTGATGACCGACGACATCTACGCGCGCCTGAACTTCACCGGCGAGCCGACGGTGCATCCGCTGCAAGTGGCGCCGGAACTGGCCGCCCGCACGCTGGTCGTCAATGGCGTGTCCAAGGCCTATGCCATGACGGGCTGGCGCATCGGCTACGGCGCCGGTCCCGACGAACTGATCAAGGCAATGGCGATCCTGCAGTCGCAAAGCACGTCGGGCGCCTCGTCGGTCAGCCAGGCGGCCGCGCTGGAAGCGCTGACGGGTTCGCAGGACTGCGTCGTGGAGTTCACCAAGGTATTCCGCGAGCGTCGCGACCTGGCGATCGCCGAATTGTCCGGCGCGCCGGGCCTGGACATCGTCGTGCCGCAAGGCGCGTTCTATGTCTTTCCGGACTGCTCGGGCCTCTTGGGCAAGAAGACGCCGGCCGGCGACGTGATCGCCAGCGACACGGACCTCACGCACTACCTGCTGCGCGAAGCCGGCGTGGCGGTTATCGACGGCCATGCCTACGGCGCGCCCGGCACGTTCCGGTTGTCGTTTGCCGCCTCGCTGGACGATATCCGGCAGGGATGCGCGGCCATCCGCGAGGCCTGCGCCAAGCTGGCCTGAGGGGCCACGCTTTCGCACCCATACGGCGTCATCGCCAGTCTGTACACCTAACAACCATTCAAGGGGAATGAACCATGAAGCGTCACACTCTCATCGCCGCCAGCTTGGCCCTGGCTTCGCTGGCCGCGGGCGGAATTGCCCACGCCGACCAGCTTGACGACATCAAGGCGCGCGGCGAGCTGGTTTGCGGCACGCTGGGCACGTCGCAGCCGTTCAGCTTCCAGGACGGCGCGACGCGCCAGCTCGTGGGCTATGACGTGGACGTGTGCAAGCTCGTCGCGGACAAGCTGGGCGTCAAGGTCAACTACAAGCTGCTGTCGGTGGCGGCGCGCGTGCCGGAACTGAACGAAGGGCGCGTGGACATCCTGGCGGCCAATCTGGGCTATTCGCCCGACCGCGCGCAGCAGATCGCCTTCAGCCTCGCGTATTACGTCAGCCCGCAAAAGCTGATGGTGCGCAAGGATTCGGGCCTGGATTCGATCGAAGCCCTGAACGGCCGCCGCATCGGCGCGACCAAGGGTTCCAGCTCCGAGCGCGAGATCAAGCGCATTCTCGATAAGTCGCAGGTCATCGGCTACGGCGACAGCTCGGCCACGTACCTGGCGCTGCAGCAGAAGAAGGTGGACGCGCAGTTTGCGTCGGAGCTGGTGCTGGCGCGACTGGTGCTGCAAAGCCCGCCCACCGCGCCCGTCACTGTTATCGGCAAGGCCGTGTTCGATGAGCCGTGGGGCCTGGGCGTGCGCAAGTCCGAGCCGCGATTCCTGGAAACGGTGAATCAGGCGCTGGACGAGGCCGAAACCTCGGGCGCGGCGGCCAAGCTGTTCGACAAGTGGTTTGGCCCCGACACCCCCTACAAGCTGGAGCGCGGCTTCAAGATCGGCCCGATCGCCGGCTAAGGGGCCGATCCGAGCGCTGCCGTTCGCCAGTATCCGTCACGGCTTCCCGCGTCTTGCAAGGCGATGCGCGGGAAGCCGTGATGCTTGGCGTTGCGCGCCCGAACGCAGGAGATTGACAGGTTTATGAGCTTTCTAGACGCTTCCCAATACCAGCTGCTGCTCAGCGGCATGGCGGTCACCGTGCAACTGTTTCTTGTTGCCTGGGTGATGGCGTTTTCCATCGCGGTGACGCTGGTGGTGGTGCGCGCCACCAACCTGGCGCCATGCCGCTGGGTGGTCGACGCCTATGTGGAATACCACCGCAATGTGCCGCTGCTGGTGCAGGTGCTGTTCTGGTACTTCGGCATGCCCGAGCTGCTGCCCGAAGGATTCCGCATGTGGCTGTATGCGCACAACGCCGAAATGTCGCTGGCCGCGATCGCGCTGGCGCTGGGGTCGGCCGCCTATATCGCCGAAGACATCCGCAGCGGGCTGCGCGCCATTCCCGGCACCCAGTTCGAGGCTGCCCGCGCGCTGGGCGCCAGCTACCTGCAATGCATGCGCTTCGTCATCGTGCCGCAGGCGCTGCGCATCTCCATTCCGCCGCTGGTCGGACGCGCGCTGCTGCTCTTCAAGAACACCAGCGTGGCCATGGCGATCGGTGTGATGGAGCTGACCTACCAGGCGCGGGAAATCGAGAACGAGACCTACCGCACCTTCGCCACCTTCGGCGCGGCGACGATCATGTACCTGCTGGGATCGTTCCTCATCATGGCGCTCGGATCGCGCATCTACGCCCGTTATCGTCTGAACCGCGGAGGCCATGGTGCTTGATCTTCTGATGCAATACTGGCCCACGCTGCTGGTGGGCCAATACCCCAACGGTCCGCTCGGCGGACTGGCACTGACGCTCATCCTGGCCGCGCTGGGTCTGGCGATGTCCCTGCCGCTGGCGCTCTTGATCGCGCTGGCCCGGGTGAGTCCCTACGGGTGGCTGCGCACGGCCAGCAAGGCGCTGGTCAATGTGGTGCGCGGCATGCCGCTGCTGATGCTGATCTTCTGGGCCTATTTCGTGGTGCCCAAGATCACGGGCCAGGTGGTCAGCGGCTTCTGGACGCTGATCTTTGCCCTGGTGGTGTACGAAAGCGCTTACCTGTCAGAGGTGATCCGCTCCGGCATCGAGGCGGTGCCGCGCGGGCAGATCGAGGCCTCGCGCTCGCTGGGCGTGGGCTACTGGACGACGATGCGCAAGGTGGTGCTGCCGCAGGCGCTGTTCAACGTGCTGCCCAGCATGACCAGCCAGTTCGTGTCCACCGTCAAGGAAACCTCGCTGGGCTACGTCATCAGCGTCAACGAGCTGACGTTTGCCGCCAACCAGGTCAACAACCTGGTGCTGACCCAGCCGCTGCAGGTGTTCGGCATTCTGGCCATCATCTACTTCATCGTGTGCTTCAGCCTGAGCCGCGGCTTGAGCTGGCTGGACCTGCGCATCCGCCGCACGCGGGCCATGGCTTAAAGGAACAAAAACATGATCAAACTCGAGAAAGTGAACAAGTGGTACGGCGAGCATCATGTGCTCAAGGATGTGGACCTGTCGGTGGCGCGCGGCGAGGTGCTGGTGGTGTGCGGACCCTCGGGGTCCGGCAAGTCCACGATGATCCGCACGATCAACCGGCTGGAACCCATCGAAAAGGGCCGCATCCTGATCGACGGCGCGGACATCTACGGCAAGGGCGCCAACCTGAATGCGCTACGCCAGAAGATCGGCTTCGTGTTCCAGCAGTTCAACCTGTTTCCGCACATGAGCGTGCTGGAAAACGTGATCTTCGCGCCCGTGAACATCCGCAAGCAGCCCCGCAAGGAAGCCGTCGAGCTGGCGCGCAGCCTGCTTGACCGCGTGGGATTGGCGCACAAGATCGATGCCTATCCGGGATCGTTGTCCGGCGGGCAGCAGCAGCGCGTGGCGATCGCGCGCGCGCTGGCGCTGCAACCGCCGGTCATGCTGTTCGACGAGCCGACCAGCGCGCTGGATCCGGAAATGGTGGGCGAGGTGCTTCAGGTGATGAAGGGCCTGGCCAAGGACGGCATGACGATGGTGTGCGTGACGCATGAAATGGGCTTTGCGCGCGACGTCTGCGACCGCGTGGTGTTCATGGACGCGGGCGAAATCCTGGAGATGGATACGCCCGAGCGCTTCTTCAGCGCGCCGGCGCATCCGCGCGCGCAGCGCTTCCTGGCGGACATCCTGCATCCGCGGGGTTGATCCGCGCCGATCGTCCGCGGTGGTAATGTCTGGGGTTTCCATGCGCTTTTCTTCGACCGCGGCGATGTACACCCTCAAGCAATTGGAGGCCTTTTACTGGAGTTCCGAACTTGGCAGCTTCAGCGCGTCGTCGCGCAAGCTGCACACCACCCAATCGGCCGTGGCCAAACGGGTGGGGGAACTCGAGGCCTTTGCCGGCGCGCCCCTGTTCGAGCGGCGCGCCAAGAAACTCCTGATGACCCCGCAGGGCCGCAAGCTGTTCGAGCTGGCCAGCCAGATGCTGGAGCTGAACAGCCGCATCGTGCAGAACATGGCCGATCCAGCCAGCTTCGAAGGCGTGGTGCGTCTGGGCGTGACGGAACTGGTGGGCATGACCTGGCTGGCCGGGCTGATCAAGCAGATCAGCCAGCGCTACCCGCGCGTGCAGTTGATGCCCGAGATCGATGGCGGCATCACGCTCTATGAACGGCTGGAGCAGGACGAACTGGATCTGGCGATCATGCCCGGCCCGTTCTGGGGCTACCAGTACGATTGCACGCACCTGGGGGCTGTCACCAATGTCTGGATGGCGAGTCCGGCGCTGGACATCGATGTCGCTGCCGCGTTGACGCCGCAGGATCTGGCGCCGTATCCGGTGATCTCGCAGCCCACCAATTCCGCGCTATCGCATCTGTACGACGCGTGGTTCGCGGAACAGGGGATGCCGGTCAAGCGCGTGCTGACCTGCAACAGCCTGGGCATGATGGCGCAGCTGACGATGCTGGGATTGGGGATCAGTTACCTGCCGGGCGCCTACTTTGCGCCGCTGGTGGCGCGCGGGGCGCTGTGCCAGTTGAATGTGCAGCCGGACCTGCCGACCATCAATTACTACGCGGTGCACAAAAAGAACATCGTCAATCCGGTCGTATCCCGGGTGATCGACATTGCGCGCGAGGAATGCGCGTTTGAGGTGGCGGGGGCCTTCCTGCCCCATGTGCCGCCGGCGGCGCGGCCCATCGAGGCAGGGGAAGGCGGCTTGCCGGATGGGAATCCGGCCGGCCGGCGCGCTTAACCGCAGCGGATCGCCGTCATCACGTCCTTGTCGTCCACGATGAGGTTCAGGCGGGTGTTGTTGTATTCCATGGTGACCAGCTGGCCCGGACGCAGCATGCGCGCGGTGGCGCTGCCGCTGCGCGTGCGCAGGTCTTCCATGACGGACGGCGTGGCTTTCTGACCGATCTGCGATTGCAGCGGGCCGGCGTCGCAGGTCTTGCCGGTGCTGCTGCCGGGCATGGCCGAGGACGAACCGTAGGAAGAGCCGGCGCCGGTGCTCGATGAAGAGGATGCGCTCGAGGAGCTGGAGGCCGGCGCGCTGGACGTACGCGAACCGCCGGTATTGGCGCACGCAGCCAGGCTGGCAACCAGCAGGAAGGGGATCAGCTTGCGGATCATGTAGGACTCCTTACAACGAGCGGACAAAAAGCCATGATAGACCAGCGGCGACGCGCTGTGCTCAAGGCGCGGCGGGCATGTGCAACCGGGCAACAGCGGCGGGCGGCTGGCCTGTTGCGCGGATGGCTTCAATGGAAGTCGCGGCTCTGCGACGTCAGCCCGCCCAGGAGGTCGGACATGTCCACCAGCCGCTGCGCGATCAGGTGGCGCACGCCGTCCACGCTCTGCCAGGACCCGAACACCCCCAGCAGGGTGGCGCCCAGCAGCTCGCGGCGCTGGCGTTCGATCAGGTCGGGGCGGACCACCACGTTGACCGGGCCGGTCTCGTCTTCGAGGGTGACGAAGATGACGCCCTTGGAGGTCTGGGGGCGCTGGCGCACGGTGACGATGCCGCAGGCGCGCGCGACCCGCTTGTTGGGATAGTCGTTCAGCACCGAGGCAGGCTGGAAGTTGCGCGCGGCCAGTTGGGGGCGCAGCAGCGATACCGGATGGCTGTGCAGCGTCAGGCCGACGCTGCGGTAGTCGGCGGCCACCGTCTGGCTTTCGGAAGGGGCGGACAGTTGCGGGGCCTGGGTTTCCACGATTTCAGCGTCCCGCAGCAGGTCGCGGCTTTGTACGCTGGCGGCGGCCTCCCAGCTGGCCTGGCGCCGGTGGCCGGCCAGGGTGCGCAGCGCATCGCCGGCAGCCAGCGCGTTCAGGTCGTGGCGATTCAGGCCGGCGCGGCGGGCCAGGTCGGCGGTGTTGGCAAAGGGGGCGTCGGCCCGCGCGGCCTCGATGCGGCGGGCGGCGTCTTCGCGCATGCCTTGCAGCAGGCTGAGTCCCAGCCGCACGGCGGGGCGGGGCGTGGGGACGCCCGGCGTATCGACGCCCGGCGTGTCGACGCCCGACGCCTCTGCGGACGGCGCGTGGGGGTGGGGGCGGCGGCGGGCGCCCGGATGCCCGTCGGGCAGCGTTTCCAGCACCGAATCCCAGCCGCTTACCGTCACGTCGGCGGGCAGCACGCAGACGCCGTGGCGGCGCGCATCCTGCACCAGTTGGGCGGGCGCGTAGAACCCCATGGGCTGGGAATTGAGCAGGGCGGCCAGAAAGGCCTCCGGTTCGTGGCGCTTGAGCCAGGAGCTGGCATACGCCAGCAGGGCGAAGCTGGCGGCATGGCTTTCCGGAAAGCCGTATTCGCCAAACCCTTCCACCTGGCGGAACAGGGCTTCGGCAAAGTCCAGTGTGTAGCCGTGCGCCAGCAGCCCGCCCACCAGCTTGACGCGGAACTTGTCCACGCCGCCCTTGCGCCGCCAGGCCGCCATCGACCGGCGTAGCTGATCGGCCTCGCCGGGCGAAAAACCGGCGGCCACGACGGCGATCTGCATGACCTGTTCCTGGAAGATGGGCACGCCCATGGTGCGGCTGAGCACGCCGCGCACTTTTTCGCTGGGGTAGGTTTCGTCCTCCTTGCCCTGGCGGCGCCGCAGGTAGGGGTGGACCATGCCCCCCTGGATCGGTCCGGGGCGCACGATCGCCACCTGCACCACCAGGTCGTAGTATTCGCGCGGCCGCAGGCGCGGCAGCATCGTCATCTGGGCGCGCGATTCGATCTGGAAGACGCCAATGGTGTCGGCGTCGCAGATCATGTCGTAGGTGGGCACGTCGCCTTCCGGGATGTCCTGCAGGGCGAGCGGCCGGCCGCGGCGCTGGCTGGCCAGTTCAAGTGTGCGGCGCAGGGCCGACAGCATGCCCAGCGCCAGGACGTCGACCTTGAGCAGCTTCAGGGCGTCCAGATCGTCCTTGTCCCATTGCACGACGCTGCGGTCTTCCATGGCGGCGTTCTCGATGGGCACCAGGCGCGAGAGCTTGCCGCGTGAAATGACGAAGCCGCCCGGGTGCTGCGACAGGTGGCGCGGAAAGCCCATCATGGTCTGCGCCAGCGATGCCCACTGGCGCGCCACCTGGGATTCCGGGTCCAGGCCGCAGGCGCCCAGCGTGCGCAGCATTTCCTTCTTGCCGTCCCACCATTGGTGCGCGCGGGCCACGGCGTCGATGACGCCCGGGTCCACGCCCAGCGCGCGCCCCGTATCGCGCAGCACGCTGCGCGGCCGGTACGAGATGACCACCCCGGTCAGGGCGGCGCGGTCGCGGCCGTATTTGCCGTAGATGTACTGGATGACTTCTTCGCGGCGTTGATGTTCGAAGTCGACGTCGATGTCGGGCGGTTCGTTGCGTTCCTTGCTGATGAAGCGTTCGAACAGGTTGTTGCCGCGCTGCGGGTCCACTGCCGTGATGCCCAGGCAATAGCAGACGGCGGAATTGGCGGCCGAGCCCCGGCCCTGGCACAGGATGCCGGCGTTGCGGGCGAACTGCACGATGTCGTAGACGGTCAGGAAGTAGGCCTCGTAGTTGAGATCCGCGATGAGGTCCAGTTCCTTGTCGATCTGCGCCGTCACGCTGTCGGGCACGCCCTGGGGAAAGCGCCGGTCCGCCCCGGCCAGCGCTTCCTGGCGCAGATAGCTGGCGGGCGTGTGGCCGGGCGGCACGATCTCGTCGGGATATTCGTAATGCAGCTCGTCCAGCGAAAACGTGCAGCGGCGCGCCACCGCCAGGGTCTGCGCCAGCGCGTCGGGCGGATACAGGCTGGCCAGCCGCATGCGGCTGCGCAGGTGCTGTTCGGCATTGCCCGACAGTTCGTAGCCGCATTGCGACACCTGCTGGCGGGTGCGGATGCCGGTCAGCGTGTCGTGCAGCGGCTTGCGCGACCGGACATGCATCTGCACCTGGCCGACCGCCACGATCGGCAATTGCGAGGCCTGGGCTGCGTGTTCGACGGCGGCGCGGTGCAGGTCGTCGCGCGACTGGTGCAGCAGGTTCAGTCCCATCCACGCGCGCCCCGGAAAGACGCGCGCCAGCCAGCGCGCCTGGTCGGCCATGCGGTCGGCGTCGGTGCCGTAGGCGGGCGTCAGGATGGCCAGGCATTCCGGCAGACTGCGCAGGTGCGCGTGGCCGGCGGGCGGATCGGCAAGGTCTTGCGGGGAAAGCCGGTATTCGCCCTTGGGCGCCCGGGTGCGGCCCAGCGTGATGAATTCAGACAGGTTGCCGTAGCCTTCGCGCGTCTGCGCCAGCAGCGTCAGCCCCAGCGGCGCGGCGTCGGGCGCGGCGCGCAGCTGGAACGTGGCGCCCACGATGAGCGGCAGCTTGAGGGTCTTGGCCTCGGTGTGGGCGCGCACGACGCCGGCCAGCGAGCATTCGTCGGTCAGGGCCAGCGCGGCGTAACCGAGTTCGGCCGCCCGCGCGGTCAGTTCCTCGGGATGCGAGGCGCCTTGCAGGAACGAAAAATTGGACTGGCATTGCAGCTCGGCATAGCCGGGCAGCTGGGCCAGGACCTCGGCCGGGTCCAGGGGATCGGGGGCGTCGTCGTCCATGCGCATGTCAGGCGTACAGTCCGTGCAGGAACCAGCGCGCGTCCTCGGCGTCGCGCTCGCGGTAGATCCAGTAGCGCGCGCCGGCCGCGTCTTCGGCGACGAAGTAATCGCGCACGGTCAGGGCGGGGTCCCACCAGCCGCTTTCGATGCGTTCGGGGCCGCGCATCAGCCGCAGCGCCTGGCCGGCGTAGTGGGGGCGATGGCCGGACAGCTTGAGGGGCTGCGGGGTTTCCAGCAGCCAGAACGGCCGGTCGAGCAGCGGCGGCAGGGGAGCGGGACGTTCGGGCGCGGCCAGCGCATCGCCCCAGGAATTGGCGGCTTCGGGGCGGTGGTCGGCGGTGGGCTGGGCATGGCGCACCCGGTCGCGGCCCAGCCGCGCCACCAGCAGGTCCAGCAGCCGCGCGTGGTCGGCGGCGGTGCCGCCCGGCTCGGGGAACAGGGTGGTGCTGGCCGCGGGCTGCTCGACGGTGTCGGGCGCATGCAGCGTCACGGCGATGACGGGGGCTTCCAGCGTGAAGTGGTTGAGCTTTTCGCGCAGCAGATGCAGCAGCTGCGGCGCCTGCCAGATGGGTTGGGCCAGGGCCACTTCAAGTTCGGTGGGCGGGCGGGCGTGGCGGCCGCGCTCGTGGTCCATGCTGAGCACCACGCGCCGCACGGCCAGTTGCCGGGCGGTCAGCCAGCCGCCCAACTGCTCGGCCAGCCGGCCCGCCACGGCCAGCACGGCATCGGTGTTCTCCATGTAGTCCATGAGTTCGATCCGCCGCGAAAACTGGTTGGGCGGTTCGAGCCAGCGGTAGAGTTCGGGCACCTGGCCGTAGGCGGCGTCCAGCGCCTGCAGCAGATCGGGCGCGCTGCGCCGCTGCAGCCCCCCGCGCGGCAGGGCGCGCAGGTGCGCCAGCGTGTGGCAGCCGATGTCGTCCAGCCAGTTGCGGCGGTCTTGCGCCTGGGGCAGCAGCGACAGCGGCAGGGCATCGAGCCGCCGCGCCAGGGTGGGCAGCTTCAGTGTGCGCCGGGGCACGCGCCGGCCGGCGCGCCGCGCGAGCAGCCAGGCGCCCTTGGCCGTGGGCGCTATGCCCAGCGACACCCGCAGATCCAGCGCCCGCAGCGTGGCGGCCACCCGCCGGCTCAGCGCGCGCGGCCCGCGGAAGAACATCAGGCTGGCGCCCACGTTCAGCAGCACGGTGTCGCCGTCGGCCAGGGCGATTTCCGGGGTGTACTGCAAGAGGGCCAGCGCCGCGCCGTGCAGGGCGTCGGCCTCGGCCAGCGCATTGCGGGGCAGCAGTTCCACGCCGGGGGCGATGGCCGCCGCGCCCGCGCGGCGCATGCCGGGCGTCACGCCGGCCTGGCGGGCGGCGGGGGTCAGGGCGGCGACCCGTTCCTGATCCAGAACGGCGAACGCCTCCTGTTCATGCGGCCAGTGCGGGCGTATGGCGTCCAGCGGCAGGCAGCGCAGGTAGGCGGCGATCCAGAGGCGCATGGCGGGGAGAAGAGGGGGTAAGCGCGCCGGGCTCCAGGCCCACGTACAGCGGGGTGTCGCAGACAGGCCCCCGGCGCTTCAGGATGTGGACGGACAGGCCGCCGGGCGCGGGCGCGAGCGCCAGCCGCAAGGCGGCGGGCGTGGCGGTCTGCGCGGCGCGGGACGGGCGCACGGCGATGAACAGCAGGTCGCTGGCCTGGGCGGCCAGATGCAGGCGGCGCAGGGATTCGGGGCGCACGTGGGGCAGCCAGCAGATCAGCGCGCCGCAACTGGCGTTTTTCAGGATCTGTTCGCTGGCCCACAGTGCGTCGACCGGCTTTTCGGGCGCCACCCACAGCAGTTGCCGGGGATCCAGCCGCCAGCTCATCCAGCTGGCGATGTGCGGCACGTGCGGCGGCTGCACCAGGGCAATGGGACGACGGGTTTCCAGTTGGGCCAGCGCGGGACGCAGCAGGCGGATTTCTCCGATGCCGGGATGGGGGGTGAGCAGTTCAACGAGCGATCCGAGCGGCCAGCCGTTATCCGGCAGTTCGGCTGACAGCGCCGCGTGCCCGGTTGGCAGGGTGCGTGCGGCGCCTTTGGCCAACTGCGTGGCGCGCCACAACGCGGGATGGATCTGTTCGGGGGACTGCATGGCGAAAGCGCCCGGTGCTCAATACCTGTATGAATGTACAGTATTGTACCGGGCTTTGCGCCGGGCGGACGTATCGAAAAGTGCCCCCGAATGTGTCCCGAATGTGTCCCCGAAAAGTGCTAGAACCGCATGTCCTGGTACTTCACCCACCGCGAGCCGCGCAGCAGCCGGTGGCCGATCCACAGTCCCAGGAACAGCGGAATGGCCAGGTACGTCGACACCACGCCGATCCAGTCGATGCGTTCTTCAAGGAACGCCTGATAGTTCTGTCCCAGCGTGACCACCAGGCACAGCACGAAGGCCAGCAGCGGCCCGAACGGAAAGAGTCCCGCCTTGTAGGGCAGGTCGGCCGTGTCGTAACCGTGCTTCACGTAGCCCTGACGGAAACGGTAATGGCTGACCGCGATGCTCAGCCACACGATGAATTCCGTCATGCCCGCAAAATTGAGCAGCCAGATGTATACCGCCTTCGGGCTGTACACGACGCTGAACAGGCACAGGCACGCCAGCAGCGTCGTGGCCAAGAGCGCATACAGCGGCACGCCGCGCGGGCTCAAGCGCTTGAAGAGGGCGGGCGCCTGGCCCTCGGCCGCCATGTTGAACAGCATCCGCGTTGCCGCGTACATGCCCGAATTGCCGGCCGACAGCACCGAGGTCAGGATCACCGCGTTCATCACCGTGGCCGCCGACAGCAGGCCGGCGTGCTCGAACACCAGCGTGAAGGGGCTGACCGCGATGTCCTCGACCTCGTTGCGCAGCAACTGCGGATCGGTGTAGGGCACCAAGAGGCCGATGATCAGGATGGCCAGCACATAGAACAGCAGGATGCGCCAGAACACGCTGTTGATCGCGCGCGGCACGTTGCGCCGGGGGTTTTCGGACTCGCCGGCCGCCACGCCCACCAGTTCGGTGCCCTGAAAGGAGTAGGCCACCACCATCGCCACGCCCACCCACGTCGCCGCGTTGCCGACGAAGGGCGCATCGCCCACCTTCCAGTTGTCCAGTCCCACCGGTCCGCCGCCGTGGATGATGCCGGCCAGCATCGCCACCCCCACCACGATGAAGCACAGCACCGCCACCACCTTGATGATGGCGAACCAGTATTCGGCCTCGCCGAAGCTGCGCGCCGAGAAAGCGTTCAGCCCGAAGGTCAGCGCCAGGAACGCCACGCTCCATATCCAGCCTGGCGTGTCCGGCAGCCAGTACGCCATAACGAGCTGCGCCGCCACGACGTCCACCGCCACGACCGTGGCCCAGCTGACCCAGAAGTTCCAGCCCAACGCAAAGCCGAAGCCTGGATCCACGTAGCGCGACGCATACGTGCAGAACGAACCCGACACCGGCATGAAGGTGGCCAGCTCGCCCAGGCTGGTCATGATGAAGTACACCATCAGGCCGATCACCAGGTAGACCATCAGCGCGCCGCCGGGGCCCGCCTGCGCGATGGCCGCGCCGGAAGCGACGAACAGGCCGGTGCCGATGGCCCCGCCCAGCGCTATCATCGTGAGGTGGCGTGCCTTCAGCACGCGATGCAGCTGATTGTTGCCGGCGGTGTCGCCGGAAGTGTTGCAGACAGGCGCGGCGGCGCCCGACTCGATGTTCGGTGTGTGCATGACAAGGCGTGTGGTGGCCGCCGCCGGCATCGCCGGCGCTGGACATTGCCAACGGCGGGCGCCCGTCGTTGCGGGCAAGCGCGGGGCGGCGTGCAAAAAAGCCCGGCGTCATCGGTGCGATGCCAGGCGCGGCGCATTTTACAATGCGGCAATCGGGGCGCAGTCCCACCGTCCCAGGCCAGCACGGAGCAGTTTCATGGCGTCTTCCAGTTCTATCGAATTTCTTCCCGACCCGGGCGTCGACGTGCGCCAGCTCTTCATCCTGCTGCACGGCGTGGGCGGATCGCCCGCCAGCCTGGAGCCCCTGGCCCAGGCGGTGCGCGCGGCCTTTCCGACGGCGGCCGTGCTGATCCCCGAAGGTTTCGAGGCCTTTGACGGCGGCGGGACGGGCCGGCAATGGTTCTCCGTGCGCGGCGTCACCGAAGACAACCGCGCCGAGCGTGTGGCCCAGGCCATGCCGCAGCTTGAAACCTACGTGCGCGAGGCGCAGGCGCGCTTCGGCCTGCTGCAGTCCGACACCGCGGTGGCCGGCTTTTCGCAAGGCGCCATCATGGCGCTGGAACTGGTGCAGGCGCACGACGGCATGGCCGGCCGCGTCATCGCGTTCTCGGGCCGCTATGCGCAACTGCCCAAGAACGCCCCGTTGTACACCACGATTCATCTGCTGCACGGCGCCGACGACGCGGTCATGAGCGTGTCGCAGGCGCAGGCCGCGCAGGCCCGCCTGGCCGAACTGCACGGCGACTCCACCATCGACATCGCCACCCACGTCGGTCACGAATTGCATCCCGCCCTGATCCAGCGCGCCATCGTCCGCCTGCAGACCTGCGTGCCGCTGCGCAGTTGGGAGGCCGCGCTGGGCCTGAACCAGACGCCGCCGGACGGGACGACGGTGCATTGATGGCGGCATCTGCCACGACCGGCGCGAAAGCCTCCGCGCCCGCGCAGCAACGCGCGGCCGATGCCGTCGGCGGCGCGCAAAGCATCTTCCGCGTGCTGCGCATCCTTAAATACGTCGGGGCGGCGCCCGCGCGCGGCGTCGGTCTGACGGATGTGGTGCGTGACGTCGGCCTGACGCCGCCCACCGCGCACCGCATGCTGTCGGCCTTGCTGCAGGAAGGCTTTCTGTCGCTCAATCCGCGGCTCAAGACCTACAGCCTGGGCCGCGAGTCCTACATCCTGGGGCTGGCTGCCGAAAGCCGGCACGGCATCAAGGCCATCGCCGAATCCGCCGTGCTCCGCCTTGCGCAGTCCACGGGCGACACCAGCTTCCTGTCGGTGCGATCGGGACACGAAGCGGTCTGCGTGGACCGCAAGACGGGCGACTTTCCCATCAAGATCCTGACGCTGGAAGTCGGCCACCGCCGCCCGCTGGGCGTGGGGGCGGGCAGCCTGGCGCTGCTGGCATTCCTGCCCAACGACGATATCGACCGCGTACTGGCGCGCTACGACGCCAGCGCCGCGCCCGATCTGCCGTCCACCGACATGCTGCGCGAAGACATCGCCGCCGCGCGCAAGAACGGCTACGCGCTCAACCCGGGCCGCATCATTCCCGACATGCTGGGCGTGGGCGTGCCGGTGTTCGACCGTGAACAGCACGTGGTGGCGGCGCTGAGCGTGGCGGCGATCCGTTCGCGCCTGTCGGGCGCGCGCCTCGCGGACGTGGTGGCCGCGTTGCAGCGGGCCGCTTCGGAATTGTCCGCGGACCTGGCCCCGCGCTTCTGATCGCTGCCAGGCGAACGGAAGTCCCGCACCTGGCCCGTCAGGAAACGCTGCGCAGCCGGCGCCTCGGCAAAAAGCCGCGCGCCCGCCGCGTCAGCGCCCCGGCCCGCGCGCGTCAGCGCCCCGCGCAGGCCTTGCCGCCGTCTACCGGCAGGCAAACGCCGGTGATGTACTTGGCCTCGTCGCTCGCCAGGAACAGCGCGGCGTGGGCGACATCCCACGCATCCCCCATCCGGCCCATCGGACTGGCGGCATTGCGCCGCCGCCGCATTTCCTCGACATCGTCGAATTGCCCCGCAATCTGCTTGTAGATCAACGGCGTGTCGATGACGCCGGGCAGCACGGCGTTCACGCGGATATTGTCCGGCGCATAACGCACCGCCAGCGACCGCGTCAGATGGTTCAGCCCCGCCTTGGCCGCGTAGTACGAGGTGTACGGATACGAATTGACCTGAATCGACGCCAGCGACGAAATGTTGACGATGCTGCCCGAGCCCTGCGCCAGCATGGCGGGCAGCACATGCTTGCAGGTCAGGAACACGCCGGTCAGGTTGGTGTCCAGCACGCGATGCCAGCTTTCCTCGCTGGCCTCGATGGGATCGCCCATTTCGGTGATGCCCACGTTGTTGTGCAGCACGTCGATGCGTCCGGCGGCCGCCAGCACGGCGGCGACCGCGGCCTGGATCTGCGCGGAGTCCGTCACGTCGGCGGTCAACGCCTGGCAACGGCCGCCTTCGGCCTCGATGATGGCGCAGGTTTCGCGCGCGGCATCCTCCCTGACGTCCACCGCGAAGACCCGCGCGCCTTCACGCGCATACAGCGCCGCCGCGGCCTTGCCGTTGCCCCAGCCCGGCCCCGACGACCCCGCGCCAAACACCAGCGCCACCTTGTCCTTCAGCCGCTCGCCCATGTCATTCCGCCGAGATGTGGGCGAAGTCGGCCACCTTCTTCCACTTGGCCACGTCGTCCTGGATCATCGCGGCAAAGGCCTCGGGCTTGTCGGCGACCACATACGCGCCAACCCCCGCGTACTTGGCCTGCACGTCCTTGTCGGCCAACGCCTTGCGGGACGCGTCGTTCAGCTTGGCCAGCACGTCCTTCGGCAGGCCCGCGGGGGCCAGCAGGCCGTTCCACATTTCCGCGTCGTAATCGGGCAGGCCGACCTCAGCAAAGGTGGGCACGTCGGGCAATTGCGGCAGGCGCGATTTGGCGGCCACCACGATCGGGCGCAGACTGCCCGACTGGATGTGCGCCATCGACGACGCGGCCGTATCCCACAGGATGGGCACCTGGCCGGCGATCACGTCGTTCAGCGCGGGGCCGGTGCCGCGATACGGCACGTGCATCATGTCCAGGCCGGACAGCGACTTGTAGTACTCCATCGCCATGTGCGTGGCGCCGCCGTTGCCGGACGACGCGTAGGAATACTTGCCGGGCGCGCCCTTGATCAAGGCGGTGAACGACGCATAGTCCTTGGCGGGAAAGTTCTTGTTCACCACGATCACGCCCGGCACGCGGATGATCTGCGTGACCGGCGTGAAGTCTTTCACCGCGTCGTAGGGCAGGTTCTTGTACACGGCGGGATTGGTGCCGTTGGTGCTGGACGTGCCCAGCAGAAGCGTATAACCGTCCGGCGCGGCCGAGGCCACGGCGCGGCTGCCGACGGTGCCGCCTGCGCCACCCCGGTTTTCCACCACCACCGACTGGCCGATCTGCTTGGCCAGCGCCTCGGCAAAGATGCGGCCGACCACGTCGGACGTGCCGCCGGGCGGGAAGGGCACGATCAGGCGGATGGGGCGGTCGGGGTAGGTGGCCTGCGCCGCGGCGGCGCCCGCCAGCGACAGCGTTGCAGCGGCGGCCGCCAGCTTGATCCAGGTTCTGCGCTTCATGATGGGTTGTCTCCTTGCTTGATTTTGTTGTGTCTTGAACCGGGCGTTGCGCGCCGCCGTCAGGCGATGCGGTCGCCCGGCTTGATCTTGGCGGCCCGGCTGTCCACGCCCGGCAGCATGTGCGCGGGGTCGCGCGTGACCACCACGTCCAGGATGGTGGGACGGTCCTTGCAGGCATATGCCTCTGCCAGCGCGGCCGGCAGCTCTGCGGGGTCTTCCACGCGGATGCCATGGCAGCCCAGCGCGCGCGCCACATTGGCGTAATTGGTGTCGACCAGGTCCGAAGACTGGTAGCTGCCCGCGCCGTACATCAGGTGCTGCAGCGCCTTGATGTACCCCGAGGCCGCGTTGTTGACCACCACGAGCGTAAAGGCCAGCTTCATGCGCACTGCGGTTTCCAGTTCGCCGAGCGACATGTTGCAGCCGCCGTCACCCGTCAGGCTGACCACCTGGCGTCCTGGCGCCGCTGCGGCCGCGCCGATCGCGCCGGGGATGCCGTAGCCAATGGAGGCAAAGCCGCGATCCGGCACGAAGCCGCGGCCTGCGCGCTTGGTGTCGAACAGCAGGCCGCCCCAGTGGGCCGCGAAGCCGCCGTCCGCGACCAGGATGCCGTCATCCGGCAGCGAGGCGTTGATCTCGTGCAGCAGCCGCGCCATGCCGACGGGCCGGTCGGCCGACGTCAGCTTGGCGTTCACGGATTCGCGCCACGCGTGCATGGCCTGGCCGACCTCGTCCACGTAGTCCTGGCGCGCGTGCGCGCCGTGGGCGGCCAGGCGCGCGTCCAGGTCTTCCAGCGTGGCGCGCACGTCGCCCCACAGCCGCAGGGCGGGCGTGGTGGTGCGGTCGAATTCCTCGGCCACGATGTCCAGATGGATGATCGGCGCGCCGGCGGCCAGCAGGTCGTAGCGGCGCGTCGCCACTTCGCCCAGCTTGCAGCCGACGACGAACAGGCAGTCGGACTTGGCGATCAGGTCGTTGGCAATACGGCTGTAGCGGCCGAACAGGCCCGCGTTCAGCGGATCGTTGCAGGCGATCGCGCCTTTGCCGCTCATGGTGTGGGCGACGGGGATGCCGAACTTGCGCGCGAAGGCCTGGACGGTCTCGGCCGCATCGCTGATGTGTACGCCGCCGCCGCACAGCATCAGCGGGCGGGCGGCGCCGGCCAGCATGCTGGCAGCTTGCGCCACGTCCTCGGCCGATGGCCGGCAGCGCAGGGCGGGCGAGCGCCGGTAGTTGGGGCTGGAGTAAAAGTCATCGGCGTCAAAGGCATGGACCGCGTGCGCGATGTCTTCAGGCACGTCCAGCACCACGGGGCCGGGACGTCCGCTGGTCGCCACGGCAAACGCGCGCCGCACCAGTTCGGGAATGCGCTCGACCATCTCCACGCGCAGCACGTCCTTCACGACCGGCCGCAGCACTTCGAGTTGCCGGGCTTCCTGCGTCATGTTCTTCCACGCGTGCATCCGGTGCGCGTCGCCGACCAGCGCCACCAGCGCCGTGCCGGCGTTGAATGCTTCGGCCAGGCCGGTCACCAGATTGGTCGCGCCCGGACCCAGCGTCGCGTCGCACACGCCGGGACGGCCGCTGACCTTGGTGTAGGCATCGGCCGCAAATACTGCGCAGCGCTCGTCGTTGATCAGGTTGTGATTCAGCTTCAGGCGGCGCGCCGCGTCATAGAACGGCAGCAGTTGAAAGCCGCCCATGCCGAACATCAGACCGACGTCGTGCGCCGCGAACATGCGGGCGATGGCTTCGCCGCCGGTGATTTCCAGTTTTTCGGACATGCGCGTGATGCTCCTAGTAAGGGTCGCGCCCGCTCAGCAGGGCGTCGATGAAGGTTTTGAGCGGCGTGCCGACGCGGCAGCCCAGGTTTCGGGCGCGGGCGTTGGCAGAGGAAATGGTCCCTTCCTCGTAGCAGGAACGGGCGTCGCCGATGCGGGCGGTTTGCGCGGACACGGTCAAGGCGGCAATGCCGCGTTGGTCAAGCAAAGGCAGGCGCCCGATGCCGGCGCTGTCCTTGCCGATGCCCGCGTCGTTGAACGTGACGAGGCGGGGGGACGCGCGGACACCGTCCGATTGCAGGCCCGCCAGCCGCTCCCCGTGCGAGGCCGTGATGGCAATGAGACCGTCGTCGCGGGAGTCGACCAGCGACACGGAGTCGGCGCCGATCACCAGCGGAGCGCCGTCCGTGCCTGTCTTGAATACAGTGCGGGATTCCTTGACGTCGGCGAGCGGCCGGGCATTCAGCGACGCACGCGCCAGCCGCGAGGCGGCCTCGGCCACTGGCATACCCGCTTTGCAGCCCAGGTCTTGCGCCAGCGCGTTCACGAAGCTGATGACGCCGTGCCGCGCCATGTCCGCGCCATCGCCGATGCGGCAGCTTTGATAGCTTGCGGTGGCGGCGGGCACGCCCCACCGTTGCAGGTCGTCCAGGCCTGCAATGCCGGCACGCATCCAGCCCACGCCGGCGTCGTTCAGGACGACGGCCAGCACGCCACCGCGCGCCGCGCAGTAGGCGGCATAGCTGCCGCCATGCGACCCGGCGATCACCACGCGCCCGGCATCCTGCGGCGTGAGCTTGGTGATGCTGTCCAGCACGCGCGCGTCGCCGGCGCTTGCGGAATGTTCCATATTATGAATTGTCCCCGTCCTAGAGCATCGTGTCCGGTGTGACCGGACCGATGCTCTCGAATCGTCTGATGTAGTTATTGGCTTGGGACGATTCTAGGAGTGCGAGTTCGGGGAGATCAATGTCATCCCCATAATATGGAAATCAATTTTTGGGCGGCTACTTCTCCCAGCCACCGCCCAATGCCAGGAACAACGCGATCTGGTCGCTGCTCAAATCCGCCTGCGATGCGGCGAGCGCGCTTTCATTGCTGGCCAGCGTGCGCTCGGCGTCCAGCACGGTCAGGTAATCCGTCTTGCCGTACTGGAACAGGCGGCGCGCCTGCAAGGCCGCTTCGGCGCTTTGATCGCGGGCAGCGCGCAGGGCAGTGTCGCGGTCCAGCTGGCGGGCATAGACGACCAGCGCGCTTTCGGTTTCGCGCAAGGCGTTCAGCACGGCCGCGTCGAAACGGGCGGCCGCGGCCTTGGTGTTGGCTTCGGCTTCGGCGATGCGGGCCTGCGCGGCGCCGGTGTTGGGAACGGTCCACGAGATCAGCGGGCCTACGCTCCAGCTGAACGTGCCGCGATCGCCGAACATGGCGGCCGGGCCGCCCGACGCGGCGGACAGGCCCAGCGTGATCTTCGGGTACAGATCGGCCGTGGCCACGCCGATGCGGGCGGTGGAGGCGGCCAGCGTCCGTTCGGCCTGACGGATGTCGGGTCGGCGGCGCAGCAGCTCGGCGCCGTCGCCGACGGGGATGGTTTCGGTCAGCTTGGGGGCGGTGGCGCATTGCAGCAGGGCTTGCGGAATCTGGCCCGGCGTTTGGCCGGTCAATGCAGCCAGACGGTAAAGCGCGGTGCGCTGCTGAGACTGGAACGGCGGCAGGTTGGCCTGCAATTGTTCGAGCTGGCTGCGCGCCCGCGTGACGTCCAACGCGGTGCCGCGGCCGGCGCGCTGCAAACGGCTGACGGCGTCGACCGATTCCTTCTGCACCTGCACGGAATGTTGTGCGGAGGCAAGCTGCATGCCCGCCGCGCACATGTTCGCGTAGGCGCGCGCGGTCTCTGCGGCGACGGTGACGCGGGTGGCGTCGTAGGCGGCTTGGGCGGCCTGCGCGTCGTCGGTGGAGGCTTCCACGGCGCGGCGGATCTGGCCGAAAAGGTCCAACTGATACGACACGCTGGCGCCGGTGGAATACGACCAGCGATTAGGTGGATCAATGCCGGGCTGAAGTTCCTGCAAGCCGGAAACGTGGCCGAACGAGGGCGAGGCATTGACGCCGATCGTGGGCTGTTGCTGGGCTTTCGTTTCCTGCACGGCAGCCTGGGCGCGTTCCAGATTGGCGCTGGCCACGCGCAGGTCGGTGTTGGCGGCCAGGGCCTTTTCGACCAGACCGTCCAGCACGGGGTCGTTGTACAGGCGCCACCAGTGGCCGGGGACTTCCTCTTGCCGATACACGCCGGCCTGCGCCTCCACAAGGGAGGATTGCGCGCTCGGCCGCTGGGAGACGGCCTCCGGCGGCACCTTGTAGTCGGGGCCCACGGAGGCGCATCCGGCCAGCGCGAGGGCCAGCGTCAGCGGAAGGAGGAGTCTGGTTTTCATGGCAGGTACGGCTTGGCGTCGATAAGAAATTGCGGAGTTTCCGGAGAAAAGTGGTTCTGTGTCCCGTCAGGACGCGTGGGGCGCGGCGGCGGCGGTCTGGGCCGGGCGGTCGTCCACCGACACCGTGGCGGTCTGGCCGGCGACGAGGCGTACGCCTTCGGGCACCTCGTCGATCTTCACGCGCACCGGGATGCGCTGCGCAAGACGGACCCAGTTGAAGGTCGGGTTCACGTTGGGCAGCAGATTGGCGCCGGTGCTGCGGTCGCGGTCCGCGATGCCCAGAGCGATGCTTTCGACATGGCCGCGGATGTGGCGCGGTTCGCCCATCAGCGTCACAGTGACGGGGTCGCCTTCGTGGATGCCGGGCAGCTTGGTTTCTTCAAAGTAGCCTTCGACGTAGAACGAACCGGCGTCCACCAGCGCCATCACGCCGTGGCCGGCGGTGGCGTAGGAACCGGCGCGCAGGTCCAGGTTGGTGATGCGGCCGTCGCTGGCGGCCACGACGCGGCTGCGTTCCAGATTCAGACGCGCGGTGTTCAGTTGCACCTGCGCCTGCGCGAGCGCGGCTTCGGTCTGCTGCACCTTGGTCTGGCTTTGTTCCACCGCTTCGGCCGCGACAAGCTGGCCCAGCGAGCGGTTGCGCTTGGCGTCGCGCAGCGCCTGGTCGTGCGCGACCTGCTGCGAACGGACCGAGGCCTGCGCCTGGTCGAACGCGAGCTGGAAGCGGGCGCGATCGATTTCGAACAGCAGGTCGCCGGCCTTCACGTCCTGGTTGTCGTGCACGGGCACGCTGGTCACCAGGCCGGAGACGTCGGGCGCCACCTGCACCACATAGGCCTTGACGCGGCCATCGCGCGTCCAGGGCTCGACTTCATAGTGATCCCAAAGCTGCCAGCCGGCGTAAGCGGCGGCGGCGACGACGACGGCCGTCACTGCGAACTTGCCGATAGCAGCAGGGCGAAGGGCATTGGGGAGTTTCATACCTATCTCTGAAGAAAATAAGGGGAAATGAGGGAGACGCCGTACAGCAGCACTACGAACAGCGCCAGGTCAAACAGCGCGGGGTGCCACACCAGGCGATACAGCCCGGCGCGCGCCAGCACGCGGCGCACGCCCCAGGCGACGGCCAGGGTGACGACGCCCAGCACGAGCAGCCAGGGGAAATAAATGCCGTAGAGATTGAATTCGCCAATCATGATGCTTGGCCCTCCAGGGTCGGATGGGCGGGTTGATAGTCGGGCGCGTCGGGAAAGAAGGCGCGGCGGATGCCGACCAGCGCCACCACGGCGCGGTCGCGCGCATGGGGGCCTTGCGGGGTGGCGGCCACACTGCTCAGCGCGCGGTCGATCTGCGCCAGGAATTCCGGCGTCTTGTCCTGCATGCGGCCGGACGAACGGATCTTGAAGAACTGCGCCAGGCTGTTCAGCACCGGCTGGATCGTGGGCTCGGCCATCGGCAGTTGGCGGCGGGCCCGCTGCAGCTCGGTGATGTCGCGGCCCACGCGCAGGTCCTTCAGCGCGTCGGCGGCCACCAGATCATCGGGCCGCTTGGCCAGCGCCAGGCGCGGCTGCAACAGGCCGATGCGGTCGAGCATGCGAGCGGTGTACGTTTGACGCGACGGCGCGCGAGGCGAGCTGGCCAGCGTCGCCAATTCTTTCCAGTTGGCGGCCTGGATGCGGCGCGCGCTCCAGTCGACGCTGACGGTGCGGAAGATGGCGGCGATGATCGCGGCCGTGGCCACGCCCATGCACTGCGCGACCTGCGTGTCGATGAACGACACGACATCGGCGGTGTTCGTGTCCTGCAGCGCCATGGTGCCCAGGAACCCGAACAGCATGGCCATGGCCTTGCCAGTGCTGGCCGGGCGGGCAATGAACACGCCCAGCACGAAGGCGGTCGGCAGCATGGACAGCGCCAGCATCTCGAACGAATGGATGGCCGGCATGATGCCCAGCAAATACAGCGCCGACAGCGGAATGGAATACACCGTGTAGGTCAGGAACTGCATGATGCCGGGCACGGGATTGTCCTGCGACGCAAAGAAGCAGCTGAAGATCGCGGCCATCAGCGCGGCGGTGGCGCCGTTGCTCCAGGCCGTGCCGATCCAGAAGAGGCAGCAGACCGAAATCGCCAGCGCCGCGGCCAGCGCCGACAGCAGCGCCATGCCGTGGTCGCGGTGCAGCGCCGAGTTCGGATCGCGTGTCGTGCGCGGGGCGCGAACCGGCGCGCCCTGCAGCCCGGCGCGGATGTCGCGGCGCAGCGCCAGGCATTCGTCATAGGTGTCGATCAGCTCGCGCAGGCGCGCCATCAGGCTGGCCAGCAGCGCGTCGCGCCACGTGGAGCGGCTGTCGATGCCAGGCGTCAGCCGCGTCACGGCCGCGCGCAACTGGACGGCCGTTTCGTGCGAGGCCTGCGGGCCGGCGTTGATCCATTCCGAGATATCAGACAGCAGCGACTGCACGGGTTCGGGCAGCGTCTGGCCATTGGCCTGCAAGGCGCGCATGCGGTCTTCGACGGCGGACACGGCCGGCGTCAGTGCCGCGATCTGGTCCTGCATGGCGCGCACGGCGCCCGCGGTCCAGCGCAGATTGCTGGTGTCGAAGGGAACGTGGGTGGATAAGAGGCGCAATTGCGTGATGTCGTTGGCCAGCTCGCGGCGGTCCTTGTCGCGCTGTTCGGCCGTCTTGCCGCTGAGCGTGTCGTGCATCCAGTTGCGCGCATCGCGCACGGCTTTGTCCAATTGCAGCGTCAGCGCGGGCGCGAGGCCGCGCGGCAGCACGATGCTGTGGATCAGCGTGGCGCACACGATGCCCAGGCTGATTTCCTCGACACGTGCCAGCGCCGTGTCGAACACAAGGGAAGGGTCGGTGACGCTGGGAAAGCCGATCATCGCGGCGGTGTAGCCAGCCAGCATGAACAGATAGGACCGCGGTGTGCGGTCCAGCACCGACATGTACAGGCAGGCGCCCACCCACAGCACCATCGCGCCGGTCATGACGACGGGCGAGTTGGACAGCCGCGGCACCATGTACACGGTGGCCGCCGACCCGAAGAAGGTGCCGACCAGACGGTACAGCGCCTTGGAACGCACCGCGCCGGACCAGGGCTGCGCCACGACGTAGGCGGTGGTCATGGCCCAGAACGGACGCGGCAAACCAATGCTGTAAGCCAGATAGAGCGCCATGATGGCGCTCAGGTAGCTCTTGAGCGAGAAGATGGTTTCGCGGACGTTGGGCAGTTTCATGGCCGGGCGTCCTCTTGCGCACCGGCGCCGCTGCGGCCCAGCGATACCTTCATGGCGTCGAACACGCGCAGGCAGGCTTGCAGATCGGATTCGCTGACGTCGTGAAAGATGCGGCGGCGCAGTTCAACCAGCACATCTTCGACCTGCGCGCGCAGCGCGTGGCCGGCTTCGGTCAGGTGCAGGGTGCGTGCGCGGCGATCGTGCGGGTCTTCGCGCCGTTCCATCAGGCCGGCGGCCACCAGTTGATCCAGCACGCGCACAAGGGAAGGGCCTTCCACACCCAAAGCTTCGGCCAGCGCGCCTTGGCGAACTCCGTCGCCAAGACGGCCGGCCAGAATGACGGGCCATGCAGTCGCTTGGGAAAGACCATAGTCGGCGAGCGCTTTATCGGCGGCGCCGCGGTAGGCGCGCGACAGCACCATCAGGTTGGCGGTGGTGGCCATGAGCTGGGAGTCGGATGGAGTAAGCATGAATTCGATTGTATCCTATCGATTAGCTTACTAATGATTGAAAATGGCGACTATCGCGATAGATTCTTTCAATTGGGAAGATGGCGGTGCGGTTTTCCGTGGGTGGAAAACTGAAGGCGGGCCCGAAGCCCGCCTTCATGCGCTATCGGGGATCAACCGTTGCAGTCGGCCCAGCAGTTCGGCGTTTCGTACAGACGCACGCGCGTCAGGCGCAGTTCGGCGCCGTAGTGGCCGTGGTATTGCGGCGCCAGCGTCTCGAAGACGATGGTGGCCAGGTTTTCAGCGGTGGGAATCCGGTCCAGCACGACGGTCTTGTGGCCGGGCAGGGTATCCAGAAAGCCGCGCACAGCGTCGTCGCCTTCGTAGACCAGGAACGCATGGTCCCAGACGTCCACGATATGCGTCTTGGCGATGTGCTTGATCTCGGAAAAGTCCATGACCATGCCGTTGTCGGACTCGCCGGGCGCCTGCACGATGTCGCCCGTCAGCGTGATTTCCAGCACATAGCGGTGGCCGTGCAGATTGCGGCACTGGCTACGGTGGTCGGGGATGCGGTGGCCGGCGTCGAACTCGAGCCTGCGGGTCACGGAAATCATCGCGTGCTCCGCAAGGCGTGGGGGTAAATCATGGAATGCCTATGTATTTGTGGGTTTGCAGGCTGAGCCGCCATTGCGGATGCTGCATGCAGTATTGAACGGCCTGCTCGGTGTTGGCTGCGCGCGCCGGTCCGTCCATGGGTTGCAGGAAAAAATGCTCGAAATCCAGATGTGCGAAGGCGTCGGGCAGGGCGTTGAGCTGCGGATAGACCAGCTTGAGCTCATTGCCGCGTTCGATCACGACCGGGGCCGTACCCTTGGGGCTGACGCAGATCCAGTCGATGCCGGCGGGCGGTTTGATCGTGCCGTTGGTTTCGATGGCGACGGTAAAGCTGCGGGCGTGAATGGCGTCGAGCAGCGGCGCGTCCAGTTGCAGCAGCGGCTCGCCGCCCGTAAAGACCACGTAGCGGTTGCCGGTGTCGGGGCCCCAGGCTGCGGCAATGGCGTCGGCCAACAATTCGGCCGTGGCGAACTTGCCGCCGCCGTCGCCGTCGGTGCCGATGAAGTCGGTGTCGCAGAAGGTGCAGGCGGCGCTGGCACGGTCGCTTTCGCGGCCGGTCCACAGATTACAGCCCGCAAACCGGCAGAATACCGCCGCGCGGCCTGCGTGGGCGCCTTCGCCTTGCAGGGTCTTGAAGATTTCTTTGGCGGAGTAAGTCATAGGAGATGCGGGCGGCAGGGCGCCACGGAATTCGAGCAAAAGCGCACTATTTTACTTGGCGCGGCCGATATCCGCCGAAAGACCCTGCAAGACGGGTCCGCCGCCGGGCGGCGCATGGCCGCTCTGTGGCGCCAAACCGCGGATCCAGCGGTTTCAACCGCCGGGTGCAGGAAGACGGCCGGCCCTGTAGACTTCCCGCCTATGTTTCACGTCCAAGATTCGCTTTTCATCGACGAGCGCGACCTGACCTTCACCATGATTCGCGCCCAGGGCGCGGGCGGGCAGAACGTCAACAAGGTGTCCAGCGCCGTCCACCTGCGCTTCGATGTGCGCGCTTCCCGCCTGCCGCCCGAGGTGCAGGATGCGTTGTGCGCCGTCAACGACCACCGCATCTCGAAAGAGGGCGTGATCGTCATCAAATCGCAATCCTTCCGCAGCCAGGAAAAGAACCGTGCCGAGGCCATCGAACGGCTGGTGGGCATGGTGCGATCAGCCATCCAGGTCGACAAGCCGCGCCGCCCCACCAAGCCGACGCGCTCGTCGCAACGCCGCCGCGTGCAGCGCAAGGTGCTGCATGGCGAGGTCAAGCGGCTGCGCGGCCGGGTGCAGGGCGACTAGGACGCACCATGGCCGACGCGCGCCGCCGCTATCTGGTCACGCTGGCCGGCGTGTTCGCCGTCATCTGGGTGGCGCTGGCCATCAATCCGCATGACCGCTCGGCCTGGGCGCTGGAGAACGCGCTGGTGCTGGGACTGGGCGCCGTGCTGTTTGCCACGCGGCGGGCGTTCGTGTTTTCGCGGGTGTCATACACGCTGATCTTTCTGTTCCTGTGCTTGCACACAGTGGGCGCGCACTACACGTATTCGCTCGTGCCGTACGACGACTGGTGGCGCGCCTTGACCGGCCGCACCCTGAACAGCGTGCTCGGGTGGGAACGCAACAATTTCGACCGTGTCGTGCATTTTTCGTATGGGCTGCTGCTGGCCTATCCGATCCGCGAGATCTTCCTGCGGGTGGCCGAGGTGCGCGGCTTTTGGGCGTACTTCCTGCCGATGGACGTGACGCTGTCGACCTCGGCGCTCTACGAACTGATCGAGTGGGGCGCCGCGGAGTTCTTTGGCGGTGACCTGGGAGCGGCCTACCTGGGCACGCAGGGCGATATCTGGGACGCGCAGAAGGACATGGCGCTGGCGGCGCTGGGCGCGGTGATTGCCATGGCCATCACCGCGCTGGTCAATTGGAAGGCTCAGCGCGACCTCGCCCGTGACTGGGCCGATAGCCTGAAGCCGGAGAGCCGCCGGCCGGATCGCCGGGCGCAGGATCGCGCGACCGGCGTCCGAAATCCTTGATTGCAACAGGGGCATGACGACATATCGGATAAACCCGATATATGATTCGATAAATTGCGATATACCAATATGACCGCAACTTCCTCACCCTCCGACCAGAACGCCGCGCAACCCGCGATCGACGCCGACGCCATCCTCAAGGCGCTGGCCAATCCGGTTCGCCGCGACATCCTGGCCTGGCTGAAGACGCCGCACGCGTATTTCGAGGAGCGCCCGGGCCACACCTTCGAACACGGGGTGTGCGCGGGCCACATCGATGATCGCTGCGGCCTGTCCCAGTCGACGGTTTCGTCGCATCTGGCCGTGTTGCAGCGCGCCGGCCTGATTTCGGCGACCAAGGTGGGGCAGTGGGTCTTTTTCCGTCGCAATGAACCCGTGATTGCCGCATTTCTGCGGCAATTGAATCTGGATATGTAGCCCGTCTGCCATACCCGCAAGCGCCCCATTGCCGGGACGAAAGGATTTTGCATGAACCCCCTGTTTGAACCGCTGAAAGTCGGCGACCTGACCCTGCGCAACCGCGTCGTGATGGCGCCGCTGACGCGCCAACGCGCCAGCGCCGGCCGCGTGCCGAACGACCTGATGGTCGAGTATTACACCCAGCGTTCGGGCGCCGGCCTGATCCTGACGGAAGCCACGGCGGTCACGCCGCAGGGCGTGGGCTATGCCGACACGCCTGGGCTCTGGTCGCCGGAGCAGGTCAAGGGGTGGCGCAAGGTGGTTGACGCCGTGCACGGCAAGGGCAGCCTGATCGTCGCGCAGCTCTGGCACGTGGGCCGCATTTCCGACCCGATGTTCCTGGACGGCGAACTGCCGGTCGCGCCCAGCGCCATCGCCGCCAAGGGTCACGTCAGCCACGTGCGCCCCAAGCGTGAATACGTGACGCCGCGCGCGCTGGAAACCGAAGAGATCCCCGGCGTGGTCGACGCCTACCGCCACGGCGCGAAGATGGCGAAGGAAGCGGGTTTTGACGGCGTCGAGGTGCATGCCGCCAATGGCTACCTGCTGGACCAGTTCCTGCAGGACAGCACCAACCACCGCACGGACCAATACGGCGGTTCCATCGAAAACCGCGCGCGGCTGCTGCTGGAAGTGGTCGACGCCTGCGTGGCGGTGTGGGGCGCGGGCCGCGTCGGCGTGCATCTGTCGCCCCGCGCCGATGCCCACGACATGGGTGATTCGGATCTGCCGGGTCTGTTCGGCTACGTGGCGCGTGAATTGGGCAAGCGCGGCATCGCCTTCATTTGCGCCCGCGAACACGAAGCGCCCGACAGCCTGGCGCCGATGATCAAGGCCGAGTTCGGCGGCGTTTATATCGGCAACGAAGGCTACACGCGCGACACCGCCGAGGCCGCCATCGCGGCCGGCAAGGTCGACGCCGTGGCGTTTGGCGTGCCGTACATCGCCACGCCCGACTTGGCCGAGCGCCTGGCGCGCAAGGCTCCGCTGAATACGCCGAATCCGGCCACCTTCTACGCCTCGGGTCCTGAAGGGTATACGGACTATCCGGCGCTAACGGCCTGAAGCGGCGGCCTTTCAGAACGCGGCGCGCATCGGATAGGTGAACAATCCGAAGTGCGCCGCGTTCAAGCCCAAATGCGCCAGCACGGCGGCGCCCAAACCGCCGTAACGATAGGCCGCGCCATACGCCGTACCCGCCAGGCCAGCCAGCAGCATCCACTGCCAACCGCCCGCGTAATGGGCCAATCCGAACAGCACGGCCGCCACGGCCACCGCCGCCCACGCGCCCCATGCGCGATGGCGCCACCACTTCGCCAGGCGTTGCTGCACATAACCTCGGAACAGCGCCTCTTCCGCCAGCGTCACCAGCAAGGCGTTGTTGATCAGCCAGATCCAGCCTGAGGCCGGCCACTTCGGCGCCCATGCCACCACGCCCAGCGCCAGCGCCAATCCCAGGCAGGCCGCCACCGCGGCTGCGCAGGCGAGGATCGCCGCCTGCATGGTCAGACGCGCATGGGCCGCGGCCATGGGCGGCGCCAGCACCAGCACCACCCAGAAGCCCACGAGCGGTTTGTCCAGGTTCAGGTACATGCTGAAAGGAACTGCGTCCGGACTGAGCGGCGCGGGATCAATCACGCGCAGGTTGTGAAAGCCGGGCAGCAGATGTGCAAAGAGCAGCGCGGCCAGGATCACAAAGAGTCCGTGCCCGGCTATGCGCGCGGCCGGTCCCGCGTGGGATCGCACCAGCGCCGCGGCAATCAGCAGCAACGCGGGCCATGCGAGCGCAACGAGGTCGACCGATCCGTCGGCCAATGCCCAGGCCCATGTCACCGCCAACGGGGCAAGCGCCCAGCGGCGCGTGCCGGGCGGCCATAGCAAGGCGGCGGCCAGGAACAGGGCAAACCAGGGCATGACAGGCGGCATCGACGGGCGGGCGGCAATCGCAAAGGACCGAGTGTAAGCGCGGTCTTCGCCAACCTTGGCGCTTTCGACGCCGGCGAGTTTGATGCGGCCAACGCCAACGCCAACTTGAGCTCCAACGCCGGCGGCGCCACTCGTGCCGCCCGAGTCCCCCCCTGCGCCTTTGCCTTCCCCCGCTTTTCAGGCGACCATGCGGCAGCGGCGGCACACGCCCCGCGCGTCCGGCGGACACAAAAGCCGCCAGCAATGGAGTCAGGAATGAAGACAATCGCGTGGTTGATGTTGGCGGCGGCGCTGCTGCCGTTCGTGTCCACGATCATCGCCAAGGCAGGCGGCAAGAAATTCGACAACAACGACCCGCGGGCCTGGCTGGCCCGGCAGGAGGGGTGGCGCGCGCGGGCCAACGCCGCGCAGGTCAACACCTTCGAGGCGCTGCCGTTCTTCTACGCCGCCGTGCTGTTTGCGCTGTATAACCAGGCGTCCCCCGCGCACGTCGCGACGCTGATGGCGTGCTGGCTGGGCACGCGGCTGGGTTATCTGGCGATGTACCTGGCGAACTGGGGCGCGCTGCGCTCGCTGGTCTGGACGGCGGGCGTGGGCTTTGTCATTGCGATCCTGTTCGCGGGCGTCTGACGCGTCCGGCGCCTTTGAACAGGATAGGGGGCGCGGCCGTATCAGCCGCGCCTCAGTGCCATCACTTCCACTCGAACATGGCGCGCACGGTGCCCGAGCCTTGCACGGTGACCTCGCGCTCCTGTGCCTTGCCATCAAACGTGGCCGAGATGCGGTAGTTGCCCGCCGGCAGCTTCACCAGCATGTAGGGACCCTGCGCGGTCGTCTGCAACACGGCCTTGCCCTGCGCATCCCGGATCGCGACGGTCACGTCGGCGACGTAATCGGCCTTGCCGCCGCGTTGTGCAGCAAAGGTCAATGCCAGCGGATAACTGCTGGACGCGGCTTTCATGGATTCGGATTCGTCGATGCCGATGCCGCCGCTGACATATTCGATAGCGCCCTGGTGCTGAACGGGCGGCATGGCCGCTTGGGCGGTGGACAGGACACCCGCTAAAGCAATGGTGCCCAGGGTCATGGCGGCGGCGATCGTGCAGCGTTCAAAACGTTTGTTCATGGAGTTCTCCTGCAGAAAAACCGGCGTGGCAGCGCGTTGTGGGTGCCTTCGCCGGTAGCTTGCAACCATTCGACGTGCGCGCGCAAGGCGAGTTCGCGTCCGTCCGCCTCGGAAATCAACCGTTTGTATCAAGCGCCGCGCATCACACGCCGCCGCCGGCCGCCTGCCAGGAAAACGTCAGGTGGCTGACGCCGCTGACCGAGCCGTCCGGGGCAAACCGCCGTTCCTCCAGTTCGCCGGCGCCATTGCCGTGCAGCGCCATGACGCTGGAACTGCGCGTGCCATATTCCGGGCTGACGATGAACGGGCTGCTCAAGAGGCGTTCGCGCGCCAAAGGCAGGCCGGTGGCCGGCAGGTCGGCGTCGTCCGCCGGGCTGCGGTCGCCAAGCGCGGTAAACAGCGCGGGCAGGTCGGGCTGCGACGGATATTCCAGCACGGCCGAGAACGCCGCCTTCGTGCGCGCCAGTTTGGGCCAGGGCGTGTCCAGCAGATGATTGGACAGGGCGTAGATGCCGGGGTCCAACGCACGCGGCCCGCCGTCGCGATTGCTCAGATACCACGCCTGCCGCGTGTCGCCCACGATCAGATTGAAGCCGTTGTACGCCTGGTCCATGGCGTGCACCGTCTCAAGGTAGGCCTGCGGTGTCATTTCGCCGCGCAGAAAGTCCTCGACCAGCGCGCCGCGCGAAGGGGCGTTGTCCAGATGCCGGCCGGGCTCGCGGAAGTTGGTGACCAAGGCATAGCGCCCCTGAACGGTTGCGCCCATCCAGGTGCCGCCCGCCTGACCATCGCGCCCGGCGTAGATGGCTGGCGCGTCGGGCCATTGCGCTGCGGGAAGGGTGGGGCGCGCATGAAATTCGTCGCGGTTCGCGGCGATCAGCACAGGGATGCCGGGCAGCGTATGCAGAGCCAGTACGGCAAGACACATGATTCAGACCTGATGAAGGGGGGAAGGGGCGGCGGGGCGGCCGGGCGTTGCCGTGAAGTCGGGGCCGGCCAGCGTGACGCGCAGGGATTCGATTTCGGCGGCGACGTCCCGCAGCGCCGGTGATGGCGCCACGATGGGGGCGGCGGGCACGGGCAGGCCTTGTTCGACGGCGGCCGCAATGCTGTCCAGCGCGGCGGCCAATTGGGCGACCTGCGCGGCGGCGGGCGCGTCCTGTCCGGCGGGCAGCGACCAGGCCGTGTCCGAAATCGCGTTGGCCACGCGTTCCAGTGCGACTTCCACCGGCCACCAGGCCAATGCGCGGCGGCTGACCAGCCGGGGTTCGGACAGCCCGCGCTGCAGGGCGATGCGCAGGTCCGACAGGCGCGCGTAGGCGCGGGCGCGCAGGTCATGCCGGTTGCCGGGGTCGGTCCGGAAGACGGTGTTCAGGTAGGCCGCCAGCGTGGACGTGGCGGCGGAAACGGCATGGTCCAGGTTGCTGCGTTCGATGCGGATCCAAGGCAGGTAGCCCACCAGCAGCACGATGGCCGCCGCAACGCCCACATCGATCAGCCGCGCCAGCGCAATGGCCCAGCTTCCCGGCTGCAGCGCCCCGATCAGCAGCATGAGGATCGGCACCAGAATCGCCGAGAACAGCCCGTAGTTGCGCCGTATCGACCACGGCAGCAACGCGGCCAGCGCAGCAACGGTGAGCAGGCTGGCCAGACCACCACGATCCAGCGCAAGCACGGTGGCGCTGATCGCCACGCCGACCACGCTGCCCGCGCAGCTTTGCAGCGCGCGCGCGAACACCGAGCCGAAGTTGGGCTTGAACACCACCACGACGATCAGCGGCACCCAGTAGGACCGCGGCAGCGCGGCCGCCAGGGCGACGGCCTCGGCGGCGACGAGGCACAGGCCCAACCGGACCAGGTAACGCACTGTCGTCGGCCCGGGCCGGTACGTGCGGATCAGCACCCGCCACGGCGTGCGCGCCGGTGCGGGCTGCAGGGTGGCGAAGGCGTCGGCCTCGGTGGCCGGGTTGGCTTCCGTGGCCCCGGCGCCCTGGTTGGCCTGGCTGGCCCGCGCGCCGTGCAGCAGCGGCTGCACCTGTTCCAGCGCCTCGGCCAACTGCGGCATGCCGGCGCGGTGCAGCGCGGCGATGTCGTCGCGGGCGTCCGGTGGCGCATCGTTTTCGACCCGGTCGGCCAGATGGTTCATGACCCGGGCACATTCGTCCGGCAACACGCGGCCGGCGCGCGCCAGCGCCAGCGCGGCGTTGGTGAGCGGCGTGCAGGCCTGCAACTGTGCGGCCAGCCGGGCCAGTCTGGGCGACGGACCCGCCGACCGGCCCCGCGCGGCCAGGACGGTGTCGTAGGCCGTGGCCATGGCGGCTTCCATGTCGCGGCGCGCGGCCATCACCCGCGAGGTGCCGATGGCCGCGAACATGGCGGCCAGCTTGCGGTAGGCCTGCGCCACGGCGGCCCGCTCCGGCGCGATCGGGTTGACGACCCAACCGGACAGCGTCAGCGCCAGCCCGAACAGGCCGCCCACGCCCACCAGCACCGGCGGCAGCCAGGGCGGCAGCGTGGGCGTCAAGCTGGAGCCGACGATGACATACGTGGCAAATTGCAGCGTCGCGACCGCGGCGATGTTGTTGAAGGTGCCGACCAGGCTGGCCGCCAGCACCAGCAGCGTCATGCCGGCGGACGTCCACAGGCCGTGGCCGGACATCAGGTTGCCCAGCAGATAACCGAACGCGCCGCCGAACACCGTGGAAGCGATGGAAAGCGCGCGGTTGCGGTAGGGGCCGCCGTTGTCGCCCGTGATGGCGGGCAGCGCGCCCAGCGCCACCAGCGCGGCCGCCGCACCCTGGTCCAGCGCCATGCCCACCGCGGTCGGCAGGCCGATGGCCAGGGCGGCGCGCAGCATCACCCAGGGGTTGACCGGCGACGGCTCCATGTGCGCCAGGCTCATCAGCCAGCGCATGTTGGAGGCGCGCGCGCCGTGGGTCATCAAAGGGCGGGACAAGGTGGCCTCATGGGCGGCGCCGGTCAGGCCTTGATCAGCGGCGCCTCGTCGGGCGCGGCCAGGCGGAAGTAGTCGTCGGTGTTCAGGAGGATGGACGCGTCCAGGCGTCCGGCGTTGAACACGATTTCGTCGTGGCGCTCTCGCAGGCTGGGATCCACCAGCAGCGTCAGGTCGGGATTGAAGCTGAAGGGCGGGATGGCGCCGATCTCGCAGCCCGTGAGTTCACGTGCCAGGTCCTGCGAGGCCAGCGAGGCCTTCTTGCCGCCCGCCGCCCGCGCGATGGCGTCCAGGTCGGCCTGTTTGTCCGCCGGAAAGACGGCGAGCACGTTCTTGCGCTGGTTGGACGAGATCTTCACGCGGCAGACCAGCGCCTTGGCGCCCTGGCTGACTTCGGTGCCGCGGATGGCGGCGACTTCGACGGACTTGCCGGCGGCAGCGTGTTCGAGCAGGCGGTAGCGCGCCTGATTCTGGGTGAGCAGGGCTTGCAGGCGTTCAAAGACTTCCATGGGACGGATGGGGCAGAGGCGGGCCGGGAGTCGGCCCTGTACGCGGAATCATACGCCCGCGGCGCGTCAGATTTCCCCGGTGAACGCGTAGCCCCAGCCCCAGACGGTGCGAATGGGCAGTTCCACGTCGACGTCCTGCGCCTTGCGCCGCAGGCGGCTGACGACGACGTCCGTGCGGCGCATGGATTCGCGGCCGGAATGCGGGTCGATGCCAGGCGGATCGCCGCGCGGCATGCGCTTGTCCGGCGCGCCGGTCAGCTTGAGCAGGAACTCGCGCTCGGCCTGGGTCAGCGCCAGGCGTCTGCCCTGGGGGCTGACCAGCGTCCAGGCGGCGTCCAGGAATTGCCACTTGCCGGTCGGCTCGGCGGACGCCACGGGCGGCGGCGCGGGCCGGGCATCGGCCTCGGCCGCCCCGCGGCGGCTGGCGGTGGTGGGGACGCGGCGCACCAGCGCCTGCAAGGCGGCGGCGATTTCGCCGGTGACCACCTCGGGCGAAAAGCAGGCGTCGGCGCCGCAGTGCAGGCCGAGAATGCGGTTTTCAGGGGTATCGAAGGCGGAAATGGCAACGATGCCGGCGGTGGTGTCCATGGCGCGCAGACCTGCGACGGCCATGCAGAGATCGGTGAACTCGGCTTGCATCACGAGTAGCGGGGTGCGGCGGGCCTGAAACAGGCGGAACAGTCCGTTGGAGTCTTCGCAAGGGCGCGGCGAGAACCCCATTTCGGCCAGTTCATCGCTACGGCGGACGCGCTGGCCGGCGTCGGGCGCGAAGACGATCAGGTCTAATAGGTCATTCATGAAATCGTTGTAAACATCATGCAGCTTGAGCGCTTGCATGATGACGGGATACAACGCTTTCCCAAGCCGCGCACAACGACACTTTCCTACCCGAATTCTCGGCCATGGGCCCGCAGAGCCCCTTTTGCGGGCTTACGGGGCGGGTGCAACCGCCTCATTCCACCAGCCGCCGCCCAGCGCTTGTAACAACGCAGCCGTGTCGGTGTAGCGCGCGGCATCCGCTTCGATGCGCGAAATCCTGGTCTGCAACACCTGCCGCTGGCTGTCCAGGAGGCTCAGGTGGCTGATGCCGCCGGCCTGGTAGCGGCCCGCCGCGATGCGTTCGGCTTCGTCTGCGCGGCGCCACGCATCGTCGTAGGCCGCGAAGGCGTCACCGTCCGTCTGCAGCGCGCGCAACGCATCGGCCACCTGGCGAAAGCCGTCAAGCACCGTCTGGCGAAATGATGCGGCGGCAGCGTCATACGCCGCTTCCGCCGAGCGCTTGCGGGCCCGCAGTTCGCCACCATGAAAAAGAGGCTGAACCAGCCCGAGACCCAGGTTCCACACGTTGACGCCATCTGACAGTTCGTTCACGCCCGTGCGCTGCGACCCGAAACTGGCGGTCAGCGTGAACTGCGGATACAGGTTGGCCGTGGCCACGCCCACGTCGGCCGACGCCTTGCGCCACAGGGCTTCGGCCGCCAGGATGTCGGGCCGCTGGCGCGTCAGCCCCGACGGCACGCCGGTCGGAACGTCGGGCGGCAGCGTCAGGTCCGCCAGGCGCAGCGGCGGCGTTTGCAGGGCGGCGGGCAGCACGCCCAGGTAGGTGGCAAGCTGGTGGGTCACCTGCGCAAACTGGTATTCCAGCGGCGGGACGGTGGCGCGGGTTTGCGCGACCAGCAGCTCCTGGTTGCGCAGATCGGCCAGGGCAATGCCCCCGGCGTCCAGGCGCTTGCGCATGATGTCCTGCTGGCTGACTTGCGCCGCCAACAGGTCGCGCGTGGCGGTCAGCCGCTCGGCCAGATCCGCCTGGCGGATGGCGGCGGTGACCACGTTGGCCGCCAGCGACATGCGCGCCGCCTGCAGCTCATGCGCCTGGTAATCCGTCTGCGCGGCCAGGCTTTCCAGCGCGCGGCGGTTGGCGCCGAACACGTCCAGCGTGTAGGACACGTCGATCGAGGCGTTGTACAGCGTGAAGGGCGGGGGCGGCTCGGCCACCGGCACGCCGTAGGCGGCGGGATCGACCTTCTTGCGCGCCGCCGACAGATTGCCGTCCACCGCGGGCAGCATGCGCCCGCCGGTGTCCGCGGCCAGGTCTTCCTGCGCCTGCCGCAAGCGCGCACGCGCTTCTTCCAGCGTGGGGCTGGCGTCCAGCGCTTGGCGCACCAGCCGGTCCAGCGCGTCCGACCGGAACAATTGCCACCACTGCGCGGGAATGTCGGCGCCCGCTTGCAGCCGCTGCTGGCCCGCGGGCAGCGCGTCCTGCCCGTTTGGCGTATAGGCTGCTACGTCCGGCGCGGCGGGCGTATCGAAGTCGGGGCCGACCGCGCAGGCCGACAGCAGCGCGCACAGCGCCATCGAGACCAGGGGACGGGAAGCGGGCATGAAGGGGGGGCGGGACATGGGCTTCAATCCAGGGTGCGGCGGTAGAACTTCACGGCGGCGGTCATGACGATGACGGTGAACAGCATCAGGGGCCAGATGTTGGGCCACAGGTCCCACCAGCCGTTGCCCTTGAGCAGGATGCCGCGGATCAGCCGGTTGAAATACGTCAGCGGCAGCAGGTTGCCCAGGTGCTGCGCCCACATCGGCATGCCCTGGAACGGAAACATGAAGCCGGACAGCAGCATGTTCGGCAGGAAATAGAACATGGTCAGCTGCATCGCCTGCAGCTGGTTCTGCGCCAGCGACGACAGCGTGATGCCGACGGTCAGGTTCGCCGCGACGAAGAGCAGCGCGGCCAGGTACACGGACAGCAGGCTGCCCATGATTGGCACGTGGAAGACGAAATGCGCCGCCGCGAGAATGATGCTGGCCTGGATCAACCCGATGGCGATGTACGGCACGATCTTGCCCGTCATCACCTCGATCGGCCGCACCGGCATCGCCAGCAGGTTTTCCATGGTGCCGCGTTCGCGCTCGCGGGTCATCGCCAGTCCGGTCATCATCACCAGCGTCATCGTCAGGATCACGCCCATCAGCCCCGGCACGGTGTTGTATTGCGAGATCTGCTCTTCGTTGTAGAGCTGATGGATGCGCACGTCGAAAGGCGGCTGGCCGCCCGCCAGGCTGGCAAGCGGTCCGGTCAGATCCTTTTGCGCGACGGCCTGCGTCAGCTGCGTTGCTGCGCCCAGCGCCATGCCCGTCGCCATGGGGTCGGTGGCATCGGCTTCGATCAGCAGCGCCGGGCGTTCGCCGCGCAGCAGGCTGCGCGTGAAATCCGGCGGAATGGTCACGACGAACAGCACGCGGCCCTGCGCCAGCGCGGCGCGGCCCGCTTCCTCGGTGTCCAGTTCCTCGACGATGTGAAAGTAGTCCGACGAGCGCATCGCCGCGATGAAGCTGCGCGTGAACGGGCTGTGGTCCGCCGCGATGATGGCGGTGGGCATCTGGCGTGGATCGGTGTTGATGGCATAACCGAAAAGCGCGAGCTGCATGATCGGCAGGCCCACGATCATGCCGAAGGTAATGCGGTCGCGGCGCAGCTGCAGGAATTCCTTGAGCACCATGCTCCACCAGCGCGACCACGAAAAGCCGTTCAGGCGCGCGGTCATGGCTGGCCCGCGAAGTTGTCGGTGGACCGGTTCATCAGGTAGATGAAGACGTCCTCCAGGCTGGTGTCGATGCGTTCCAGGCGCAGATCCTGGCCCGCGATGGCCGCGCGCAGCGTGCTTTCCAGCGTGGCCGCGTCCCGGCCGCTGACGTGCAGCGCGGATCCGAACGCGACCGTCTGGTCAACGCCGGGCGCACTGCGCAGTTGCTGGCCCAACGGCACCAGGTTGACGCCGTGGATCGCCCAGGTGGTCAGTTGCTGCTCGGCGATGACCTCGTCGGCGGTGCCTTGCGTCAGCAGCTTGCCGTACGAGATGTAGGCCAGCTTGTGGCAGCGTTCGGCCTCGTCCATGTAATGCGTGCTGACCAGCACCGAGATGCCGCGCGCCGCCAGTTCATGCAGCTGTTCCCAGAAGTCGCGCCGCGCCGTCGGATCCACGCCGGCCGTGGGTTCGTCCAGCAGCAACAGGCGGGGCTGGTGGAGCAGGCAGGCGGCCAGCGCCAGGCGCTGCTTCCATCCGCCGGACAAGGATCCCGTCAATTGCCCGGCGCGGGTTTGCAGCCCGAGGTCCTGCAGGGCGCGGTCCACGGCCTCCTTGCGCTGCGGCATGCCGTACATGCGCGCGACAAAGTCCAGGTTCTCGCGGATGGTCAGGTCCTCCCAGTACGAGAACTTCTGCGTCATGTAGCCGACATTGCGCTTGATCTCGGCGCTGTCGCGCAGGATGTCGTAGCCCAGGCATGTGCCGCTGCCGGAATCCGGCGTGAGCAGGCCGCACATGAGGCGGATGCACGTCGTTTTGCCGCTGCCGTTGGGCCCCAGGAACCCGAAAATCTCGCCTTCGCGAACCTGCAGCGACACGTCGTTCACGACATGCTTGTTGCCGAAGTGCTTGTTCAGGCCGCGTACGTCGATGACGTTGCTGCCGGCGTCGGGCGCGTTCATGGCAGCGTCGCCTCCACCGGCTGACCCGGATGCAGCCGCGCCGCCTGGTCGGGGGCGGGGCGGGCCTCAACCATGTACACGAGCTTGCTGCGGCTTTCGCGGCTGTAGATGACCGGCGGCGTGTATTCGGCCTGGTCAGACACGTAGTCGATGCGCACGGGGATCGGATCGCCGCAGCCGTCGCAGCGCAGCGTGGCCTGCTGGCCGATCTTCAGCGATCCGACCACCGTCTCCGGCACGAAGAACCGCACCTTGATGTTGCCAGGCGGCAGCAGGCTCACGACCGGACTGCCGGCCGGCACCCATTCGCCCACGCGGTACATGGTGTCGAAGATCCGCCCGGCGGCCGGCGCGGCCAGCCGCTTCTGGTTCAACGTCCATTCGGCCTGCGCCAGCGCGGCGTCGGCGGCCTCCACCTGGGAGGCCTGCGCGCGCCGGGCCTCGTCGCGGCCGGGCAGCCGGTTTACCTCGACCTGCGCCTGAAGTTCGCGCACGCGCGCCGCGTCCGACTGCGCCTGTTCGCGGCTGTCGTCCAACTGCGAGCGCGCGATGCCGCCGATGCGGAACTGCGCATTGTCGCGGGCCAGCTGCGCCGCGGACCGGCGGCTGGCGGCCTGCGCCTGCGCCAATTGCGCCAGGCTGACGTCGACCTCCGGCGCCCGCTTGCCGGTGGCAATGTCCTCCAGTTGCGCGCGCGCCGCGGCCGCTTCTGCCTGCGCCTGATCGCGTGCCGCGGCCTCGCGTGTGGCGTCCAGTGCGTACAGCGGCTGGTTGGCGTCGACCTGCTGGCCGCGCCGCACCGCCAGGGTGTCCAGGCGGCCCGGTTCGGACGAGGCGACATACACGTAATCGCCTTCGACATAGCCCTGATAGAACGGCTGGTCGTTATTGCCGCAGCCGAACAGCGGCAGCAAGGCGAGGGGGGCGGACAGGCGGCGTAAGGTGCGCATGGTCAGCGTCCTGGAGTCGGGGAGGGTAGAGACGGCGCGAACAGGCCGCCGGTCAGCATGGCGATGGCGTGGGCCGCAATCGCCTCGTTATCGATCGACTGCGCCACCGGGTCGTCCTGCCAGATGCGGCGCCACAGGTTGGACGTGGCAAGCGGCAACAGGGTCAGGCCCAGGATGGAAAGGAACACGAGGCGCGGTTCCACGCCCGGCGTGATGGCGCCGCGGCGCTGGCATTCGGCGATGAGGCCCGCGAACGCCTGCAGCCGGTCCGACGGCAGATGGCGCAGCACGCGCTCTCGCAACTGGCCGCCTTCGTTGACGACCTCGTGCATCCACAACGACGGCAGCCAGGGCTTTTCCGTGGCGCTTTGCACCACGCGGCCGACCACTTCGGTGATGAAACCGCGGGCGGCGGCGGCCGGGTCGGGCGATGCGCCGGGCCCGGAGGCGGGAGCCCCGTCAATGACGGCCCCACCGCCCTCCAGCGGCACGGGCGCCCAGACAAATCCGATCACGGGCACGATCCGTTCCAGCACCACCGCGTCGATCAACTGATCCCGGCTCTTGAAGTAGTAATGCAGCATCGCCGGCGTCACGCCCGCCCGCTGCGCAATATTGGCGATGGTGGTGGCGGCGACGCCCTGGGCGGCGAACAATTGCGTGGCCAGATCCAGGAGATTGGCGCGGGCGGCGGCGTTGTCCGGACGGGGCGGGCGGCCGGGCCGGCGGGCGGGAAGGCGAGTGGGGGAAGACATGCGGCAGATTCTAATTAAAGACTTAATTAATTAAAAGAGGGTTCGATCAACAGGGTTTCAAGCCGGCCGCGCGGCCATGGGTGGTGTAATGGGCCGGTTCCCCAACCTGCCGCCCGGGGTTGTCCGCAAGGCCCGGACGGCGCTACGAAGGAGACCGAACCTCATGCCGCAATCCGCATCCACCAACCGCCGCATCGTGCTGGCCGCCCGGCCGCACGGCGAACCCACCGATGCCGACTTCCGCCTGGAAACCGGCGACATCCCTCAACCGGGACCGGGCCAGGTGCTGCTGCGCACCGTCTATCTGTCGCTCGACCCCTACATGCGCGGCCGCATGAGCGACGCGCCGTCCTATGCCGAGCCGGTGCAAATCGGTGAGCCGATGGTGGGCGGCACGGTCACCCGCGTCCACGCCTCCAACAATCCGCAGTTTCAGGTCGGCGAGTGGGTCTTGGCGCAGACCGGCTGGCAGGATTTCGCGGTGTCCGACGGCGCCGGCCTGTTGCGCCTGGGCGCCAATCCCGAAAACCCGTCGTGGTCGCTGGGCGTGCTGGGCATGCCGGGCTTCACCGGCTACATGGGGCTGCTGGACATCGGCGAGCCCAAGGCCGGTGAAACGGTTGTGGTCGCCGCGGCCAGCGGCGCGGTCGGCGCGGTGGTCGGCCAGATCGCCAAGATCCACGGCTGCCGGGTCGTCGGCATTGCGGGCGGGCCGGACAAGTGCCGCTACGTGGTCGAGGAACTGGGCTTTGACGAATGCGTAGACCACCGTCAGCCGGACCTGCCCGGGCGCCTGGCAAAGGCGGCGCCACAAGGCATCGACGTGTACTTCGAAAATGTCGGCGGCGCGGTCTTCGATGCCGTGCTGCCCTTGTTGAACCCGCGCGCCCGCATCCCCGTCTGCGGCCTGATCTCGGCCTACAACGCCACCAGCCAGCCCGAGGGCCCGGATCGCCTGGCGCTGCTGATGCGCACCATCCTGACAAAGCGGCTGCGGATGCAGGGCTTCATCATCTTCAACGAATACGCGCATCGCTACGGTGAATTCCGCGAGGCCATGCAGGACCTCATCAAGCAAGGACGCATCAAATACCGTGAAGACGTGGTCGACGGCCTGGAGAACGCCCCGCGCGGGCTGATCGGGCTGCTCAAGGGTGAAAACGCCGGCAAGCGCATTGTGCGCGTCGGCCCTGACGAATGGAGCGCTACATGAACATCCTGATCGTGCTGACTTCCCACGACACGCTGGGCAACACCGGCCGCAAGACGGGCTTCTGGCTGGAAGAGTTTGCGGCGCCGTACTACGCGTTCCTGGACGCGGGCGCGAAGATCACGCTGGCCTCGCCGCTGGGCGGCCAGCCGCCGCTGGATCCCAAGAGCGACGATCCTGACGCGCAGACCGACGACACGCGCCGCTTCCAGAAAGACGCGGACGCGCAGCGCGTTTTGGCGTCCACGCGCCGGCTGTCCGACGTGCAGGCGTCGGATTACGACGCGGTCTTCTACCCGGGCGGTCACGGCCCGCTGTGGGATCTGGCCGAGGACGCCAAATCGGTGGCGCTGATCGAGACCATGCTGGCCGCGGGCAAGCCGGTCTCGGCCGTGTGCCATGCGCCGGGCGTGCTGCGCCATGCCAAGACCGCCGACGGCAAGCCGCTGGTGCAGGGCAGGCAGGTCACGGGCTTCTCCAATGCGGAAGAAGCCGCCGTGCAGTTGACCGATGTGGTGCCGTTCCTGGTGGAAGACGAGCTGAAAAAGCTGGGCGGGCTGTACAGCAGCGGGCCGGACTGGCAGTCGCATGTGGTCAGCGACGGCCTGCTCATCACGGGGCAGAATCCCGGCTCGTCGGTGGGCGTGGCCAAGGCGCTGCTGGAACGCCTGAAGGACTGAACGCCGTTACGGCACAACAGCAGGAAGGCGAAGCCCGGCCCCGCGCTCGACGCGCGGCGGCCGGACATCGTTGCGAATTGTGTCAGAATTCCGGCTTTCCGATATGCGCGCGCCGCCATGCCGTTGCGGCGCGCAGGTTTTCCAATGCCCCCCGACGTACCCGACATATCCGCAGGATCCTATGAAGCGGCGCTGTTTGCCGCAATACAGGCGCGTGACCCGGCCACCGGCCGGCATTGCAATAGAGTGGCTGCGCTGAGCGTGGCGCTGGCCGGGGCTTGTGGACTGCCCGAGCACGAGGTGGACGTCATTGCCGTGGCCGCGCGGCTTCACGATGTGGGCAAGATCGCCACGCCCGATCGTGTGCTGCACAGCCCGCACCGGCTGGTATGGGAAGACTGGGAAATCATGAAGGCGCACGCCGCGGCGGGCGCTGCCCTCATCATGCAGACCGCGATGCCGCAGCGCGAGACCATTGCGCTGGCGGTGCGGCACCATCATGAACACTTCGACGGCTCCGGTTATCCGGACGGCCTTGCCGGCCACGCCATCGCGCTGCACGCGCGGATCATCTCGGTGGCCGATTCCTACGATGCGCTGGGCGATGCGCGGCCCTACCATCCGGCGCGCTCGCACACGCAGATCATGGACATCCTGAATCAGGAGGCGGGATCGAAGTTCGATCCCGACATGCTGCGCGTGTTCGAATCGTTGATCCGCGAAAGCCGCCTGCGCGTGCCGTAGCGGCTTACCGTAGCGAATTACTTCAGGCGATAGGTCGCCGCGACGGTGGCCAGGTCCTGCAGCGTGCGCTGCTGCCAGGCCGCGTCGTGGCCCAGTTCCTCGGCCAGGATGCGGGCCACTTCCGGCGCGGCCAGCATCGCGGCCTCGGCATCCAGGAAAAGCGCGCGGTTGCGGCGCGCCAACACGTCCTCGGCAGTGCGCGCCAGTTCAAAGCGCGCCGCAAAACGCACGTGCGCTTCGGTCAGGCCGCTGGCCTTGACCAGCATGCGCTGCGCGCCGGGCAACGCCTGCAACGTCGCCAGATCGCTGCCGTAGTAGCTGTCCGGCGTGCCGGCGTGTTCCTGCGACGGTGCAAGACCATTGGCGCCATGCAGCGGCAACGATTCGGTGCGGCACGAGGCCTGCGTCAGCAACTGATGCTGGATGGCGGTGTCGACCACGTCCTGCGCCATGCGGCGGTACGTCGTCCACTTGCCGCCGGTGACCGTCACGAGGCCGGCCTTGGACACCAGAATCGTGTGCTCGCGCGACAGCTTCTTGGTGGAGGCTTCGCCGGTCGCCTTGACCAGCGGACGCAGCCCGGCCCAGACGCTGGTCACGTCGTCGCGCGTCGGTTTGCGGCTGAGATAGCGCGCGGCGGTGCTCAGGATGAAATCCACGTCCTGTGCGCCGGCGTCCGGGTCCAGCGGCAGGTCCTGGCGCGGCGTGTCGGTGGTGCCGACGATGGTGTGGCCGTTCCAGGGCACCACGAACAGCACGCGGCCGTCGTCGGTCTTGGGAATCAGCACGGCACGCTTGCCGGGCAGGAAATCCTGCGGCAGCGTCAGGTGCACGCCCTGGCTGGGCGCGACCATCGTCTGCGCGTTCTTGTCTTCCATGCGGCGTACGGCGTCCACCCACACGCCGGTGGCGTTGACCACGCAGCGCGCGCGCAGCGTGAACGACGCGCCGCCGATCACGTCCTGTGCGGTCACGCCGTCGACCTTGCCGTTGGTGGTGGTCAGGCCCGTGGCGCGCACGTAGTTGACTGCCGTGCCGCCCAGGTCGAACAGCGTGCGCATCAGGCTCATGGCCAGGCGCGCGTCGTCGAACTGGCCGTCGTAGTACAGCACGCCGCCCTTCAGGCTGCGCCCGCTGACGGTTTCCGCAAGGGTCGGGGCGTTGGCCAGCGTTTCACGGCGCGACAGCCAGCGGCTGGGCGACAGGTTCAGCTTGCCGGCCAGCATGTCGTACATCTTCAGGCCGATGCCGTAGAACGGCTGGTCCAGCATCGTGTAGGCCGGCACCACAAAGCCCAGCGGCCACACCAGGTGCGGCGCGTTGCGGTTGAGCAGGCCGCGTTCATGCAGGGCCTCGCGCACCAGGCTGACGTTGCCTTGCGCCAGATAGCGCACGCCGCCGTGCACCAGCTTGGTGGCCTTGCTGGACGTGCCCTTGGCAAAGTCGGCGCCTTCGATCAGCAGCGTCCGGTAGCCGCGCGCGGCGGCGTCGACCGCCGTGCCCAGGCCGGTTGCGCCGCCGCCGATGACGATGACGTCCCAGGAATGCGTGTTGTCCAGCGTGTTTAGAAGACGGCTGCGGTCGGGCGGGGTGACGGAGGCGAGGGGTTGGTTCATGTTCTTTTAGGGCGGCAGGGCCGCGAGGTAAATGCGTCGATGTGCTTGCCGGCGGGGCTTGCGCGGACGATGCGTCCGCGGCGGCGCTCGGGTCAGGGTGTAGGTTTGGGGACGTGCGGCGCGGCGGCGACGTCGCAGCGCACGCCGGCGTCCAGCAACACTTGTGCCAGTGGTTCCTGCGGATGCGCGTCGGTGAAGAAGCGGTCGATCTGCGAGATATGCGCCAGTTCCACCATGGCCTGGCGCTTGAACTTGCTGCTGTCGGCGGCCAGCCAGACCTCGCGCGACTGCTCTATGATCGTGCGCGCCACGCGCACTTCGCGGAAGTCGTAGTCGCGCAGGGTGCCGTCGGCCTCGATGCCCGAAATGCCGATCAGGCCGATGTCGACCTTGAACTGGCGGATGAAGTCCATCGTGGCTTCGCCGACGATGCCGCGGTCGCGCGAGCGCACCACGCCGCCGGCGACGATGACTTCGCAATCCGGGTTGTCGGACAGGATGTCGGCCACGTGCAGGTTGTTCGTGATGACGCGCAGTCCGCGATGGCGCAGCAGCGCGCGCGCAATGGCCTCGGTGGTGGTGCCGATGTTCAGGATCAGCGAACAGCCGTCCGGCACGGCGCGGGCCACGGCTTCGGCGATGCGCTGCTTGCCCGCGGCGTGCAGCCCCTGGCGCTTGCGGTAGGCGATGTTCTCGATGGTGGAGGCTTCAATGCGCACCCCGCCATGAAAGCGCGACAGCAGGCCGGCTTCCGAAAGGATGTTGACGTCCCGCCGCACGGTCTGCAGCGTGACGTCGAAACGTTTGGCAAGCTCTTCGATCGAGGCCGAGCCCTGGGCTCGCACCATTTCGATCAGCGCGCTCTGTCGTGGATTCAGTGTCATGTTCGAATGATAAAACAACAAAAGCGAAAAATAATGACGCACCGCAAGATTGTTTTTTGTTCGCTTCTTCAGTAAAACGCACAAAAAACGAAAGCCATCTGAAAGAGTATGCTCATCGTGTTGCGCCCGCGCGGGAACGTGGGGTCGCGCAAGCTGGGACGCTGTGCCGAATACCGAAGTCCGTAGAAAACAGGGACGTATAAGTAGGTTGAGGAGACTAGATGCAGCTGACCTTGGACGGGATAGCTTTGCGGGCCGGCTCGCAGACGCACCTGTATCCCATGAGCCTGGCCCCGGTTCCGGGAGCCATGACCGTCCTGCTGGGGGCCACCCTGGCCGGCAAGACCTCGCTGATGCGCATCATGGCCGGGCTGGACCGCCCTTCCGAGGGCCACGTGCGGGTCGACGGCGCCGACGTCACCGGCGTGCCCGTCCGCCAGCGCAACGTGGCGATGGTCTACCAGCAGTTCATCAACTATCCGTCCATGTCGGTCTACGACAACATCGCCTCGCCGCTCAAGCTGCGCGGCGAGCGCGACACGCGTGAAAAAGTCCACGCCATGGCGGCGCGGCTGCACATCGACCATTTGCTGGACCGCTATCCGTCCGAACTGTCGGGCGGGCAGCAGCAGCGGGTGGCGCTGGCGCGGGCGCTGGCCAAGGATGCGCCGCTGATCCTGCTGGACGAGCCGCTGGTCAACCTGGACTACAAACTGCGCGAGGAATTGCGCGACGAACTCTCGGAATTGTTCGCGCAGGGGCGGTCGACCGTGGTCTACGCCACCACCGAACCTGGCGAGGCGCTGTTGCTAGGCGGCCACACCGCCGTTCTGGACGCGGGCGAACTGCTGCAATACGGCCCCACGGCCGAGGTTTTTCACCGGCCCAATTCGATCCGCGTGGCGCGCGCCTTCAGCGACCCGCCCATGAACCTGTTCGCCGCCCGCCGCCACAACGGCGGGTTCGTGCTGCAGGGCGACGTGGCGGTGGACCGCGCGCTGCCGGCGGGCGCGGACGCCGATATCACGGCCGGTCTGCGCGCCGGCGCGCTGGATGTGGAATCGCGGCCCGGTCACGTCGAGCTGCCCGGCCGGGTCAAGCTGGCCGAGATCTCCGGGTCCGACACCTTTGTCCATGCCGAGACGGCTGCGGGCGACGTGGTCGCCCAACTGCCCGGCGTGCACCGGTACACGCTGGACCAGCACGTGCGGCTGTATTTCGACCCCGCGCAGACCTACGCATTTGGCCCGGATGGCGCGCTGCTCGCGGCGCCCCGGCAGCCGGCGGGGGCGGGGGAGGTGGCCTGATGGCGCAGATCGAGCTGGACCTGTCCCATTCGTACGTCGCCCATCCCAAGTCCGACGACGACTACGCCCTGCTGCCGCTGCAGTTCACCTTCCGCGACGGCGGGGCCTATGCTTTGCTCGGGCCCTCCGGCTGCGGCAAGACCACGCTGCTCAACTGCGTGTCGGGCCTGTTGCGGCCATCGCACGGGCGCATCCTGTTCGACGGGCAGGACGTCACCGACAAGACCCCGCAGGCGCGCAACATCGCGCAGGTGTTCCAGTTTCCGGTGGTGTACGACACCATGACGGTCGCGGAGAACCTGGCGTTTCCGCTGCGCAACCGGGGCGTTGCGCCCGATCGCATCCGCGAGCGCGTGGGCCGCATCGCCGAAATGCTGGAAATGTCCAATGTGCTGGACCGCCGGGCCAGCGGGCTGACGGCGGATGCCAAGCAGAAGATCTCGCTGGGCCGCGGCCTGGTGCGTAGCGACGTGTCGGCGATTCTCTTTGACGAACCGCTTACCGTGATCGACCCGCAACTCAAGTGGGAACTGCGCCGCAAGCTCAAAGAGATCCATCACGAGTTCAAGCTGACGCTGATCTACGTGACCCACGATCAGACGGAGGCGCTGACCTTTGCCGACCAAGTCATGGTCATGGCGCGCGGCCGCGCCGTGCAGGTGGGCAGCGCGGATGATCTGTTCGAACGGCCCGCGCACACCTTCGTGGGCCATTTCATCGGGTCGCCGGGGATGAACTTCCTGCCGGCGCAGTGGCGCGACGGCGCGCTGAGGGTGGGCCAGCACCAATTGCAAGGCGTGCCGGCCGAGCTGGCCGTCAAGCTGGAAGGCGCGGGCCCCGTCAAGCTGGGCGTGCGGCCGGAATACCTGCGCGTGACCGATCCCGGGACGGCTGGCGCGGTGCCCATGCGCGTGGAACGCGTGCAGGACGTGGGCACCTACACGCTGCTGGTGGCTGACTATGAAGGCACGCCGGTGCGCGCCCGCCTGGGCAGCAACGTCGTGGCCGGCGGCAAGGACGCCACGGTGTGGCTGTCCGTGCTCAACCCGCACACCTGCTTCTACCTCGACGAGGAACTGATCCGATGAAACCCACCGATCACCGGGCCTGGTTCCTGGTCATGCCGGTTGTGCTGTGCGTGGCGTTCTCGGCCATCCTGCCGCTGATGACCATCGTCAATTATTCGGTGCAGGACATCATCTCGCCCGAGCGCCGCGTGTTCGTCGGCACCGAGTGGTTCGCCGCGGTGCTGCAGGACGAGGAACTGCACGGCGCGCTGTTCCGGCAGATCGGGTTTTCGTTTGCGGTGCTGCTGATCCAGATTCCGCTGGGCATCCTGCTGGCGCTGTCGATGCCGGCCAGCGGCTGGCGCGCGTCGGCCGTGCTGGTGATCATCGCGCTGTCGCTGCTGATCCCGTGGAACGTGGTGGGCACCATCTGGCAGGTGTTCGGCCGCACCGACATCGGGCTGCTCGGCGCCACGTTGTCCTGGCTGGGCGTGGACTACAACTACACGGGCAACGATGTCGACGCCTGGGTCACGGTGCTGGTCATGGACGTGTGGCACTGGACGCCGCTGGTCGCGCTGCTGTGCTATGCGGGGCTACGCGCCATACCGGATGCGTATTACCAGGCTGCGCGCATCGACGGCGCCTCGCGCTTTGCCGTGTTCCGCTACATCCAGCTGCCCAAGATGCGCGGCGTGTTGATGATTGCGGTGCTGCTGCGGTTCATGGACAGCTTCATGATCTACACCGAGCCGTTCGTGCTGACCGGCGGCGGCCCGGGCAACGCCACGACCTTCCTGTCGCAGTACCTGACGCAAAAGGCGGTGGGGCAGTTCGACCTGGGCCCCGCCGCCGCGTTTTCGATCATCTACTTCCTGATCATCCTGCTGCTGTGCTTCATCCTCTACAACTGGATGCAGCGCGCGGGCACCACGGGCGGTTTCGACGAGGAGCGGGGCAATGCGTGAGAAATCCTCCTGGTGGCGCGGCGCCTTCCTGACGCTGTACCTGGTGTTCGCCATCCTGCCGCTGTACTGGATGCTGAACATGTCGTTCAAGTCGAACACCGAGATCGTCAGCACGCTGACGCTCTGGCCGCGCGACTTCACGTTCGAGCACTACCGCACCATCTTCACCGACCCGGCCTGGTATTCCGGCTACATCAATTCGCTGATCTACGTCGTCATCAACACGGTCGTCTCGCTGGCCGTGGCGCTGCCGGCCGCCTATGCGTTCTCGCGTTACCGCTTCATCGGCGACAAGCACGTGTTCTTCTGGTTGCTCACCAACCGCATGACGCCGCCGGCGGTGTTCCTGCTGCCGTTCTTCCAGCTCTATAGCTCGTTCGGCCTGATGGACACGCACCTGGCGGTGGCGCTGGCGCACCTGGTGTTCAACGTGCCGCTGGCGGTGTGGATCCTGGAAGGCTTCATGTCCGGCGTGCCGCGTGAGATCGACGAGACCGCGTATGTGGACGGGTACTCGTTTCCGCGCTTTTTCCTGACGATCTTCCTGCCGCTCATCAAGTCGGGCGTGGGCGTGGCGGCGTTCTTCTGCTTCATGTTCAGTTGGGTGGAGCTGCTGCTGGCGCGCACGCTCACGACTGTGAACGCCAAGCCCATCGTCGCGACCATGACGCGCACCGTATCGGCATCCGGCATGGATTGGGGGGTGCTGGCGGCCGCGGGCGTGCTGACCATCGTGCCGGGCGGCATCGTCATCTGGTTCGTTCGGCACTACATCGCGAAGGGCTTCGCGATGGGCCGCGTGTAGGCATCGGGACTACAGGAGGGCGTGCCCATGTTCAGCTGGATGGTGTGGACCACCCCGGTTGCCGTGTTCTTCAGTTGCATCGTGCTGATGCTCGTGGGCATGACGATCTGGGAGCTGAAGTCGCCGACGCAGGAGCGCAAGGGATTTCTCCCCTTGCGCACCACGCGCGGCGACCGGCTCTTCATCGGCCTGATGGCCGCAGCCTGGCTGAACCTGGCGTTCCTGGGTTTCGGCCAGAAAGCGGTCGAGTGGTTTTCGCTGGATCAGCCGCCATCGGTGTGGATCAGCTTCGTGCTGTCCATGCTGCTGCTGGCCTTCATCATGAAAAAAGGGTGAGAGAAGGGCGCCAGACCCTTCGTTGGTTTCGGGCAGTCAGGAAAAGGACTATCGGCCAGCGTCTTCCCCGGCCAGCGGTCCGCAGCACGATAGGGGAAGACTTATCGAGGAGACAGGTCATGAAATTGCGCATGCACGCCATGGCGGCCGCTATCGCCCTGATCGGAACGTCAGGGGCTTGGGCCGGCGAGCCGGAGGCAAAGAAGTGGGTCGATTCGGAGTTCCAGCCTTCGTCGCTGTCCAAGGAACAGCAGATGGCCGAAATGAAATGGTTCATCGACGCCGCGGCCAAGCTCAAGGCCAAGGGCGTCAATGAGGTCAGCGTGGTGTCCGAGACCATCACCACGCACGAGTACGAGTCCAAGGTGCTGGCCAAGGCCTTTGCCGAAATCACCGGCATCAAGGTCAATCACGACCTCATCCAGGAAGGCGACGTCGTCGAGAAGCTGCAGACGTCCATGCAGTCCGGCAAGTCCATCTACGACGGCTGGATCTCCGATTCCGACCTGATTGGCACCCACTACCGTTACGGCGCCATCCTGCCGCTGTCCGACTACATGGCCGGGGCCGGCAAGGAATGGACCAATCCCGATCTGGACCTGAAGGACTTCATCGGCACCAAGTTCACCACCGCGCCCGACGGCAAGCTGTATCAGTTGCCGGACCAGCAGTTCGCCAACGTGTACTGGTTCCGCGCCGACTGGTTCGCGCGGCCGGACCTGAAGGAAAAGTTCAAGGCCAAGTACGGCTATGAACTGGGCGTGCCCACCAACTGGTCGGCGTACGAAGACATCGCCACGTTCTTCTCCAACGACGTCAAGGAGATCGACGGCAAGCGCGTCTACGGCCACATGGACTACGGCAAGAAGGATCCGTCGCTGGGCTGGCGCTTCACCGATGCGTGGCTGTCGATGGCGGGCGCGGCCGACAAGGGCCTGCCCAACGGCATGCCCGTGGACGAGTGGGGCATCCGCGTGGCCGACGACAAGTGCACGCCGGTGGGCGCGTCGGTGTCACGTGGCGGCGCCACGAACAGCCCGGCCGCCGTGTACGCGCTGACCAAGTACATCGACTGGATGAAGAAGTTCGCGCCGCAGCAGGCCATGGGCATGACCTTCTCGGAAGCCGGACCCGTGCCCGCGCAGGGCCAGATCGCCCAGCAGATCTTCTGGTACACGGCCTTTACCGCCGACATGACCAAGAAGGGGCTGCCCGTCGTGAACGACGACGGCACGCCGAAGTGGCGCATGGCCCCGTCGCCGTACGGCCCGTACTGGAAGGACGGCATGCAGAACGGCTACCAGGACGTGGGCTCGTGGACCTTCTTCAAGTCCACCAACCCCGACAAGATGGCGGCCGCGTGGCTGTATGCGCAGTTCGTCACGTCCAAATCGGTGTCGCTCAAGAAGTCCATTACCGGCCTGACCTTCATCCGCGACAGCGACATCAACAGCGAGTTCTTCACCAAGAACGCGGCCAACTACGGCGGCCTGATTGAGTTCTACCGCAGTCCCGCGCGCGTGGCATGGACGCCCACCGGCACCAACGTGCCGGACTATCCGAAGCTGGCGCAGCTCTGGTGGAAGAACGTCGCCACTGCGGTCACAGGGGAAAAGACCCCGCAGGCCGCGATGGACAACCTGGCCAACGAAATGGATCAGGTGATGGCGCGGCTTGAACGGGCGGGCATGGCGCAGTGCGCGCCGAAGCTCAACCCCAAGAGCGATCCGAGCAAGTGGCTGTCGGACCAGCACGCGCCGTGGAAGAAGCTGGCCAATGAAAAGCCGAAGGGCGAGACGATTCCCTACGAGCAACTGCTGTCGGCGTGGAAGGCAGGGAAGGTTCGGTAAGCGCTTTCCGTCCGCTCAGTGCATGAACGCCACAGGGTGCCTGTGGCGTTTTTTTTGGCTTGCCTGCCCGGGCGAGCCGGATGGCCGGGCATGTCACAATCTCGCCAGCCGCGCGGCGCGCGCCCTAGAATCCTTTGCACTCCGTCCTGCATGCCCCTTGCCAAGCTTGTCCCGTCACTAGTGTGCGCCGCCCTGGCGATTTCAGCGCCTGCTGCGCACGCCGCCGGCTTCCAGCGTCTGAATTTGCCCATGGATCAGAATGGTCCCGGTCTGCAAGGTGCGGTCTGGACCCCGTGCGCCGAACCCGCGGGCGACATCAAGGTGGGCCGCGTCGCCATTCAAGGGGTGCAGGGCTGCAAGCTGCCGGAAGGCCGCTATCCGCTCATCGTCATGTCGCACGGCTCGGCGGGCTCGTATCTCAGCCACCACGGCACCGCGGCCGCGCTGGCCGATGCCGGCTTCGTGGTGGCGGCGATCAACCACGTGGGCGACAACGCGCAAGACAAATCGCGGCAGGGATATTTGTCGATCTTTTCCACCCGGCCCCGCGAAATGCGCCGGCTGATCGACTACATGACCGGCGCGTGGCCGGACAAGGCAAGGGTCGATCCCGACAGGATCGGCTTCTTCGGTTTTTCGCGCGGCGGGTATACGGGCCTGGTGCTGGCCGGCGCGGCGCCGGACCTGGCGGCGGGGCTGGCGATCTGCGCTGACCAGCCGTCGCTGCCGATGTGCCGCGACATCGCGGCCGGGAAGGTGCCGCAGCAACCCTATCCGGCGGAGCCACGCATCAAGGCGGCGGTCATTGCCGATCCGCTCAACGTGTTTCCGGGCGATGCGCTCAAGCGTGTCACGCTACCCGTTCAGCTATGGGCGTCGGAGCGGGGCGGCGAAGGCGTCAGCCCGGCCAGCGTCGAGGCCGTGCGCCAGGGCCTGGGCGTCACGCCGGATTTCCGGGTGGCTGCGGGCGCGGGGCATTACGCGTTTCTGGCGCCGTGCTCGCCTGAACAGGCCGAGGCGCTGCCCGGCATCTGCCGCGACGATGCGGGTACTGATCGGCTGGCGTTTCATCGTGAACTGAACGCCCAGGTGACGGCGTTCTTCAAGGCGCGGCTGCAATAGCCGCGCGTCCGCGTCCCAAAGGAACAGCCGCGCTTCCGGCGCTTCAAAGGAACAGCCGCGCGTCCGCGCTTTCCGGAGCGAGCGCGCCGGCGCTTCGACGAATGGTCGCGCGCCGCCGCTTCAACCGTACATGCGCCGCGCGGTCGATCAGTGAATGACCCGCGCCGCCCGGCGCGCGTGCTTGATTTCGTACATGCGGGTATCGGCCAGTCGGACAGCAGCCTCCGCGTCCAGGCCCGCGGGGTCCAGCGCCACGACGCCGGCGCTGGCGCCTTCGTAGGCCACGGTGGCGTCGCCCAGCCGATAACGGCCCATGGAGGCGGCCAGGACGCGTTCTTCCATCGCTCGGGCGGCCTCGTCGGGCTCGGCCTGTTGGCTCACGCCGCCTTCGTCGGCACGTTTGCCCGTCAGCGCGGGGCCGGGCCCGATGAGCACGAATTCGTCGCCACCCACGCGTCCCAGCATGTCCGACCCGCGCAGCGCCGCCGCCATGCGCCGCGAGACTTCCTGCAGAAAGAGGTCGCCCGCCTGGTGGCCGTACGTGTCGTTGATGCTCTTGAAACCATCCAGATCGATGACGCCGACCAGCACGCTGCCGTTCTCGCGCACGGCGCGCGCCAGCAGCCGGTCCAGCGCCTCGTAGACAGCACGCCGATTGGGCAGTCCCGTCAGCGTGTCGGTCAGCGCATAGGACATGAGCCGGACGTTGGCCGAGTGCAACTGTTCAACGAGCATTTCGCGTTCGATGAAGCTGGCGATCACGCTGGAAAAAAGCTTCAGCACCGCTTCGGCCTGCGGGCTGATGTCGTGGCGCCGGGCACTGGCGGCGCACAGCGTGCCGTACAGGGCGCCGTCATCGGCGCGCACCGGCGCGCTGACGTAGGTCTGGATGCCCAACTGCCGGGCCGCGTCTGAATCCGGCCAGCACTGCGACACGTCGCTGGTGCACATGCGGCCTTCGTCCAGCGCGCGCTTGCACAGCGTGTTGTCCCAGGGCACGGACAGTCCTTCCGGTATCTGCAGCTGCCCCACATTGCGCGCGTAACGCACGTGCTGCAGATCGGCCTTGAGGTCGATGGCGGTGAGGTAGGTGGATTCAAGTCCGGTGACGGCGCCCAGCATGTCCAGCAGCGGGCGGGTCAACTGCTCGACCGACTTGGCGGCGGGCAGGGTGGTGGAAAGTTCGGCGAGGATGGGATCCAGCACGGCTGCTCCTGGATTCGTGGTCGGATGAACTGGCGGCCCGTGCTCCATGCCGGAGACCGGGCCGCCAATCCCGCCATTATGCACGGCCTGGGGATCAGGCCAAAGACTGCTTACGCCATGACCAGCGACCGGTGCGCGCAGACGCCGGCCATGACGCCGGAGGCGCTGGCCAGCGTGGCGTTGGACATCGGTGTGGACGCGTCGCCGGCGGCGTACACGCCGGGCACCGTGGTCTGCTTCAGATCGTCCACGCGGATCACGGGTCCCAGCGGCCCCTCGTCGAACGCGCATCCCAGCTGATCGGCAAGCGGACTGGCCATGTGTGCGCGGCTGGCGACGAACAGCGCGCGCAGCGGCACCTCGCGTCCATCGGCCAGCACGACGCCGTCCAAGGCGGGCGCTGCGCCCAGCAGCGCGACTACCGGCGTGCGCTCGATGTGGACGCCACGCGCGGCGAGATGCTGCGCGTCTTCTGCCGAAGGTTCGAACTGCCCCTGCGTGAAATACGTGGTCGGCCCCCAGTCGGGCAGCATCATCGCCTGATGGGCGGACATCGGATGCGCGGCCAGCACGCCCAGCGGATTGCCTGCGACTTCGTAGCCATGGCAGTACGGGCAGTGCAGCACCGTCTGCCCCCAGCGTTCCTCAAGTCCAGGCAGCGGCGGCAATTCGTCGCGCATGCCGGTGGCCAGGATCAGGCGCGCGCCGCGTACCTGCTTGCCGTCCGCCATGACGATGCCGAATCCGCCATCTTGCGGCTGGGCCTGGACCGCCTCGCCGTCCAGGAAGGCAACGGTCGGATAGCGGGCAAGTTGCGCGCGGGCGGTGGCTACGATCTCGTGCGGCGGCACGCCGTCCTGCCCAAGAAAGCCGTGCGCGTGCGCGGCGTAGCGGTTGCGGGGTTTGGCCGCGTCGACCAGCAACACCCGCCGGCGGGCGCGCGCCAGTTGCATGGCAGCGGACAGGCCGGCAAAGCTGCCGCCGATGATGATGACGTCGTAGTGCATGGTAAGACCCTCACGCGGTGGTTACGATACTTGATAAGTTGCATGATAGAAGCGCATGTGATCTTATGCAACCTATGTTGTTGCGTATTGCGTCGTCGCGGGCAGGAATGCCGCTTGCAGCAGAGCGCCCCGCCGCATGGAGCGGTCCAGCGAAAACCCTGCGCGTAGCGGCATCCTCCCGCCGCCGGGTTGCGCCGGCCCCCCGGGCGGGACTACCCTGAAACCCTCTATACCGGCAGCCCGGCCACACGCCGGCTGCCAAGGAGACTGGCATGCAGCACACGACTGACCTGAACGGCCGCGTGGCCGTGGTGACAGGCGCGTCTTCAGGCATTGGGCGCGCCACCGCAATCGGACTTGCCGAAGCGGGAGCGCGAGTGGTGGTGAACCACCGGGCGGGCGGAGACTCCCAAGCCCGCGGCGCGGCGGTGGTGGAATCGATCCAGCGTAGCGGCGGGACGGCGGTCGCAGCCGCGGCAGACATCAGCCGCGAGGCCGACGTCGACCATCTGTTCGAGCAGGCCGTGCAGCACTTCGGACGGGTGGACATCCTGGTCAACAACGCGGGGGTTGAGCATCCGTCGCCTATTGCCGACATGACGCTCGCAGACTGGCAGCGCGTGATCGACGTAAACCTGACCGGCCACTTCCTGTGCGCCCGCGCGGCGGCCCGAGCCTTCAAGACGCAGCCGCCCGATCCCTCCCGCCAGAACCGCTCGGTGGGCAACATCCTCTTCATCAGCTCGGTGCACGAAGTGATCCCCTGGGCGTTCCAGGTGAACTACGCCGCGTCCAAGGGCGGTATTTCGCTGCTGATGAAATCCCTGGCGCAGGAGCTGGCGCCCGACCGCATCCGGGTCAACTCCATTGCGCCCGGCGCCATCCGCACCGCGATCAACCAGCCAGCGTGGGACACCCCGCAGGCGCTGGCCAAACTGCTGGAACTCATCCCCTACGGCCGGATCGGCGAGCCCGAGGACATCGCACAGGCGGCCGTGTGGCTGGCCAGCGATGCGTCCGACTACGTCACCGGCACCACGCTCTTCGTGGACGGCGGCATGACGCTATACCCCGAATTCCGCGGCGCGGGCTGAGGCGCGCATGTCCAAACCCCTGGAAGACTACGGACTCATCGGCAACATGCTGTCCGCCGCGCTGGTGGCGCGCGACGGCTCGATCGACTGGCTGTGCCTGCCGCATTTCGACTCGCCCGCGTGCTTTGCCGCCTTGCTGGGCGACCAGCGTCACGGGCGCTGGCTGATCGCGCCGCACGGCAAGATCAAGTCGACGTCCCGCCGCTACGTGCCCGACACGGCGGTGCTGGAGACCCGCTTCGAGACCCGTACGGGCTCGGTGCTGGTGTACGACTTCATGCCGCTCAGCGACGACGACGAGCGCGTGGACGTGGTGCGCATCGTGCGCGGCGAGTCCGGCCATGTGCAGATGGACATGGAGCTGATCCTGCGCTTCAACTACGGTCAGAGCGTGCCGTGGGTGCGGCGGCGCGATTATGGCCTGAACGCCATCGCGGGCCCGGACGCGGTCGAGCTGCATACGCCCATCGAGCTCGAAGGCCACGACATGAAGACCACGGCGCGGTTCTCGCTGCATCCGGGCCGCGTCGTGCCGTTCACGCTGTCCTATCACCGCTCGCACCGCACGCCCCGGTTCGTGCCGGACCGGGTCGAAAGCATGGACCGCACCGTGTCATGGTGGCAGGAATGGGCCAAACGCTGTCATTGGGACGGGTCGGGCGACGGGCGTCGCGACGCCGTGGTGCGTTCGCTGATCACGCTGAAACTGCTGACTTTTCAGCCGACGGGCGGGATCATCGCGGCGCCCACCACGTCGCTGCCTGAAGCGCTGGGCGGCAGCCGCAATTGGGACTACCGCCATTGCTGGCTGCGCGACTCGGCGCTGACGCTGTACGCCTTGCTCAACGCCGGCTATCGCGAAGAGGCCGAGGCGTGGCGCCAATGGCTGCTGCGCGCGGTGGCGGGACACCCCGATCAGCTGCAGATCATGTACGGCATCGCGGGCGATCGCTGGCTGCCCGAGCTGGAGATTCCGTGGCTGCCCGGCTACGAAGGCAGCCAGCCGGTGCGCCGGGGCAATGGCGCGGCGGGGCAGAGCCAGCTCGACATCTACGGCGAACTCATTGATACGCTCTACGCCGCCCGCGTCGCGGATCTGGCGCCGCTGGCCGAAGCCTGGCGCCTGCAGAACGTGCTGCTCAAGCCGCTGGAGCAGCGCTGGCGCGAACTGGACCACGGCATCTGGGAAGTCCGGGGCGAACGGCGCGCCTTCACGCATTCGCGCGTGATGTGCTGGGTGGCGTTCGACCGGGCGGTCAAGGCCTGCGAGCGCTGGGGCTTGAAGGGGCCGGTCGATGCCTGGCGCCGGCTGCGCGAACGCATCCACAAGGACATCTGCGAGCATGGCTACGACCGCACCCGCGGCTGCTTCGTGCAGAGTTACGGATCGCCGGCGCTGGACGCGAGCCTGCTGCTGATCCCGCAGGTAGGCTTTCTGCCGGCAAGCGATCCGCGCGTGGCGGGCACCGTACACGCGATCGAACGCGAACTCATGCACGGCGGCCTGCTGCGCCGGTATTCGGTCGAGGATACCGACGACGGGCTGGAGGGCGAGGAGGGCGTCTTCCTGGCGTGCAGTTTCTGGCTGGCGGACGCCTACGTCATGCAGGGCCGGCTGGGCGATGCGGAGCGGCTTTTCGACCGTCTGCTGTCCCTGCGCAACGACCTGGGGCTGCTGTCGGAAGAGTACGACGTCGTGCGCCGCCGCCTGGTGGGCAACTTTCCGCAGGGTTTTTCGCATATCGGCCTGGTGAACACGGCCTACAACCTGAGCCGCGCCATGGGACCGGCGCAGCAGCGTGCGGAACAGGACGCGCCCCGGGCGTAGGGACGGGCCGCGCGGGCTTAAAGGGCGCACAGCGGGCGTTGCACAACGCGCGCCGGCCGTTGCCCGCGCCGGTGTATTCTCGCAATCACACGGCGCCGCCCGCCCGGCGCCGGTCATGCACACCACAAAAAACGCGCGCAGCGGCTCGATCGACGGCCCGCCGCATCAGGAGAGACAAGCATGCTTTTGACCGACGAACAGCAAAGCGTCCAGGAGATGGCGCGCCGGTTTGCGCAGGAGCGCTTGGCGCCCAATGCCGAACGCTGGGATCGCGAACACCACTATCCCGCCGACGCCATCGCCGAAATGGCGCAACTGGGCTTTTTCGGCATGCTGGTGCCCGAAGCGTGGGATGGCAACGGCAGCGGCTATATCTCGTACGCGGTGGCGCTGGAGGAAATCGCCGCGGGCAGCGGCGCCTGCTCCACCATCATGAGCGTGCACAACTCGGTCGGCTGCATGCCCATCCTGAAGTTCGGCAACGACGACCAGAAGGCGCAGTTTCTGCGGCCGCTGGCGCGTGGCGAACACATCGGCGCATTCGCGCTGACCGAACCGCAGGCCGGCTCCGACGCCAGCAGCCTGCATACCCGCGCGCGGCGCGACGGCGACCACTACATCCTCAATGGCGCCAAGCAGTTCATCACGTCCGGGCGCAACGGGCAGACGGTCATCGTGTTCGCGGTCACCGACCCCGACGCGGGCAAGCGCGGCATCTCGGCGTTCATCGTCCCCACCGATACGCCGGGCTACAAGGTGCTGCGCGTGGAGGACAAGCTCGGTCAGCACGCGTCCGACACCTGCCAGATTGCATTTGAAGACATGCGCATCCCGGCAGCATGGCGGCTGGGCGAAGAAGGCGAAGGCTACAAGATCGCCTTGTCCAACCTGGAAGGCGGGCGCATCGGCATTGCGTCGCAGTCGGTGGGCATGGCGCGGGCTGCCTTCGAATGCGCGCGCGACTACGCCCGCGATCGACTAGCCTTCGGCAAACCCATCATCGAACACCAGGCCGTGTCGTTCCGCCTGGCGGACATGGCGACGCAGATCCACGCGGCCCGCCAGATGGTGCTGCACGCCGCGGCCTTGCGCGAAGCGGGCAGGCCGGCATTGACCGAGGCGTCCATGGCCAAGCTGTTCGCGTCCGAGATGGCTGAAAAGGTCTGCTCGGCGGCGATTCAGACGCTGGGCGGTTATGGCTACCTGAAGGATTTTCCGGTCGAGCGCATTTATCGCGATGTGCGCGTCTGCCAGATCTACGAGGGCACCAGCGACATCCAGCGCCTGGTGATCGCGCGCAGCCTGTAGCGGCGCGGGGCAGGGGTGGGGCGGTTCGCGTTGTTCAGGAGCGGCCCTGTACGGACTGCCGCGCTTGGGCAGCAGCCGCAGCCGCGCGGCGCACATCGGCCCGGCGGCGCGCCCACACGGTATAGACGACGATGTTGCCCACGATCAGCACCGCCGCCAGCAGCATCTGCGTCGCCCGCGTGATGCCCTCGGGGTAGATGATGCCCAGCACGTAGTGCTCGATGAAGCCGCCCGCGTAGCCTTCCTGCCCCGCGCGTTCGCGCAGCGACACCTCCAGCGGCGTCAGCGGACAGATCCAGCCCATGCCGATCACCATCGCACCCCACGCCAGCGCCGGCAGGTGCCAGAACGCCATGCGCGGTTTCCACAGCGCCAGCAGGCCGCCGAACACCACGAACGCGACAAACAGGCCGTGTATGACCAGCACGAGGTCGGCAAGGATGCGATAGATCATCTTTGAAATGGGTAAATGGCGGGGCGCCGCAAACCGGCGGGAGGTGCATTAAAGCGTATGCCCGCACGCGGCGTGCGGGGCATTGGCAACAAGGCAAGACGGCTGATGACCGAATAGAATGCGGGCGTGTTCAATCCAAGATACTCCCGGAACCCACGCCATGCACGCTTCGATCACCGCCGCCATCCAGGACGCCGAGGAACGGCTGCGCCAGGCCATGCTGTCCTCGGACATTGCCGCGCTGGAAGCGCTGCTGCATCCGGACCTGCTGTTCGTCAATCACATGGGCTGGACCGTCACGCGCGAGGATGACCTGGATGCGCACCGCGGCGGATTGCTGAAGATCCACGCGCTGGACCTGTCCGAACAGTGCATCCTGCCGCGCGCGGATTGCGCGGTGGTGTCGGTGCTGGCCCGCATCGCGGGCAGCTACAACGGCGTGCCGGCCAATGGCACGTTCCGGTTCATGCGAACCTGGGCGCCGGATTCGGGGGCGGATGCTGCGGCGGGTGAGGGGGCCGGCGCGACGCCTGGCGCCACGGCAGGTGCGTGGCGCGTCATCGCGGCCAGTTCGGTGATGGTGGTCTAAGGCTGCCCGGCGGTCTTCAGACCTTCAGGTCGCGCAGCAGTTTGGTCAGTTCCAGGGCGGTCATCAGGGAGACGCCCTGCGCCTTGGCGTATTGCAAGGCGTTGTCCGACACGTCGCCCAGCGCGATGTAGATGGCTTCGCGGGCGCCGCGCTTTTCGCGCACGGCCTGCAGTTCGCGCAGCGGTTCCACGCCGTTTCTGGCGGCTTTCCAACGCTTGGCGCTGACGATGGCCACGTGGCCGTCCTTGCTCAGCGCGAAATCGGCGCCGGGCGCCTGCAGGCGTTCGACCTCACAGCCGTCGCGGCGGAAACCGGCTTCAACGGTCTTTGAAAAGTCTGCCCACGACATGGCGGCAACGGTTTCGGTCACCGCCTGCACGCGGGCGCCGGACGGCGCGCGCAGCTGCTTGTAGGCGGCCATGATCGAAATCACGGCAAACGGCACCGCGGCAAAGACGCCCATCGCGGCATACTCCAGCGGCAGCGCGGCAAAGCCGCCTGCGCTCAGCAGCACGGCCACGCCGGCGCTCATCCACCACGGCGAGCGCAGCAGCACGGCAAAGATGGAGTTCTGGGACATCTTGAATTTCATGGCAGCTCGCGGCGTGATGGGATCAACTGGGAATTCAGGCGCTGTCGCCGTTGTCGTCGTGGCCGCCGGCAAAGGCGCGGACCACGATGCGCACGCCGCCGCAGGTGACGATCTGACCATCGCGGATCTTGGCCGTCTTGCGCGTTTCGACTACGCCGCCAACGCTGACCTGGCCGTCGGCCACCAGCATCTTGCCGGCGCCGCCGCTGTCGACGACGCCGGTCGCCTTCAGCAGCTGATTGATTTCAATGTAGGGGCTGCCTTCGGCAAGCGTGAATTCGATGATGGACATGGAAGTGCTTCGGTAAATCGAGGTCAGGCGGGGCCGTTGCCGGGGGTGCGCGGGTTGGCCAGGTTGGCCGGGTTTCCCGCAGCTGCGGGCTGGTCTGCGGACGGCGCGACGGACGGGGAACCGGACGGGGAAACGGACGAGCCGGCGGTTTGACCCGCGGGCTGGGCGACCGGCGGCGTGACCGGCTGAGCCACGGGCTTATCCGCGCCCGCGTCCGGGCTGGCCGTCGGCACGGGGCGGATGCCGCCGGTTTCTGCCCGCGCCATCCAGGCGATCAGCGACGAGCGCATGGCTTCCTCGACCGACATCTGGATGGGCTGCACCCATTCCTGCGGCACGAACACGGTATAGCCGCCAATCATGTAGCCCATCGGCAGGTAGACGGCGACACGATCGCCCTGGGTGAATCCCTCGGGCAGGCCATCGGTGCCGCGGCGCGTCACCAGGCCCACCAGCTCAAGCTGCTGGCCCGGGATGCGCAGGACAACGACCTGCTGGGCCGTGTTCTTGGAACTGGGGGAGAAGTAATCCGCAAAGCTCTTGAGCGACGAATAGATGCTCTTGACCACCGGCAAGTTGGTGAAGGGCATCTCGACCAGCGTCAGGAACCGCTGCACGCGCTGCTTGGACACCAGGTAGCCGATGGCCAGAATGCCCAGGATGCCCAGCGCCAGGCCCATGCCCGGCACATAGAAGCCGCCGATGAAGGGGCGCAGGAACGTCAGCGCCACGCCTTCCGTCCAGGCCAGAAAGAGGTACAGCAGGTAGATCGTCAGCGCCAGCGGCAGGACGGTGATCAGGCCGCGGAAGAAGTATTTATAAAGACGGGTCATGGGCAAGAGCAAAAATTAGGGTCGGACGAGCGCATCGGCTCGCCGGGGAGGGCCGCAGCATAGCAGCCGCCGCAGGAATTATCGGTAACAAGGCGGACGCCCCTAGCCGGGCGCCCCTAGCGTGGCGCCCCTGGCCGGGCGCGGCGCATCCCTTCTTTTAGTGTGAACAGGCCCTAGCGGTCCACCGGCAGGAAGAGCGTCTCCTTGATCTCCTCCATCACGATGTAGCTGTGAGACTCGGCGGACGCGGGCAGCCTCTTCAGGATTTCGCCCAGAAGACGGCGGTATTCATTCATTTCAGACAGGCGCGCCTTGACCAGGTAGTCGAATTCGCCCGACACCAGGTGGCATTCCATGACCTCGGGCACATACAGCAGTTCCTGCTTGACCTTGTCGAAGACGTCGCCCGACTTGGCCGACAGCTTGATCTCCAGAAAGACAAGCAGATTCTTGCCGAGCGCCGCCGGATTGACGCGCGCATGGTAACCCGTGATGACGCCTTCGCGCTCCATGCGCTTGACGCGGTCGGAGCAGGGGGTTGCCGACAGGCTCACGCGTTCGGCCAATTCCGTGACCGAAATCCGGCCTTCGCGCTGCAGGATGTCGAGGATTTTGAGGTCAATTCGGTCGAGGTCGCGCATTTCACTAACGCCGGTCGAAAAACAAGGTTGGCCCGAGAAAAACCACTGCCCAAGGAAAATCTTCAGTGTTTTTCACTGCTGAAGGGGTCATAGACTACCGAAATTCCCAGACAAATCCAAATACCGGAAAGAATCATGCATGTGATTGTCCTCGGCAGCGGCGTCATCGGCACCACCACCGCCTATTACCTGGCCCGGCAGGGCGCCAAAGTGACCGTACTGGACCGCCAGCCGGCCGCGGCGCAGGAGACCAGCTACGCCAATGCCGGACAGGTGTCGCCGGGCTATTCCACGCCCTGGGCCGCGCCCGGCATTCCGCTCAAGGCGATCAAATGGCTCTTCAAGAAACATGCGCCGCTGGCGATCCGCCTGGACGGCAGCCTGTTCCAGCTCAAATGGATGGCCGCCATGCTGGCCAACTGCTCGGCCGACCGCTACGCCGTCAACAAGGAACGCATGCTGCGCCTGTCCGAGTACAGCCGCGACTGCCTGCGTGAACTGCGCGCCGCCACCGGCATCCACTACGAAGAGCGCGCGCGCGGCACGCTCCAGCTGTTCCGCACCGAAGCCCAGATGGAAGCCGCGCGCCGCGACATCGCGGTGCTCGAAGAGGTGGGCGTTCCCTACGAATTGCTGGACCGCCACCGTCTCGTCACGGCCGAGCCCGCGCTCGCCAACTCCGCGCACAAGCTCACCGGCGGCCTGCGCCTGCCCAATGATGAAACCGGCGACTGCCAGCTTTTCACCCGCCGCCTGGCGGACATGGCGGCCGCACTGGGCGTTGAATTCCGTTTTGGCCAAAGCGTCACGGGCCTGAACACCGCCGGCGGCCAGATCACCGGCGTGCGCGTCGGCAACGAAGTCCTCACGGCCGACCGCTATGTGGCCGCCTTCGGCAGCTACACCCGCGGTTTTCTTGAGCCCCTCGGCCTGGACCTGCCGGTGTATCCGGTCAAGGGCTACTCCCTGACCATCCCCATGAAGGACGAGGCGGCCGCGCCGGTGTCGACGGTGCTGGACGAAACCTACAAGGTCGCCGTCACGCGCTTTGACCAGCGGATCCGCGTGGGCGGCATGGCCGAATTGTCCGGCTTCGACCTGCGCCTGAAGGACGCCCGCCGCAAGACGCTGGAGCTGGTGGTCAACGATCTGTTCCCCGGCAGCGGCCACGTGGCCCAGGCCGAGTTCTGGACCGGCCTGCGTCCCATGACGCCGGACAGCACGCCGGTCGTCGGCGCCACGCGCTACAACAACCTCTACCTGAACACCGGCCACGGCACGCTGGGCTGGACCATGGCTTGCGGTTCCGGCAAGCTGGTCGCGGATCTCGTCATGGGCCAGCGCCCCGCCATCAGCACCGACGGGCTCGGGTTGTCGCGCTACGATCGCAGCGCGGCGTCTCGCCAGCAACTGGTGCTGGACGGCAAGGGCGCTTGAGCAGGACTTAAGCTGCACCTCGAGGCGTGCTTGTGTTGCGTGATCCGCGCCTCGAATCGCGTCTGAACTGCGTCTCACCGGCCTGCGGCTGATCTGGCGCTTGCACGGCCAGTAGGACGCACACCCGCCGGGCCGCTTCGATGCGGCCCGCGTTGTTTTTGAGTGCGCTGAATTGCGCACGCTGTGCGCGAAACGGCTCGTTGCTTTATGCCAAAATCGCCGCATGACCCATTTCCTGCACACTGCCGACTGGCAGATCGGCCGCCAATACGGCCAGTTTGAAACCGACGATGCCGCCATGCTCGCGGAGGCCCGTTTCGAGGTCGTCGCGCGCATCGCCACGCTGGCCGCCGAGCGCCGCGTGGATGCCGTGCTGGTCGCCGGAGACGTCTTCGACACGCAGGCCGTGTCCGATCGCAGCATCCGCCGCCTCTTTGCCGCCATGGCCGGCTACACGGGCCCCTGGGTAATGATCGCCGGCAACCACGACGCGGCCCTTGCCGACAGCGTCTGGAGCCGCGCCATGCAACTGGGCTGCATTCCGGCCAACGTGCATGTGCCGCTTGCCACCGGCGTGGTGGACCTGCCGGACGCCAACCTCGCTGTGCTCGCCGCGCCGCTTACGCAACGCCACACCTACGACGACGTCACCCAGGCTTTCGACACGCTGGAAACGCCGCCCGGACGCATCCGCGTGGGCCTCGCCCATGGCAGCGTTGCCGGCCGCCTGCCCAACACGATCGACGCCACCAATCCCATTGCGCCCGACCGCGCGGACCGCGCCAGTCTTGACTATCTGGCGCTGGGCGATTGGCACGGCTGTCTGTCCATTGACACACGCACCTGGTATGCCGGCACGCCGGAACAGGACCGCTTTCGCGGCAACGAGCCCGGATATGTCCTGGACGTGCGCATCGACGCGCCGGGCGCCGCACCCGTGGTCGAACGCATTGCAACCGGCAAGTACCGCTGGTCCGCCTGGAGCGAAACCCTTAGCCTGCCCACCGATGCCCAGGCGCTGGCCGAACGCATGGCGGCGTTGCGGTCAGACGACGTGCTGCGCCTGGACGTGCAGGGGCACGTCAACCTCGAAACCTGGGATGCGCTGCAAAAGGCCGTGGCCGAGGCCGCCGCGCAGGTGCGGGCCTTGCTGCCGGACTTGTCCGGCGTGCGCCTGGAACCCGACGAAGCTGACCTGGCCGAATTGCGCGCCAGCGGCTACGTGGGCGAGGTCGCCGCACAACTACAAGCGTTGCAGGCGGACGAAGACCAGTCCGCCGTGGCCAGCGAGGCCTTGCGCCTGCTGCTGCGGTTCCAGCGCGAAACCGCCACGCCGGGAGCCGCCAAATGAAGATCTCCCGCATCGCCCTCGAAGAATTCCGCAAGTTCCGCCAGCCGCTGTCGCTGGATGGACTGCAAGACGGCCTGAACCTCTTTGTCGGCCCCAACGAGGCCGGCAAAAGCACGGTCGCGGCCGCGATCCGAGCCGCCTTCCTTGAACGCTACAGCACCAGCAAGGTCGCCGACCTGGCGCCGCGCGGCGAATCCGGCGCGCGCCCCAGCGTTGAAGTGGCCTTCACGCACGCGGATCACGCCTACGTCCTGAAAAAGCAGTTCCTGTCCAAGGCCCGCTGCGAGCTCGTGGTGGACGACGGCGCGCAGCGGCTGGACGGCGAAGAAGCCGAAAACGCGCTGGCCGGTTTGCTGGGCTTTGAAATGCCCGGGCGCGGCCAAAGCAAACCTGACCTGGCTGGCGTACCGGGCCTGCTATGGATCCGCCAAGGCGACGGCCAGAACCTGCACGAAGCCGCCGGCTTTGCGGGCTCGCATCTGCGCGATGCGCTGACGCAGCTCTCCGGCGAGCTGGCCTCCGGAGACGGCGACCGGCTGTTCGATCGCGTGTCGGCCGAGCGCGCCGCGCTGCTGGACGCCCGCAACGGCCGTCCCAAGGGCAGCTACAAGGACGCCGAAGACGCGCTCGCGCGCGCCTTGTCCGAACGCGACGAATGCGGGCAGGCCATGGCCCAGCTCAACGCCGACGTCGATCGCCTGGCCGAGCTGCGGCGCGAACATGAACGCGCCCAGGCCGCGCAACCCTGGAAGGATTTCGAGGCCAAGGCTGTTCAGGCCCGCGCGCGCCTTGCCGCACTGGCCAAGGAGCGTGAAGCCTTCGACGGACTGCAACGCGAACAGGCGCAGGCCGCCCAGACCCTTGCATTGCTGCAGGATCAGGTCCGCCGCGATCAACAGGACGAAGCCGATTACCAGGCGCTGCTTCGGGATGCGCGCGCGGCGCACGCCCATGTGCAGGCGATGCAGGAACCGCTGGCGCGCGCGTTGCAGCAGCGGCAATCGCACGCCGCCGCAGTCGAGGCCGCGCGCCGGCGCGTGACGCGGCTTCAGGCGCTGGCGGACCGCCGCGACCTGGACCGGCAGCTTGCGCAGCTCACCCCCGAAATTGAACGCCTGGACGGCGCGCTGGTCGCAGCCACCCACCTGATCCAGCAAGGTTCGGCGTTGCGCACAGAAGCCGTCCAACTCGAAATATCCGATGCTGAAATCGAGGCGCTGCGCAAGGCCGGCCGCGAACTTGGAAATCTGCAGTTGCAGCAACAGGCGGTCGCGACGCGCTTGCGGTACCGGCTCGATGCCGGCGCGCAGGCGCTGCTGGACGGCAAGGCCGTCAGCGGCGCGGGCGAAGTCCTGCTTACGGCCGCGGCCGAACTCGATCTGCCCGGTGTGGGCCGCCTGCAAATCGAGCCGGGCGGACAAGACCTGCCGGCCTTGCAGCGCGAACTGGCGCGCGCGGAGTCGGCAAGCGCCGCGTTGCTCAAGCGGGCGGGCGTCGACACCTTGGCCGATGCCGAACAGCGTCACGCGCGCTACAACGCGCTGCAGCGCGAACTCGAAGGCATGCGCAAGACGCTGAGCATTCATGCGCCCCGCGGCGTGGATGCGCTGCGCACCCAGCGCGACGAGGCTCTGGCGCGGCTGGCGCAGTTGCAGGAAAGACTGTCCAAGCTGCCGCCTGTGCAGGAAACCGAAGACGGCATTCGGGTTGGTGACGCAGATGCCGGCATCGTTCCCGACACAAGCGATGACGATCTGCCCGACGCCGTGCAGGCCCTGCGCGAGGCCGAAGCCGTTGCGGCGCAGGCGGAAAAGGCAGTCGCCGACGCGCAGCGCGCGTTGGACGCCGACACAGCCCGTGCCCAGTTGCTGGAAGGGCAGGCTGCCGCCCGGAGCGCAGAACTGCAATCCGACGAACGCACGGCGCAACGCCACGCCCGCGCCGGCCGCCTCGCCGAAGTTCGCAGCGCCCACGACCAGCTCGAACTGCGCGTACGCGAGGCTCGGGCCTCGCTGGCTGAACACCGGCCCGAACTCGCGGAACAGGACGTGCAGCGGTTTGAAAAATCCGCCGCCATCGAACGCGACGCCCAGCACAAGCGGCACGGCGACATCCTGCAATTGCAGGGCAAGCTGGACCAGGCCGGTGCGCAAGGCCTGGGCGAACGCCTGTCCGAAGCGCAGGCAGCCTGCGAGCGTCTGCAACGGCGCCGCGACGAATTCGCACGGCGCGCCGCCGCGCTGGACCTGCTGCAAAAGCTGTTGGCCGACAAACGCGCCGCCGCCACGCAACGCCTGCAAGCGCCGCTCGCCCGCCGGCTCAACCACTATCTGGCGCTGCTCTTTCCCGACGCCGCGCTGCGCCTGGACGATGCGCTGCTGCCCACGGCGCTGCGCCGGGGCGATGGCGAAGACGCGCTGGACGCCCTCAGCTTCGGTACGCGGGAACAGCTCGGCATCCTGGCGCGGTTCGCCTACGCCGATCTGCTGCGCGAGGCCGGCCGGCCCACCTTGCTGCTGCTGGACGACGCGCTGGTCCACACCGACGACGCCCGGCGCGACTTCATGAAGCGCGCGCTGTTCGACGCCGCGACCCGCCATCAGATCCTGATGTTTACGTGCCACGGCGAGGCATGGCGCGACATGGGGGTGGAGCAGCGCAGGATTGGTTAGCGCACCGGCCCGGTTCCGGCACCTCGGTGCCGGGAAGCCGCGCGGCCACAACCGCCGATGCTTGACGCTGCGGCCCGGCGCCGGTAGTCTGCGCGGATGCCTGCTTACACGCCTTTCGCCATGCTTGCCCGCGCCGTCCGCGCGGGTCTAGCGTGCGCGCGTGTATTGGCTTCCTTCTCCGCCGGCGCTACGCCGGCTGTGTCTCCTGTCAAGAACGCGGCGCCGCCGCCCGCATCGCCGCCCCGCGGCGTCGTGTCTGGCGCGCATCCGCCTGTGTCAGCCGTCCTAGGCTGACCCGCCGCATCTCCGTCTCCCGCCTGAACTCCAGCGCCGCCCCGCGAGCATGACGCATTGACGTCGCCCGCCGCGCGCGCACATGGGCGCGCGTTATCGCGCCCCGGGCGGGAGTCTGTACCCCATTCAGACAGGTGATACCTCATGTCCATCATCCGACACGCGTGGACTGCCCACGCGTCCACCACCTTGTTCGTGCTGCTGTGGAGCGGCGGCGCGATCTTTGCCAAGTGGGGGCTGTCGCATGCCTCCGCCTTCGGCTTTCTCTTGTTCCGCTTCCTGCTTGCGCTGGCGGTGCTGCTGCTGATCTGCGCGAGGCGGGGACGTTGGTTGCCGCAGACCGGCACCCGCATGCAGGTCGCGGCCACGGGTGCGCTGCTGATCGGCAGCTATTCCATCTGCTATCTGCTGGCGCTGGACCATGGCGTGACGCCTGGCGTGCTGGCGACGTTGCTCGGCGCGCAGCCCATCCTGACGCTGGCGCTGACGGAGCGCCGCTTTGCGCCGGCGCGTCTGGCCGGACTTTGCCTGGCGCTCGCCGGGCTGGTGCTGGTCGTCTACCAGAGCATCGCGCTGACGCGCTTGTCCGTCGCGGGCATCGCGTACGCCTGCGCGGCGCTGGCCAGCATGACGGGAGGCGCCTTGCTGCAAAAGCGCGTCCAGCAACCGCCGATGGACGTGATGCCGTTGCAGTACGCGATCAGTCTGGTGCTCTGCCTGCTGTTCGCACCATTCCAGCCGCTACACGCCGACTGGAGCGTCGGCTTCATCGTGCCGTTGGTCTGGATGGGCCTCGTGATTTCAGTCGGCGCCACGCTGCTGTTCTACCGCATGATCCAGGCGGGCAACCTCGTCAACGTGACCAGCCTGTTCTATCTGGTGCCGGTGGGCACGGCGGCGCTGGACTACCTGATTCTGGGCAATCGCTTGCCGGCGCTCAGCCTGGCTGGCATGGCCGCGATCCTGACAGGGTTGATGCTGGTGTTACGCCATCCCGCGACGCCCTGACATCCATCCACCCGTTCCACGGCTGGTCAGGGGGCGTGGAGCCGGCGCTCGTCGCGCCGTCCGGTCCCGCCCAATGCCCGCTGACCAACTGTGCCGGGCGGGATTGGGCGATCACCCGCGCACACAAATCCCACGCGTCCAGCCGCACGCTCAGTCCGGCGTAGACGCCGTGTCCCGCGCCCGCCTCGATGACGCCGGCCGCCTGCGCGCCTTCGCCCGCGCGGATCGCGCCCTCGGCGCGGATGTCCTCGCCGGCGATCAAGCCCCACCCGCAGGCGAGGTGTTCGCCCGACTGAATGGACCCGCCCGCCTGAATACCGCAACCGGCATTGATTTCCTGCTCCGCGGTCACGCCGCCGCCTGCCTTGATGCCTTGACCGCACTTGATGGCGCCTTGCGTGTTGATGTCCTGGCCGGCATGCAGGTGGCCGGTCACGGCCAGGTCCTGTCCGGCGCAGATGTCCCACTTGGCGCGCACATTGCCGCCGCAATCCAGGCGCGTCGCAATCTCGATCCCCCAGTCGGCCGCCACGTCGCCGCCGGCGCGCAGGTTGCCGCCGCTGGCAATGTTGCCGCCGGCGGTGATGTTTTCACCCGCCACGATCGACTCGCCAGCGCGAATGCCGCCGCCCGTGATGAGGCTGCGGCCGGCGCGAACCACCGTGTCCACGTTGATGCCCATGCGGACTTCGAGCGTTCCCGCAAACACGATGGCGGTGGCATCCAGCGTGTCCAGCCGCAACACTGCGTCGGTCGGACCGAACTGGTCCAACAGCCAGCAGGCGTCGCCGACGCGGCCGTCGGCGACCAGGGCATCGAGCACGGCCTGGTAGTCCCCCTGTCCGTTGTGGTCGCGCAGGAACCATTTGTAGCCGCCCGCGCACGGGTTCTTGGCTTTGACGAATTTCTTGGTGAGTTGCATGGCGCTGAATCGAAAAGGTGCGGTGCGTGGACGCCGCGCAAGCCGGAAAGGGCGTGCGAGCGGCGAAATGGGGACGAGCGCCCGCCACGCGGCAGTGCGCCCGCCGGCCGGTTTCAGGCTGCAGGACGCGCGGATGTGCGCAGGCAGCCGGCAACGGGCCGGAGCAAGAATCAGAAAGGGGAGAGCCGGGCGATTAGCCGGGCTTGGACCGCGCGTAAGCGGAACGCGCGGCGACCTCCTGCGAACTCAACAGCGTTGAGCGCAGGGCGCAGAGAGCGCAGGTGACGCAGGGAAGGGAAGATATATCGGGTTGCACGGGGCAGATGCTACCACCGGGGCAATTGCCGTCAAGCGGGGACGAATGCAAAGCGGGGCGCCAACCGCAAACCGCAAACCGCCGGCCCGCGCCCCGCTCGTCAGGTTGCGATCAGTTCGTCAGGACGATGTTGCGGTCCTTGGCGATGCGCTGGCGCAGTTCAAGTTCGCGCTTGATCTGTGCGGCGTACTCGGCCGGCGTGTTGCCGTCCACGATCGATCCGCCGTCGGCCAGGCGCTGTGCGATCTTCGGATCCTTCAAGGCCTTGACCGCCGCGGCGTGCACGCGGTCGACCACGGCTTGCGGCGTGCCGGCGGGCGCCACCAGGCCGTACCAGGCCATGTTGTCCATGTCGGGCAGGCCACCCTCGGCGAACGTCGGCACGTCCGGCAGGGCGGGCAGGCGCTTGGGCGCCGCCACGGCCAGCGCGCGCAGCTTGCCCGCCTGGATGTGCGGCATGGAGGAGGGCAGGTTGTCGAACTGGACGTTCACCTGGCCGGCGATCACGTCGTTCAGCGCCGGACCCGATCCGCGGTAAGGAACGTGAACCATGTCGGTCTTGGTCAGCGACTTGAACAGCTCGCCGTCCAGGTGGCTGATGCCGCCCGCGCCCGACGAGGCATAGCTGTACTTGCCGGGGTTGTTCTTGAGCAGGGTGATGAATTCGGCCAGGGTCTTGGCGGGCACGCTCGGGTTGACCGTCATGACGTTGGGCACGTTCACCATGTTGGTGATGGGCGTGAAGTCCTTGAGCGGGTTGTACGGGTTCTTGGGGTTCGTGGCCGGATTGGTGGCCATGGTGCTGACCGTGGCCACGCCCAGCGTGTAACCGTCGTTGGCAGAGCGCACCAGGGCGTCGGCGCCGATGGACCCGCCGCCGCCGGCGCGGTTTTCCACGACCACGGGCTGGCCGAGTTCACGGCCCAGGCCCTCGGCCACGACGCGCGCCACGATATCGGTGGTGCCACCGGCTGCAAACGGGACGATCAGGCGGATGGGTTTATTGGGGTAGGGGTCTGCGGCCTGGGCAGCGGAGGTCAGGCAGGCGCCAGCGATGGCGGCGGCCAGGACGGCCTTAGCATGTGACAACACGTTCAAGAGTCTTCTCCATATTGTTGTTCCGAGCCGGCCATCTTGCCGGGCCAGCTTCGGTGAGGCGCGCATTGCCGGGGTGTCGCAAGCCAACGCCTCGTGGCCGCATTCCACACAGATATGTCCCCATGGTCAACTCGGGATTGTCCCTGTCATGAGAAATCGCAAAATTTCTAACGTGTTCCTAAAAAGCGCGGAGATGACAGAAGTTGCAGGAAAAAGTCAGTCTGACAGGCAGTTGAACACAAATTGAGAAGCTTTCGGTGCGCAATCGCTGCGCAGTCATCTTGCTGTCATTAGCTGGGTACGTACATAAATCCCTGCATAACTTACAAGAATCTGATATTTTTCGGCTGAGATTCTTGCCCGGTCTTGCAAGAAAGCTATTGCGTTTGTTTCTGTCTGCGCCGTTCAATTGGCGTTGGTTGATGACCCCTCGGGGCAACGTGTAGTGCAGCGACGCACCGGGCCAAGGGTTCCGTCCGTTTTTCAATCCCCGGTCTGTTTCGTCTCTCGCTGCCCTGCGCTGGCGGGAGGGGGCCCGGACATTTTCGGAACGCCATGTCGCTGATCCTGATCCTCGCTCTGCCGTTCGCCGGCAGCCTGTGCGCCGCGCTGCTGCCTTCCAACGCCCGCAACGCCGAGGCGTGGTTGGCTGGCCTCATCGCCCTCGCGTGCGTGGTTCTGATCGCGACGCTCTATCCGGACGTCGCCAACGGGGGCGTCATACGAGCCGACATGCCTTGGGCGCCCGCCCTGGGTCTGCAATTCACCCTGCGCATGGACGGCTACGCGTGGCTCTTTGCGCTGATCGTCTCCGGCATGGGCGCGCTGGTCGTGTTGTACGCGCGCTATTACATGTCGCCGGAAGACCCGGTCCCGCGCTTCTTTTCCTTCTTCCAGGCCTTCATGGGCGCCATGCTCGGCGTGGTGCTCTCGGGCAACCTGATCCAGCTGGTTCTGTTCTGGGAAATGACCAGCCTGGCGTCGTTCATGCTGATCGCTTACTGGCACCACCGCCTGGACGCCCGCCGGGGCGCGCGCATGGCGCTGACGGTCACCGGGGCGGGCGGTCTCTGTCTGCTGGCCGGCGTGCTGATCCTGGGCCATATCGTCGGCAGCTATGACATGGACCGCGTCCTGGCGTCGGGCGACCTGGTCCGCGCCGACCCCTGGTATCCCGCCGTCCTGGCGCTGGTGGCGCTGGGCGCGCTGACCAAGAGCGCGCAATTCCCGTTCCATTTCTGGCTGCCCAACGCCATGGCCGCGCCCACGCCGGTGTCCGCCTATCTGCACTCGGCCACGATGGTCAAAGCAGGCGTTTTCCTGCTGGCGCGCTTCTGGCCCGTGCTGTCTGGCACCGACGAGTGGTTCTGGATCATCGGCGGGCTGGGTCTCATCACCCTGGTGCTGGGCGCCTACGCGGCCATCTTCCAGCAGGACATGAAGGGCGTGCTGGCGTATTCCACGATCAGCCATCTGGGCCTCATCACGCTGCTGCTGGGTCTGAACAGCACGCTGGCGCTGGTGGCCGCCATCTTCCACATGATCAACCACGCCACGTTCAAGGCGTCGCTCTTCATGGCGGCGGGCGTGGTCGACCACGAAACCGGCACGCGCGACCTGGGCCGGCTGTCCGGCCTGTATAAGGCGATGCCCATTACCGCCACGCTGGCGATGGTGGCCGCGGCTTCGATGGCGGGCGTGCCGCTGCTGAACGGTTTCCTGTCCAAGGAAATGTTCTTTGCGGAAACCACCTTCGTCAGTGCCGACCGCTACGTCCAGCTTGGCCTGCCGCTGCTCGCTACGATCGCCGGCGCATTCAGCGTCGCCTATTCGCTGCGTTTCATCCTGCAGGTGTTCTTCGGTCCTCCGGCCACCGACCTGCCGCGCGAGCCCCACGAGCCGCCGCGCTGGATGCTGCTGCCCAGCGCGCTGCTGGTTCTCATGTGCCTGCTGGTGGGCATCGTCCCCAGCCTGACCGTCGGCCCGTTCCTGGCCACTGCGGCGCAGAGCATCCTGGGCGAGAACATGCCCGACTACAGCCTGGCCGTCTGGCACGGTTTCAATCTTCCGCTGGCGATGAGCCTGGTCGCCACTACCGCAGGCGTGCTGCTGTACCTGGCCCTGCGCGCGCATCAGCGCGCCAATCCGGGCCGGGTGCCGTTCATCTACCGCCTTGACGGCCGCCGCACCTTCGAAGCGCTGCTCGATGGCTCCAGCGTCGCCGCGGCATGGCTGCTGCGCTGGGTGTCGTCCACGCGCCTGCAGGTCCAGATGGTGCTGATCCTGGTGGGCACGCTGTTCGTCGCGTGGTTGCCGCTGCGCGCCGGCGGCTGGCTGGACGGCGCCGTGCGCCTGACGCCGGTCGATCCGGTTTTCGCCTTGCTGTGGATCGTGGGCGGCACCTGCGCCCTGGCCGCCGCGTTCCAGGCCAAGTACCACCGCCTGGCCTCCCTGGCGCTGGCGGGCGGGGCAGGGCTGATCACCTGCCTGACCTTCGTCTGGTTCTCCGCGCCCGATCTGGCGCTGACGCAGCTGTCTGTCGAGGTCGTGACGCTGGTGCTGTTGTTGCTGGGCCTGCGCTGGCTGCCTCGCCGCATCGTGCAGGACGACGAGGAAAGCCTGAAAGCCACGCTGCAGGCACGCGGCCGCCGCCTGCGCGATCTGCTGCTGGCAGTCGCCGCCGGCACGGGCATGTCCGCGCTGGCCTATTCGGTGCTGGCGCGGCCGCAGACCAATCCCATTTCGTCCTATTTCGTGGATCGGGCGCTGCCTGACGGCGGCGGCACCAACGTCGTCAACGTGATCCTCGTGGACTTCCGCGGCTTCGATACGTTCGGCGAAATCACGGTGCTTGGCATCGTGGCGCTGACCGTCTACGCGCTGTTGCGCCGCTTCCGTCCAGCCGCCGAGAGCGCGGACATTCCCCGCCAGCAGATGGATCAGGACGGCGGCATCCCGGACGCGCCCGACATCAAGTCTCCGGTGCCCGCAGGCTCGATGATGGTGCCCGCGGTGCTGGTGCGCCTGCTGCTGCCGATCGCCGCGCTGATCTCCGTGTATTTCCTCTTGCGCGGCCACAACCAGCCCGGCGGCGGTTTCGTGGGCGGCCTCATCTTCGCCACCTCCGTCATCCTGCAATACATGGTGGGCGGGGTGTATTGGGTTGAATCCCGCAGCCGCCTGAATCCCCAGAACTGGATCGGCATCGGGCTGCTGTCCGCTGGCATTGCCGCCGTGAGCGCGTGGCTGGCCTACAAGCCGTTCCTTGCCGCACTGGCTTGGGACGTCGCGCTGCCGCTGATTGGCCACGTCCACGTGTCCAGCGTGCTGCTTTTTGATCTGGGCGTCTACATGCTGGTCGTCGGATCCACCGTGCTGGTGCTGGTGGCGCTTGCCCACCAATCGCTGCGCGCGCAACGCAAGGCCGCCGCCGAGCTCCAGGCGGCCGCCGTTCAAACAGGAGAAGCCTGATGGAATTGATATACGCTGCCGCAATCGGCGTGCTGGCGGGCTCGGGCGTGTGGCTGCTGCTGCGGCCCCGGACGTTCCAGTTCATCATGGGCCTGTCGCTGGTCTCCTACGCGGTGAACCTCTTCATCTTCGGCATGGGCCGGCTCACGTCCGGCAGGCCGCCGGTGGTGGATCCGTCCATGGCGCATGATCCTTCCTGGTATGCGGATCCGCTGCCTCAGGCGCTGGTGCTGACCGCCATCGTCATCGGCTTTGCCACAACCGCGTTGTTCCTGGTTGTGCTGCTCGCCTCGCGGGGCCTCACGGGTACCGACCACGTTGATGGACGGGAGTCCCAATCTTGAGTTTCTGGCTTCAACACCTTCCTGTCCTGCCCATCATCATTCCGCTGGTCGCGGGCGCAGCGATGCTGCTGTTCGCCGACACCAGCCGCTACGCGCGCGGCGGGGTCGCGCTTCTGTCGACGCTTGCCCAGTTGGCAGCCGCGATCGCCTTGCTGGTCGTGGCCGGCGGGGGCGTGCCCGGCGTCTGGGAAAACGGGGTAGGGGCCTACCTGGTGGGCGACTGGCCCGCGCCGTTCGGCATCGTACTGGTGGTCGACCGCCTGGCGGCCGTCATGCTGACGCTGACGGCCGTACTCGGTCTGGCCACGCTGGTCTACGCGCTGGCCCGCTGGGACCGCGCCGGCGTGCATTTCCATTCGCTGTTCCAGTTCCTGCTGATGGGCCTGAATGGGGCCTTCCTGACCGGCGACCTGTTCAACCTGTTCGTGTTCTTCGAAGTGCTGCTGGCGGCGTCCTACGGCCTGCTGCTGCACGGGTCCGGCGTGGCGCGCGTCAGCGCGGGCCTTCAGTACATCGCCGTGAACCTGGTGGCCTCGTTCCTGCTGCTGATCAGCATTGCGCTGATCTACGGCGTGACGGGCACGCTCAACATGGCGGACCTGGCGCTGCGCGCCGGCAATCTGGCGGGCGCCGAACGCATGCTGTTCGAGGCTGGCGCCGCCATCCTCGGCGTGGCCTTCCTGGTCAAGGCAGGCGCCTGGCCGCTCAACTTCTGGCTCGTCAAGGGGTATGGTTCGGCCGGAGCACCGATCGCGGCCATGTTCTCCATCATGACCAAGGTCGGCATCTACGCACTGTTGCGCATCGGCTCGCTGCTGCTGCCCACCGGCGCGCCCGCCGCCTTCAGTCTGGACTGGATGTTCGCCGCCGGGCTGGCCACGCTGCTATTCGGCGCCCTGGGCCTGTTGGCCACCCAGCAACTGGAAAAAATGGTCGGCTACTGCGTCATCGTGTCGGCCGGCACGCTGCTGACCGCGCTGGGCATGCCGGGCGTCACGCTCACGGGGCCCGCGCTCTTCTACCTGATCAGCTCGGTACTGACCACGGGCGCGTTTTTCCTGCTGGCCGAACTGATCGAACGCACCCGCAGCTTCGGCGCAAACGTGCTGGCGGTCACGCTCGATGCCTTCGACCTGGACGATCCAACCTCTGTGAACCGCTCCGACGACGTCGTCGGCGTGGCGATTCCCGCGGCAATGGCGTTCCTGGGCCTGGCCTTCATTTCCTGCGCGTTGCTGGTGACCGGCCTGCCGCCGCTGTCCGGCTTCGTCGCCAAGTTCTCGCTGTTGTCGGCAGCGGTATCGGCCGCCACCGAGTCGGCGCCGCCGATGGACGCCTGGCTGCTGGTGGCCGCCGTGCTGGTGTCGGGTCTGGCCGGCCTGATCGGCCTGGGCCGCACCGGCATCCGTATCTTCTGGGCCAGCGACGACCGCAGCACGCCGCGCCTGCGCGTAATCGAGGCAGGCCCGGTCGCCGTGCTGGTGCTGCTGTGCGTGGGCCTGGCCGCTGGCGCGGGTCCCGTGTCGGCCTACCTGGACGACGCCGCCCGTTCGCTCGACCAGCCCGCGTCGTATATCGACGCCGTCATGTCCGCGCAGACCGTGCGCGGCGTCAAGGGAGGAAGCTGATGCGCCGCCTTTACTTCCTGATCCTGCCCACGTTGCTGTTTGCACTGTGGCTGCTCCTCAATGAAAGCGTGTTGCCGGGGCAGATCGCCCTGGGCATCGCGCTGGCGCTGTGGTTCACGTGGGCCGCCTCGCGCCTGCGCCCGCTGCATGCACGGCCGCGCCACCTGTGGAAGGTGATCCCGCTTTTCCTGCACGTGACGTGGGACATCATCAAGTCAAACATCGCGGTCGCGCGGCTGATCCTCAATCCGCGCCGCAATGAGTTCTCGCCGGGATTCATCCTGATCCCGCTCACCATGCGCGACCCGCATGGCCTGGCGATGCTGGCCTGCATCGTCACCTACACGCCCGGCACGGTCTGGGTGAGCCTGACTGAAGACCACGCGCTGAAACTGCATGTGCTCGATCTGCAAAACGAAGACGAGTGGATCGAACTGGTGCAGCAGCGCTACGAGCGCCCGTTGATGGAGATGTTCGAATGAATTCCGTACTGTATTGGGCGGCATCCTTTGCCTTGCTCTGCTTTGCGCTGGGCATGGTGTTCGCCACCATCCGCCTCTTGCGCGGCCCCACCGCCCAGGACCGCGTCCTGGCCCTGGATACGCTGTACATCAACGGCATGCTGACGATGCTGGTGTTCGGTATCCGGTCCGGCACGTCGGTGTACTTCGACATTGCGCTGCTGATCGCGCTGTTCGGCTTTGTGGGCTCTACCGCCATGGCGCGTTTCCTGTTGCGCGGCGAGGTCATCGAGCCATGATGGAAGTCGATATCCCCCTGTGGGCCGGTATCCCCGCCACCATTCTGCTGGTGCTGGGCGGACTGCTGGCCGTGACCGGCTCGGCCGGGCTGCTGCGTTTCCGCACCTTCCAGTCGCGCATCCATGCCCCCACGCTGGGCAACACGATGGGCTGCGCCTGCGTGCTGGCGTCTTCCATCCTGGTGTTCTCGGCGCTGTCTGCGCGCCCGGTGTTTCACGAGGTCATCATCACGCTGCTGCTGATTGTGTCGTCGCCTGTCACGGCCATGTTGCTGATGCGCGCAGCCACGTACCGCAACCGCCTTACCAAGGCGGAAGCGGACAAAGACGCGCGCTGATTTCGGGCCGTCCCTGTTTGCTGGCGTTGAAACGTAACCTTACGAATTCACGTCGCTAGTTATGTCCCCCATCGCGCGGTCATGGGATAGTGAGGTCAGTTGGCGGCGCGGTTGATACCGCGCCGTCCGGGTTCAATCTCTTCATATGGAGCTGACCATGAATACTGTTCCCATGCCTTCGAAGCGCCTTGCTGCCATTCTCTGCACCGCCGGCCTGATGCTCGCCGCTGGCGCGGTTCAAGCGCAATCTTCCGGCGCCTCGGCGCAGTCCAGCTATCAGCAGGACGTCGCCGCGTGCAAAAGCGGCAGGACCGGGCAAGCGCTGGATGCCTGCCTGCGCGAAGCCGGCGCGGCGCGCCAGGAGCGCAGCCGCCAGAATCTCCGCGAAGAAAGCCCCGAACAACTGCAGCAGAACATGGTGGCGCGCTGCAACCGTCTGCCCGAAACCCAGCGCCAGAATTGCGTCACGCAAATGACCGCGCCGGGCAACGTGCGCGGCAGCGTGCAGGGCGGCGGCGTGCTGCGCGAGACCGTGATCCAGGTGCCCGCCGGCACGGCCCCGGGCATGGCCCCCGCGCCGGGCATGGCCCCGGCTCCGGGCATGGCTCCCGCACCAGGCATGGCGCCCGCTCCCGGCACGGGAACGATGAGCGCGCCGATCCGCCAGTAAGGCTTTGCTCCGAACCAGGGCGCATGACTCAAAGCGCATGAAGCGAAGGTGAAGCAGGGCGCTGCGTGATGTACCGCGCTGCTCCCCAGGCGCAGCCGCTGCCGCATTCAGGCAAAATGGCGGCTGTCGCCTTTTTTCACGCATATTCATGTCCGACGTCATCGCCCTGATTTTCGATTTCGACGACACGCTGGCCTCGGACAGCACGTCCGGTTTCCTGGACAGCATCGGCGTGGACACGGCCTCGTTCTGGAAGGAAGAGGTCGATCCCCTGCTGTTTCAGCAGGACTGGGATCCCGTGCCGGCCTATCTCTACAAGATGATCGAACTGTCCCGGCAGGGACGGCACGGCCTCATCACGCAGCAGCGCCTGAAAGATTGGGGCGCGCGCCTGGATCTGCACGATGGCGTGGCCACGCTGTTTCAGCGTCTGCGCGCCGCGGTCCGGGCCGAGCACCCGCAGGTGCAGCTCGAGTTCTATCTCATCTCCAGCGGCATCGGCGACGTGGTGCGCTCGACGCCCATCGCGCATGAATTCACCGAAATCTGGGCGTCCGAATTCGTCTATGGCGAGGACGGCGGCATCGCGTTTCCGCGGCGCGTCGTCAGCTTTACCGACAAGACACGCTACCTGTTCCACATCCAGAAGGGCATCATCGGCCGCGAATTCCGCAACAAGCCGTTCGAGGTCAACCGCAAGGTTCCCGAGGACCGGCTGCGCATCCCGTTCGACCAGATGGTCTTCGTGGGCGACGGGTACACCGACATCCCGTGCTTTTCCCTGATCCGCCGCGCCGGCGGCTTTGCCTTCGGCGTCTGGGATCCCAAGCACCGCGACAAGCGCAGCCGCGCCTGGGGCTTCATCGAAGAAGGGCGCGTGTCCAACCTGAACCAGGCCCGCTACGACGAAGAGGCCGAGTTGTATCAATGGCTCGAAGAAGCGGTCACCAGCCTGGCGGGCCGCATCGCGCTGAAATCGCGGGTGTACCGTGGCTGAGCTGGCCCCGATGGACGCGGTGCCGCGCTGGACCGAGCAGGACGCGCGTTTCATGACCCTGGCCCTGGAACAGGCTCAGGCCGCCTACGACATCGGCGAGGTGCCGGTGGGCGCGCTGGTCGTGTCGGCCCAGGGCGACATCCTGGGGCGGGGCTACAACCGCACCATCATCGACCACGATCCCACGGCGCACGCCGAGATCGTCGCCCTGCGCAGCGCCGCACGCCAGCTTGAAAACTACCGGTTGCCCGGCATCACCGTCTACGTCACGCTGGAACCGTGCGTGATGTGCATCGGCGCCATGCTGCATGCGCGCCTTGCGCGCGTGGTGTTCGGCGCGTACGACCCCAAGACCGGGGCCTGCGGCAGCGTGCTGGACGTCGGGTCCGTGCCCAAGCTCAACCATCACACTTCAGTCACCGGCGGCGTGCTGGCCGAACCCTGCGGCGACCTGCTGCGCCGGTTCTTCCGCGAACGCCGCGCCAAGGAATCCATCGCATGAGTACCCCCAAAGCCGCCAAGTCCGCTGCCAAGCCCGCCGCCAAGGCGCGCCGCGCCAAGGCCGCAGCCACCCCGGCGCTCGATCACCCGCACGATCACGGCCCGGACTGCGGCGACGCATGCGGTCACGACCACGATCATGGCCACGACCACGCGCACCATCACGGTCCCCAGCCGGACGCCCGCGGCATCTACCTAATTTCCCCCTCGTCCGCCGTGCGCGACCCCGCCACCGTGACGCTGGCGCTTGAACGGCTGGCGCAACAGGGCTTCAAGACCGCGCTGGACCGCACGGCGCTGGCCGAGCATCAACGGTTCGCCGGCACGGACGCCCAGCGCCTGGCCAGCCTGACCCGCGCCACGAAGCAGAAGCTGCCGATCGTCATGGTGACGCGCGGCGGCTACGGGCTGGGCCGGTTGCTGCACGCCATCGACTGGAAGGCCATGGCCGACAGCGGCAAGCGCTTTGTCGGCATGAGCGATTTCACGGCGTTCAACCTGGCGCTGCTGGCGCAGACCGGCGCGGTCAGCTACACGGGCGCCACCGCGGTCCAGGATTTCGGCGGCAAAAAGGTCGATGACCTGACCGAAGCGCTGTTCGGCGAAGTGATGCGCGGCGAGCTGGAGATCCTCAGCTTCGAAACCCAGGACGCCGACCCGGTCGACGCGCGCGGCATCCTGTGGGGCGGCAACCTTGCGATGCTGACCTCGCTGCTGGGCACGCCGTACATGCCGAAGATTCGCGGCGGCATCCTGTTCCTGGAAGACGTGGCCGAGCATCCGTACCGCGTCGAGCGCATGCTGATCCAGCTCTGGCAGGCCGGCATTCTGGCGCGCCAGAAGGCCATCGTCCTGGGCCGCTTCACCGAATACAAGCTGGCGCCGCACGACAAGGGGTACGATCTGCACGAGGTCGTGGCCTGGCTGCGCAAGACGGTCAAGGTGCCGGTCATTACCGGTCTGCCGTACGGCCATGTCGCCACCAAAGCCACATTGCCCATCGGCCAGAAGGTCGGCATCGCCACCGAAAAGGGCCTGGCGCATCTGGTGCTGGACGAGCATCACCACTGATCCCCGGTCCGGCGCTCCGGGGGCGGGCGGTCCGGCGCTCCAGCAGCGCCGCTCTCGCCAATATAAATAAGGGCCGCAGCCCGTTTGCTACACTAGCAGGTTTTCCCGCATGCGCTTTCGGGCGCCTTCAAACGTACATACACCGTGATATCCACCGCCAATCTCACCATCCAGTTCGGTCCCAAGCCCCTTTTCGAGAACGTCAGCGTCAAGTTCGGGGAAGGCAACCGGTACGGGCTGATCGGGGCCAATGGGTCCGGCAAGTCTACGTTCATGAAGATCATCGGCGGCGACCTGGAACCCTCCGGCGGCAACGTCGCGCTTGAACCCGGCGTGCGCCTGGGCAAGCTGCGCCAGGACCAGTTCGCGTTTGAAGACGTGCGCGTGCTGGACGTCGTGATGATGGGCCACACCGAAATGTGGGACGCCATGTCCGAGCGTGACGCGATCTACGCCAACCCGGAGGCGACCGAAGACGATTACATGCGCGCGGCCGATCTGGAAGCCAAGTTCGCGGAATACGACGGCTACACCGCCGAAGCCCGCGCGGGCGAGCTGCTGCTGGGCCTGGAAATCGCGGTCGACCAGCACAATCTGCCGATGCGCGAAGTCGCGCCGGGCTGGAAGCTGCGCGTGCTGCTGGCGCAGGCGCTGTTCTCGAACCCCGACGTGCTGCTGCTGGACGAACCCACCAACAACCTGGACATCAACACGATCCGTTGGCTGGAAAACGTGCTCAACGGCTACCAGAGCACGATGATCATCATCAGCCACGATCGTCACTTCCTGAACCAGGTGTGCACGCACATGGCTGACGTGGATTACGGTGAAATCCGCATCTACGCAGGCAATTACGACGACTACATGCTGGCTTCCACCCAGGCCCGCGAGCGCCTGGTGGCCAACAACGCCAAGGCCAAGGAACGCGTCGCCGAACTGCAGGACTTTGTCCGCCGTTTCGCGGCCAACAAGTCCAAGTCGCGTCAGGCCACCTCGCGCCTGAAGCAGATCGACCGCATCAAGGCCGACCAGGTCGTGGTCAAACCCTCGTCGCGCCAGAACCCGTACATCCGGTTCGAGCAAAGCAAGGTCATGCACCGCCTGGCCGTCACTGTCGAAAACCTCACCAAGGCCTACGACGCGCCCGTCATCACCAAGTTCTCGGCCATGGTCGACGCCGGCGAAAAGATCGCCATCATCGGCGCCAACGGGGTCGGCAAGACCACGCTGCTGCGCCTCCTGGCGCAGGACCTGCAACCCGATTCGGGCACGGTGAAATGGTCGGACAACGCCGACCTCGGCTACATGGCGCAGGACGTGTCCGACCAGTTCCAGCAAACCGACATCAATCTGCTGGACTGGATGGGCGACCACCGCCAGCCGGGCGACGACGACCAGTCGATCCGATCGGTGCTGGGCCGCCTGCTGTTCTCGGCTGACGACCTGCCCAAGGCCCCCAAGGTGCTGTCCGGCGGCGAAAAGAACCGCATGACCTTCGGCCGCCTGATGCTGGGCCGGCACAACGTGATGCTGCTCGACGAGCCCACCAACCACTTGGACATGGAATCGATCGAGTCGCTGCAATTCGCGCTGGAAAAGTACGAAGGCACGCTGGTGTTCGTGTCGCATGACCGTGAATTCGTGTCCGGCCTGGCCACGCGCGTGATCGAAATCCTGCCCACCGGCGAGATCGTCGACTACCGCGGCGGCTACGAAGACTACCTGTCCTCGCGCGGCATCGAGGCCTGATTCCGCGGCGGGTCATGAAGCGGCGCACGGGTTCGTGCGCCGCTTTCTCTTTTGCGCCACGCCCGCGCGCCATGCAGTCCGCCGGGCCGCGATGGCCACCTGTTCAGCCGGACGCAATCTGCGCTGCGCTATCATCGGGCCCGACCCTGGCGGCTGTCCGGCCGGGCTTCTTTTTGTCCCCACATGTCTCCCTCTTTGCACGACGCGCCTGATGGCGCGCAGATCGGCACGTTCACCCTGACGGCCCGCATCGTTGCCATCGCCTTCTTTACCTTCATCTGCTACCTGGCCATCGGCCTGCCGCTTGCCGTGCTGCCGGGTTACGTGCACGGCAACCTGGGTTACGGATCCGTGCTGGCGGGCTTGGCGATCAGCGTGCAGTACGTGGCGACCTTGCTCAGCCGCTCGCACGCCGGCCGCATGGCCGATACGGTCGGCCCGAAGCAGACCGTCGTCATCGGCATGGCGGCCTGCGCGATCAGCGGCATCTTTCTGCTGCTCGCCTACGCCTTTGAGCGCACCGCGTGGCTCAGCCTCGCGGCAATCATCCTCAGTCGCCTGGCGTTGGGATTCGGCGAAAGCTGGGTCGGCACCGGCTCGGCCACCTGGGCCATCGCGCGGGTAGGGCCGCTGCACACCGCCCGCGTCATTTCGTGGAACGGCATCGCCACCTATGGCGCGCTGGCGCTGGGCGCGCCGCTGGGCGTGCAGCTTGAAAAGCACTGGAGCATGGGCGCGCTGGGGGGCGCGGTGCTGCTGCTGGGGTTGGCCGGGCTGGGTCTTGCCATGATCCGGCCGGCCGTCGCCATCGTGGGCGGGCACCGCATGGCTTTCAAGAGTGTGGTGCTGCGCGTGTTCCCCCACGGCGTGGCGCTGGGTCTGGGGTCGGTCGGCTTCGGCACGCTGGCCGCCTTCGTCGCGCTGTATTACGCCAGCGTCTCGTGGGACGGCGCCGCAAGCGCGCTCAGTGCGTTCGGCGGCGCTTTCATTGGCGTGCGCCTGCTGTTCGCCGGCACCATCACCCGCTTTGGCGGATTCCGGGTCGCGCAGGTGTCGTTTGTGGTGGAAGCGGCCGGTCTGTTGCTGTTGTGGCTGGCGCCCAACCCGGGCATGGCGCTGCTCGGCGCCGCGCTGACCGGCTGCGGCTTCGCGCTGGTGTTCCCGGCCATCGGCGTCGAGGCCGTGGCGCGCGTGCCGGCCGGCAGCCGCGGCGCGGCGCTGGGCGCCTATTCGGCCTTCCTGGACCTGGCGCTGGGCGTGACCGGCCCGATCGCGGGCTACATCTCCAGCGGCTTCGGCTACCCCGCGATCTTCCTGGCCGCGTCCCTGTGCGTCACGCTGGGCTTCGTCATTGCGTTCGGACTGCAGCGGGCGGCCAGCAGGCAGCCGGCGACGGTCTGATCGTTATTACGAAAAGAAGTAAAGACATTCGATATTGATCGTTTGGATTCATATAACGAATTGTTAGATTTGAGGCTCGTTTTCACGCGCGCTGACGATTCGTTCCATGAACCTGACTTTCGACCACGTCCACAAGCATTTCGGCGACCTGCCCGTCGTCGACGGCTTCACCAGTGAATTCAAGACCGGCGAGCTGGTTGCGCTGGTCGGCCCCTCGGGCTGCGGCAAGTCCACCTTGCTGCACCTGGCCGCCGGGCTCGAAATGCCCACGCAGGGCAGCGTGCTGGCCGACGGCGACAAGGTCACGGGACCGAATCCCAGCCGCACGCTGGTGTTCCAGGAACACGCCCTGTATCCCTGGCTGACGCTGGAAGACAACGTGGCGCTGGCGCTGGAATTCCAGAACACGCCCAAGAAGCGCGCCCGCGAAGCCGCACGCGAATGGCTGGCGCGCGTCAGCCTTGAAGGCTTCGAACACTACTATCCCCATCAGGTGTCCGGCGGCATGCGCCAGCGCGCTGCGCTGGCCCGCGCGTTCATCGCCCAGCCCCAGACCATGCTGATGGACGAACCCTTCGGCGCACTGGACGCGCTGACCCGCCTGAGCCTGCAGGATGTGCTGCGCCAGCTCATCGCGCAGGAAAAGCCGACGGTGCTGCTGGTGACCCACGACGTCGACGAGGCCCTGTTCCTGGCCGATCGCATCGTCGTCTTCAGCCCGCGTCCAGCGCGGGTGCTGCGCGAATTCAACCTGGCCCACCGCGTCAAGACGCACGACCTGTCCGACCTTGCCACCGAGAAGCGCGAAATCCTGCGCCTGTTGGGCATCGGCGTCGGCGGTTCGGACGCGCACGCCGACATCGCGCTGGCCGCCTGACCTTCTTCCCCCAAATACCCACGGCCGCCCGGGCGCGGCCGCTTATCGAATTTCCTGGAGCTCTTCTGATGAAACTGAAGCAATGGTTGTCCCTGCCGCTGGCCGCGGCGCTGCTGGCGGCTGCCCCCGCGATGGCTGCCGAGAAGTTCCGCGTAGGCTACCTGCGCGTGATGGACGACGCGCAGGCGATCGTCGCGCAAGAGGGCGGCTACTACAAGAAGGCCGGCCTGGATTCCGAACTGATCGAATTCAAATCGGGCACCGATCTCATCAAGGCAATCGTCGGCGGCCAGCTCGACATCGGCGTGCTCGGCTTCACCAACGCGGTCGCCTGGGCCTCCAAGGGCGCTGACCTGAAGGTGGTGGGCGGCGCGCAGCAGGGCTATCACTCGCTGATCGTGCGTGACGATTCCGGCATCAAGGACATCGCCGGCCTGAAAGGCAAGACGCTGGCCTCGCAGGCCGAAGGCAGCACCGCCGACGTGGTTCTGAAGGGCGTCGTGCTCAAGCAGGGCAACCTGACTGCCGACGACGTGAACGTCATGGGCGTGAGCCCGGCCGTGGCCGTGCAGTCGCTGGTGGGCAAGCGTGTTGACGCTGCCTTCCTGTTCGAACCCTACGACCGCATCGCGCAACTGGTCGCGCCGGTCAAGCAGATCTACGAAGTGGGCCAGGCCTGGCCGTTCCCGTGCATGGTCGTCATCACGTCGGGCGAAACGCTGGCCAAGCGCAAGGACGATGTCTGGAAGGCGCTGGACGCCCAGAACCAGGCCATCACGCTGCTGCAGAAGGAACCGGCGCAGGCATCCAAGCTGATCGCGTCGTACTTCATCGCCGAGCCCACGCTCAAGACGCTGACCCGCGGCGAGCTGCCGCGCGAGACCGTCATTTCCGAGGCCATCAGCACGCAGGTGTTCACGCCCAAGCTGACGGAAAAGGACACGGCGCGCATGCAGGAAATTGCTGACATCCTGCAGGCCCAGGGTTCGCTCAAGACGCGCGACGGCAAGCCGTACGACGTCTCCAGCATCGTCGATCTGTCCTGGCAAGAGGCTCGCAAGCTTTGAGCGCATCTACCCGTGTGACCGGCGCCCGCAAGCATCTTGCGGGCGTTTTGGGCGTCCTGTTCATCCTTGCGCTGTGGCAACTGGCCGCGTTCGCGCTGCCCGACTTCCTGATGCCGGGCGTGCCCGCCGTCGTCGAGCGGCTGTTCGAAGACCTGGGCAAGCAGTCGTTCCATCAGAGCCTCATGGGCACGCTGGGACGGTTGGGCGCGGGCTACGGGCTGGCGCTGGCCGCCGGCGTGGGCTTCGGCCTCGTGGCGGCCGTGCTGTTCTTCTTTCGCGAAGTCCTGCGCAGCGCCATCGTCATCCTGCAATCCATTCCGTCCATCGCGTGGGTGCCGCTGTTTCTCATCGTGATGGGCTTTGGCAATACGCCCATCATCGTGGTCGTGGCGCTGTCGGCATTCTTCCCGGCCGCGCTCAGCGTGATGAACGCCACCGAATCCGTGCAGCGCGTGCACGTGTCGGCGGCGCGCGTCATGGGCGCGACGCGCTGGGGGCTGATCAAGCGGGTGTACCTGCCGGCGGTCATGCCCGAGCTCATCACCGGCGCGCAGTTGGCGTTCGGCAACGCCTGGCGGGCGCTGATCTCGGCCGAAATGCTGATCGGGTTCGGCAAGGGGCTGGGCCGGTCGCTGGCGTACTCGGGCGAAATCGCGGACATGACCGGCGTCATGACCAACATCCTCGTGATCGCCGTGCTGGCTGCGTTGATCGACCAGTTCGTGCTTGAAAACCTCAAGCATCGTTTGCTGCGTTACCAATACGTCTGACGTTGTCATCATGATGTCCCGCATGCGTCCATTCGTCCTTGCCGCGGGCCTGCTGCTCGCGGGCTTCGCGCAGGCGCAGCCGGAGACCTTTCCGGCGGCGCGGGCGCGCGGTGAGCTGGTCGTGGGCGTGCCGTATCTGGCGCCGCCGCCGGTCGCGGGGGCGAAGATCCGCACGCCCGAAGGCCTGGACGCCGCCATCACCGACAAGCTGGGCGCCAGCCTGAAGCTGCCCGTGCGGCTGGTCCAGTTGCCGGCCGCTGACGCCGCCCGGGCGCTCAAGGCGGGCGAAGTGGATCTGGTGCTTGCGGACCGCGGCGACGGACAGCCGCAGACCGTCGCGGTGCAAGCCACCGGCTACGCGGCACGGCCCAAGGCCGTGATCCGCACCGACACGCGGATGCGCAAGCCCGCCGACGTGCAGGGCCGCAGCGTGTGCATGGCCGAAGCCGCCACGCAGGCGCAAGCCCTGGCGCAAAGCTGGGGCGCAACCGTCAAGACGTATCGCGTGCCGTCGGACGCGCTCGTCGCCGTGCGCGAAGGAGCGTGCGACATCGGTCTGGTCGACGATGCCGTCTGGGAGCCGCTGATGCGCTTTCCGGAATGGAAGAAGTTCTCCTCGACGCTGACGCCGGATGGCGCACGCCAGGAGCGCGTGTGGCTGCTGCCCGCGCAGGACGAGGCCTCGCGCGCGTGGCTCGGGCAAGAGATGCGGGCCTGGGACCGCGCCGGCGCCTGGAAGGCCATGACCACGAAATGGGCTCGCGACGTCGCCTTCGACGTCTATCTGGATCAGGAAGTCCCGGACTGCCACGGCTGATGCGCGTCCGGTCGGCGCCGCGCAGGCCGGGCCGCGCAGGCCGCATCCGAGCAGGCCGGGCCGCGCAGGCCGCATCGCCTGCCGATCCGCGCACTTACAATGCCGGGCATGACGCACACGCTGACCGCTCCCTGCACTTACCAGGAAGACATCAAGAAAAGCCGCTTTGCCGCGTATGCCGCGCCGGTCGCCACGATCGACGACGCCATGCGCTTCTTTGCCGAGCACAGCGACCCCGAGGCCACGCACAACTGCTGGGCCTACCGCATCGGACAGGAATACCGCTTCAATGATGATGGCGAACCCGGCGGCACCGCGGGCAGGCCGATTCTGCAGGCCATCGAAGGCCAGGACATGGACCGCGTGGCGGTATTGGTCGTGCGCTGGTACGGGGGAATCAAGCTCGGCGCGGGCGGACTGGTGCGCGCTTACGGCGGATGCGCAGCCAATTGCCTGCGGTTGGGCGAGCGCACGGAAATCGTCGATCTGGCAACGGTGCGCTGCGCCTGCGGCTTCGGCGAGATGGCGCTGTTGAAATCGCGGTTGGCCCAGGCAGGCGCGGCCATCTTGCAGGAAGACTACAACGCGGACGGCGTCACGCTCACGTTCACGGTGCCGCGTGTGGTGCTGACTGAATTGGAAGTCACTGCGGCGAACATCACGCGCGGCCGGTCCGCGTGGGAAGTCGTTTCGTAGCCAGCCAGCGTCCGCACCGGCCTGCCGCGCAGCGGCGTCCGGGAAGCAAATGTCCCGGTGCAAAAGGAAGGGGCCCGATCCGGGCCCCTTGCGGTTTTACGCGTCCTGGCTGTCTTGCGCCGCGGCGATTTCCTGGTGGACCTTTTCCATGTCCACTTCCTTGATCTTGGCGAGCAGTTCATTCAACTGACCGCCGGACAAGGCGCCGGGTTGCGAGAACAGCAGGACCTTTTCGCGGAAGACCATCAGCGTCGGAATCGAGCGGATGCCGAGCGCGCCGGCCAGTTCCTGCTCGACGTCGGTATTCACCTTGGCGAACGTGACGTCCGGATGCTCGGTGGCGGCCTGTTCAAATACCGGCGCGAAACCACGGCACGGGCCGCACCAGGGCGCCCAGAAGTCGACGATGAGGGTGCCGTCGGGCGTGATGGCTTCCTGGAAGCTGTCTTTGGTGAGTTCAACAATACTCATAAGAAATCCTTGCCGCGTGGGCGGCGAAAAGCGGTGGCGGAGACACCGGGGGCCTGCCCCGGCGCTGATGCGGCGACGCGTATTGCCAGGCGTTGAAAGCCCATAGTAGAGCCGGTCCAGGCCGCGTCGCAATGGTTGGCGCCGTCAATGGCGCAGAATACGGCCCTCAGGCCGCCGATTTCGTGGAGACGCCCGCGCCGTTTTTCAGCGAGGCGACGATCTCGAAAGAACGCAGGCGGTCTGCGATGTCGTAGAAGTCGGACACGATCATGACCTCGTCGGCCTGCGTTTCCGCGACCAGGGCTTCGAGTTCCCGCTTGACGGTGTCCGGTCCGCCCACGATCGAAGCGCCCAATCTCTGATTGACCGCCTCGCGCTCCCATTCGTTCCACACGCCGTCCATGCTTTCGACCGGCGGCTGCAATTGCAGGCGATGGCCGCGCACGAGCGACAGGAACTTCAGTTGCTGCGTGGTCGACTGGAACCGCGCGGCCTCGTCGGTTTCGGCGGCAATGACGGGCACGCCGATCATCGAATAGGGGCGCGCCAGCGTCTCGGAAGGCTTGAACAAGTGACGGTACAAGCGCATCGCGGCCATGCCTTCCGGCGAGAAATGCCCGGCAAACGAGAAGGGCAGGCCTAGTTCAGCCGCCATGCGCGCGCTGAAGTCGCTGGAACCCAGCAGCCAGATCGGCACATCCAGGCCTTCGCCGGGGATGGCGCGCACGGGCTGGCCGGGGCGCGAGGGGGCCAGAAAGCCGCGCAACTCCTCGACCAGGGCCGGGAACTCAAGACCGCTGCGCGGGCTGCGGCGCAGCGCCTGTTGCGTGGCGCCGTCGCTGCCGGGCGCGCGGCCCAGGCCCAGGTCGATGCGGCCGGGGTACAAGGTCTCGAGCGTGCCGAACTGTTCTGCGATGATCAGCGGCGCGTGGTTGGGCAGCATGACGCCGCCCGAGCCGACGCGCAGCGTGCGCGTGTGGCCGGCCACATGGCCGATCAGCACAGCCGTGGCGCTGCTGGCGATGCCGTTGATGTTGTGGTGCTCGGCCAACCAGAAGCGGTTGTAGCCCAGTTGCTCGACATGCTGCGCCAGCGCGACCGTATTGCGGAACGCGTCTGCGGCATCGCGGCCCTGCACAATGGGGGCCAGGTCCAGCACGGAAAAGGGGATATTCGCCAGGGCGCTCATGCGTGCGCCTCCGCTGCGTCATGACAGGCCGGCAGCGCGGTAATGAAAGGGGAAGGGCGCAAAATGTACTCCATATGCTGATCTACATGGGGAGTGTATCGGCGAATTCAACCGCGCCCGCCAGCAACCATGCCCTTGGCCGGGTTGATTGATTTTCTCGATCCCTACAATAGCAAGCACGAACGCGGCCTGGAATGGCCGCGCATTGGCCATTCAACATTTGCCATTCAACCAAAGGAGACGCGCATGGGCGCCAGCGGCCAGAACAATCGCATCGACAACATCGAATTCAACGTCGCGGACATCGCGCGCAGCAAGCGCTTCTATGGCGACGTCTTCGGATGGACGTTCACGGATTACGGCCCCACGTATTCGGAATTCACCGATGGCCGGCTGACGGGCGGCTTCACGACGGGTGAAGCGGTGCGGCCGGGCGGTCCGCTTGTGATCCTGTACGGCGACGACCTGGCCGCAACCCGGCAACGCATCACGGCCGCGGGCGGTCGCATCAGCCGCGACGAGTTCACGTTTCCGGGCGGCAGCCGCTTCCATTTCACGGACCTCGACGGCTACGAACTGCCGGTGTGGACGGCCGCCAAATGAAAAAAACCGCCGCAAGGCATGGCCTGCGGCGGTTTTACGCGAACAGCGTGTCAGCCTGACTATTCAGGGAAGAACGCGTAGCGGATCACGAACAGCACGGCCACAAGCCATGTGGCCGGGTGCACGTCGCGCATTTTGCCCGTGGCGGTCTTGAGCACCACGTAGCTGATGAAGCCGAACGCAATGCCGTTGGCGATCGAGTACGTGAACGGCATGACCAGCGCGGTCAGCGCGGCCGGCGTGGCTTCGCAGACGTCGTTCCAGTCGATGTCGATAAGCTCGCGCATCATCAGGCCGGCGACGTAGAGCAGGGCGGGTGCGGTGGCGTAGGCCGGCACGGCGCCCGCCAGCGGCGAGATGAACAGCGCGGCCAGGAACAGCAGGCCCACGATCAGTGCGGTCATGCCGGTGCGTCCGCCAGCCTGCACGCCGGAGGCGCTTTCGACATAGGCGGTGGTGCTGCTGGTGCCCAGCATCGAACCGGCCACGATGGCGGTGCTGTCCGCGAACAGCGCGCGGCCCAGGCGATTGGGCCGGTCTTCAGGCACCAGGCCCGCGCGCTTGGCCACGCCCACCAGCGTGCCGGTGGCGTCAAACACTTCGACCAGCACGAACACCAGAATCACGTGCACGAAGCCGGAATGCAGCGCGCCCATGATGTCCAGCTTGAAGAGGGTAGGCGACAGGCTGGGCGGCGCCGAAAAGATGCCTTTGAACTCGTTGTAGCCCATCACCATCGACAGCACCGTGACGACGATGATGCCGATCAGGATGGCGCCACGCACGCGCAGCGCATCCAGCGACGCGATCACGAAAAAGCCCAGGATGGCAAAGAGTGGGCCGTGCGTGGTGAGGTTGCCCAGCGTGACCTTGGTGGCCGGATGGGCGACCACGATGCCCGCGCTGGATAGCGCGATAATGGCCAGAAACAGCCCGATGCCGGCTGCGATGGCACTGCGCAGTGAATGCGGGATGCCTTTGACCAGCCAGACCCGGATGCCGGATATCGTCAGGAACAGGAAGATGATGCCCGAGATGAACACCGCACCCAGCGCCTGCTCCCAGGAGTAACCCATGGTCTTGACCACGGTGAAGGCAAAGAAGGCGTTCAGCCCCATGCCGGGCGCCATGCCGATCGGCCAGTTGGCGATGAACGCCATCACCAGCGAGCCCAGCGCGGCGGCCAGGCAGGTGGCGACAAAGACCGCGTCGCGGTCCATGCCCGTCGAGGACAGGATGTCAGGATTGACGAAGATGATGTACGACATCGTCAGGAATGTCGTCAGGCCGGCCACGACTTCCGTTCTTGCGGTCGTGCCGTGCTCACGCAGCTTGAATAGCTTCTCCAGCATTCGAGTCCCCAGGGTTTGTGCAGGATTTTCAGGTTGTCGCGGGCGGGGCGGAAAGCCCCGTCCCAGTCAAGAACCCGAGTATTTTCGCATCAGTTGTAAACTCTGCCGCCATGATCATTCTCGGCTTTGAAAGCTCCTGCGACGAAACCGGCGTCGCAGCCGTCTGTACGGAACGCGGCCTGCTTGCGCACGCGCTGCATACCCAGATCGCCATGCACCAGGAATACGGGGGCGTGGTGCCGGAACTTGCCTCGCGCGACCACATCCGCCGCGTGGTGCCGCTGACTCGCCAGGTGCTGCAGGACGCTGGCCTGCAGATGTCCGACATCGGCGCCGTGGCCTATACGGCCGGGCCCGGTCTTGCCGGCGCCTTGCTGGTCGGCGCCAGCGTCGCGCAGTCGTTCGCCTGGTCGCGCGGCCTGCCTGCCATCGGCATCCATCACCTCGAAGGCCATCTGCTGTCGCCGATGCTGGCCGATCCCCGGCCCGAGTTTCCCTTCATTGCCTTGCTGGTCTCAGGCGGCCATACCCAGCTCATGCGCGTGGACGGCGTGGGCCGCTACGAGCTGCTGGGCGAAACCCTGGACGACGCCGCGGGCGAGGCCTTCGACAAATCCGCCAAGCTCATGGGCCTGGGCTACCCGGGTGGACCCGCGCTGTCCCGGCTGGCCGGCAGCGGCGACGCCTCGCGCTTCGACCTGCCGCGCCCCATGTTGCACAGCGGTGACCTGGACTTCAGTTTCAGCGGCTTGAAAACCGCCGTGCTGACCCGAGTCAAGGCGGCCGAACAGAATGGCGGCCTGGACGAACAGACCCGCGCGGACCTTGCCGCCGCCACGCAGGCGGCCATCGTCGAGGTGCTGGCGGCCAAGTCCATCCGCGCGCTGAAACAGACCGGGCTGCGCCGCCTGGTCGTGGCCGGTGGCGTGGGGGCCAACCAGCTTCTGCGCGCCAAGCTCGATGCCGCGCTCAAGCCGCTCAAGGCCCGCGCATACTTCCCGCCGCTGGAACTGTGCACCGACAACGGCGCCATGATCGCGTTCGCGGCCGCCGAACGGGTGAAGGCCGGATTGGCCACGCTGGACGCCAGCGCCCATAGCTTCACGGTCAAGCCGCGCTGGGATCTGGCCGATATCGCCTGAAATGAAGAACGGGCGGCCAGGCCGCCCGCTTGTTTCACCCATCTGATCCGCCCATCGCGGGAAGATTACTTCTTCCTGCTGCCGATCCGGCTTTCGGTGCCCTGGATCAGCCGGGCGATATTGGCGCGGTGACGGTAGAACAGCAGGATGCCGATGATCGCCAGCGCCACGCCCAGCGCCGGCTGCGCCTGCCAGGCCAACCCGGATCCAAATACGTAGTACACCGGGGCGAAGAACGCGGCCACCAGCGAAGCCAGCGACGAATAGCGGAAGAAAATGGCGATGATCAGCCAGGTTGCCGCGGTGGCGACGGCCAGCCAGGGCTGGATGGCCACCAGCACGCCCAGCGCGGTCGCCACGCCCTTGCCGCCCTTGAAACCCAGGAACACGGGGTAGAGGTGGCCAATGAAGGCGGCCAGCGCCACGCAGGCCAGGGCGACGGGGCCGATGCCGGGCGCCAGCTTCTCGGCCAGCCAAATTGCAAACCATCCCTTGGCGGCGTCCCCCAATAGCGTCAGCGCGGCGGCGGTCTTGTTGCCGGTGCGCAGCACGTTGGTTGCTCCGGGGTTCTTGGACCCATAGCTGCGGGGGTCTTGCAGACCCATCAGCTTGCTGACCACCACGGCGAAGGGCACGGAGCCGATCAGGTAGGCCAGCACGACGAGCGCGACGGTAAATGCCAGGGAGGGTTCGGTTATCGCCATGGAAGGGGAGTCCGTTGTTGTAGTAGTGGCTGCGGATTCTACCGCGGGTACAATCCGCCACGTCACCCGCGTTTTATTTTCTTTCGGATGCACAATGCGAATTCTGGTTTCGAACGATGATGGCTATTCGGCCCCTGGCCTGGAAGCGCTGGTCGCCGCGCTGGAAGGGCTGGGCGATCTGATCGTCGTCGCGCCCGAGACCAACCACAGCGGCGCCTCCAACTCGCTCACGCTGAACCGGCCGCTGTCGGTGCGCACCGCTTCAAACGGCTTCATCGCGGTCAACGGCACGCCGTCCGATTGCGTGCACGTCGCGCTGACCGGCCTGATGGATACGCGCCCCGACCTGGTCGTGTCTGGCATCAACAACGGCGCCAACATGGGCGATGACACCCTCTATTCGGGCACCGTCGCCGCCGCCAGCGAAGGCTATCTGTTCGGCATCCCCGCCATCGCGTTCTCGCTGGCGGAAAAGGGCTGGGAGCACATCGACTCGGCCGCACGCGCCGCCCGCCTGGTCGTCGAGCGCCATCTGGCCCAGCCGCTCGCCGCGCCGGTGCTGCTCAACGTCAATATCCCGAGCCGCCGTTTTGAAGACATGCACGGGTTTGCGGTCACGCGGCTGGGCAAGCGGCATCCGTCGCAACCGGTCGTGCGCACCACCACGCCCTATGGCGACACGGTCTACTGGATCGGACCGGTCGGACTGGCCGCCGACGCCACGCCCGGCACGGACTTTCACGCCGTCGAGCAGGGCATCGTGTCCGTCACCCCGTTGCGTCTGGACCTGACCCAGCACAGCCAGCTTGACGAGATCCGCACCTGGGCAGAGCCGCTATGCGCAAACGCATAAGCCAGCCGGACATCACCCCCGGCGCCGGCCGCGGCAGCCCGGCCCGCCACGACGCCGGCCGACTCGGCCCGGGTTACACGCCGGCCAACAGCAACACGCGCATCTCGGCCGCCACCTTGCAGCGGCAGGCGCAGACGCCCGTGCCGCAAGCGGGCAGCAACCTTGGCCTGAACTCCGAACGCTTGCGCCAGGCCATGGTGCAGCGTCTGCGCTCTCAGGGCATCACCGACGAACGCGTGCTGAACGCCATGGCCGCAGTACCGCGCCATCTGTTTGTAGACGAGGCCCTTGCCAGCCGCGCGTACGAAGACGCCGCGTTGCCCATCGGTCACTCGCAAACCATTTCCCAGCCGTGGGTTGTGGCGCGTATGATCGCGGCTGCTTGCGAAGATCGCGCGCCTACCCGTGTGCTCGAGGTCGGCGCCGGTTGCGGATACCAGGCCGCGGTGCTCGCGCAGTTCGTGCGCGACGTCCACACCATCGAACGCATACGCGGGCTGTACGAGCTGGCGCGCGAGCATCTACGCGCCTTGCGGCTCACTACAAGGATCCGGCTCATCTATGGAGACGGCACTTTGGGGCTGCCCGGCGTGGCGCCGTTCGATGCTATCGTTGTGGCTGCCGCAGGTCTGGCCATCCCGCAAGCGCTGCTGACGCAGCTTGCTCCGGGCGGCCGTCTCATCGCTCCCGAAGGGGGCTCGAACCAGCGCCTGGTTCTGATCGAACGCACGGGCGCGGCAAGCTGGAAAAGAACCGAACTAGAGGCCGTGCGCTTTGTGCCGCTACGGTCCGGAATACAATCTTGAGCGACAGGAGAAACGTATGCTCAACGGGCAGTTGCAACTGACCGATATGAATTTGGGCGCGTCCATGACGCGTCTTCGCCGCCCGCTCTTCGCAGTGGGGGTTCTCAGCCTCGCCATCCTGGCCGGCTGCGCATCCAAAGGTACTCGTGCCCCGGTGGTCGACATGACCGGCGGACAACCCGCGCCGACGGCCACGTCCGGCAGCTATGTGGTCAAGCCGGGCGACACGCTCTACAAGATCGCGCGCGCCAACAACGTCGACATCGAAAACATCAAGCGCTGGAACAACATCAGCGACCCCAACCAGATCTCGGTGGGGCAGGTGCTGCGCATGTCTGGCGGCGCCACCGGCGGCGGCGCGCAGACCGCGCCGATTGCCAGCAACCGGCCGCAACCGCGTCCGCTTGACCAACCCGAAACTCCCGCGGCCACCACGCCCGCACCTGATGCCACGCCCACGCCGGCGCCGGCGCCGGTCGACACCAAGCCGGCCACGCGTGCGGCCGATGCGGGCGTCATCAACTGGGCCTGGCCGGCCAACGGCCAGATCGTGCAGGCGTTCAATGCCAGCAGCAAGGGCATCGACATCGCCGGCGCGCTGGGCGACCCGATCACCGCCGCGGCGGATGGCCTGGTCAAGTACAGCGGCAATGGCGTGCGCGGCCTGGGCAACCTCATCATCGTCGAGCACCAGAACGGCTTCATCACGGCCTACGCGCACAACCGTGCGCTGCTCGTGAAGACCGGCCAGACGGTCAAGCGCGGGGCCAAGATCGCTGAACTCGGCCAGAGCGACACGACGTCGCCGCGTCTGCACTTTGAAATCCGCCGCCAGGGTACGCCGGTGGATCCGATGCAATACCTGCCGCCCAAATGACGCCCACCCTGGTATTCGACCTCGAGACCATCCCTGACGCCGACGGGCTGCGCAAGCTCAACGGCTGGGGCGCCGACGTGCCCGACCACGAAGTGGTCGAGCGCGCGCTGACCGCGCGGCGTGAGGCCGTGGGCCACGACTTCCTGCCGCTGCATCTGCACAAGGTCGCGGTGGTAGGGTGCGTGTTCCGTGACGACCAGGGCTTTCGCGTCAAGACGCTGGGCCAGCCGGACGATCCCGAAGCGGCCTTGCTTGCGGGCTTCTTCAAGACCATCGAACGCTACACGCCCAAGCTCGTCAGCTGGAACGGCTCGGGCTTTGACCTGCCCGTCCTGCATTACCGCAGCCTGATCCAGGGTGTGCCCGCGCCGCGCTACTGGGACATGGGCGAAGAAGACCGCGATTTCAAGTTCAACAACTACATTTCGCGCTATCACAACCGTCACATCGATCTGATGGACGTGCTGGCCAAGTACAACGGCCGCGCCAACGCGCCGCTCGACGAACTGGCCAAGCTGTGCGGCTTTCCCGGCAAGCTCGGCATGGATGGCAGCAAGGTCTGGGAGGCCTGGAGCACGGGCCGCGCCGACGAAGTGCGGGCGTACTGTGAAACCGACGTGGTCAATACGTGGCTGGTGTATTGCCGCTTCCGCTTCCTGCGCGGTGAACTCGACCGCACCGCCTACGAGACCGAAATCGCGCTGGTGCGCGACACGCTCTCGGCCAGCGATGCGCCGCACTGGAAGGAATACATGGCGGCCTGGGACGCGGGCTGATCCGCGCGGGCGGCCAGCCAGCCTGATTCCTTGCCAATGCGCACGGGTCAGGGGACACCGACGGGGCCTGTGTGGCCCCGTTCTCGCGTCTGGCGGGCAAGCAATCGACTGAAACAAGACGGCCGTAAACGAAACCTGGATGAAACCAGGCGGATCGCACAATGGCCTCGCTTTCTTCACTTTCAGGAGACATCCATGTCCCGATTCGCTATCCGCTCCAATCTGGCCGTCCTTGCTATCGTCGCCGCGTCGAGCGGTTTCGCGGCTGGCTCCGCAATGGCTGCGCCGCCTCCTCCCGCCGAGGGCGGTCCGGCCGCCATGCACGAAGGCCATCGCGGCGGTGGTTTCCACAAGGGCATGCGCGACGGCCTGCTGATCCCCGGTCTGGGCCCCGTCTCCAAGGCCCAGGTCGCCGAGCTGAAGCTCGACGCCAAGCAGGAGGCCCTGTTCAAGACCGCCCAGGAAGGGCAGCGCAGCCTGCACGAAGCGATGCGCGCCGACCGCGGTACGCGCCATGACCTGCTCAAGTCGCAGCTGGACAGCGGCAAGCTGGATCCCCGCGCGCTCATCGAGCAGTCGGAAAAGCGCCGTGACGCGTTCGGCCCGCAAGCCAAGCAGGTGCGCGACCAATGGCTGGCCGTCTGGGATAGCCTGAACGACACGCAGCGCGGCCAGGTGACCAAGATCGTCAAGGAGCGCGAAGCCCGCATGGCCGAGCGCCACGCCAAGATGGAAGCCCGCGCGGACGGCAAGGGTCGCCCCGGCATGCGCGGCGCCGACGGTCGTCCCGGCATGCCGCCGCCTCCGCCGGCTGCCGGCGACGTCCCGCCGCCCCCGCCGCCTGCCGCGCCCCACGCCAACTGAGCCGGCAAGTCCTGGGCCATCACACTGGCCGCAAAGCGGAGCAACGCTCCGCTTGAACAGCACCCCGACACGCTTCCCGCGTGCCGGGGTGTTTGTTTTTTCCAGGCGGGGCCAGGCCGGATTTCCCAGTTTTGACGCATGGGCCTTGGCCGCGCCCCATAAGAGGGCACCAGCATGGTGCAATGCCGAAGCCCGAAGGACACTGCGGCAGGCTGCACGCTGGCGCTGAAACCTGGCACGGACATTGCTTGAAGGGATTTGAGCCGGCTTGACCTGCACAAGCCGGGCAGCCGGATGCGCCGCGCGCCGTCCGCTCTTTCGACTATCCGATCAGGACCTTCGCACCATGAATAAGACGTTGCTAGCCTTGCCCCTCGCGCTTGCCGCTTGTTTTGCAGGTGTGGCGCAAGCCGAACCCACCGACCTGGGTGGCGGCTTTTCGCTCAGCGGTAACGCCACCATAGTCAGCGATTACCGCTTCCGCGGCTATTCGCAGACCGACTTCCGTCCCGCCGTTCAGTTGGGCTTTGACCTGAACCACAGTTCGGGCTTCTACCTGGGCAACTGGAACTCCAACGTCTCCAGCTTCGTGTTCACCGACGGCAACCTGGAAATGGATTTCTACGGCGGCTGGAAGGGTGACGTGGGCGGCGGCTTCACGCTGGATGCGGGCGTGCTGCATTACTACTATCCCGGCTCCAGTTCCCCCAAGGGCGGGAACTACAACAACACGGACCTCTACCTGGGCGCGTCCTACGGCAACTACAGCCTCAAGTATTCGTACACGCCCAGCGACTTTTTCAGCACGCCGGACAGCAAGGGCACCTGGTACCTGGACGGAACGGCCACGTTCGACCTGGGCGACGGCTGGGGACTGCTGGGCCATCTGGGCTACCAGAAGCTCAAGAACCAGACCAACATGGACGGCGACTCGATCGGCCATTACGTCGACTACAAGGTGGGCGTGACCAAGGACCTGAAGGGCTGGATCCTCGGTCTGGCGGCCGTCGGCGCCACCAAGGACAACTGGCTGCCCACCAAGTACGGTCACCCGTCGGGCCGAATCGGCGCTGTCTTCTCGGTCGCGCGCTCGTTCTGATATCCGTGGCGGCGCCTGAATGGCGCCGGCCTTTGGGGCTGTTCCGGCACGCCGCCTTGCCCGGCGGCGGGCCGAAACAGCCCCTTTTTTACCCGCGCGGGGCGCAGCACCACGCGGCGCGGTGCGGGCCGCTCCGGCCCCATCAAACCCGATTTCCGGTAAATCGCGAAGTCCTTCTACAATCACGGGTTGCGTGCAATTCTGGACTGCGTGAGATGTCTGACGTTTTGAGTATCGAATCCCTGGACCTGGAAGCCAGGGGGATCGCCCGCCGCGACGGGAAAGTCATTTTCGTGGAAGGCGCCTTGCCGGGCGAACGGGTCACCGCGGTCACGTTGCGCCGCAAGCCTTCCTATGAAACCGCCCGTGTCGACGAGGTGCTGCGTCCCTCATCGCAACGCGTGGAACCCCGCTGCCCGCATTTCGGCGTCTGTGGCGGCTGTGCCATGCAGCATCTGGAGCCCACCACGCAGGTGGCGATCAAGCAACGCGCGCTCGAAGACACGTTCTGGCATGTCGGCAAGCTGCGCCCGGCGCTGATCCTGCCGCCGCTGCAGGGGCCGACCTGGGGCTACCGTTATCGCGCGCGCCTGTCGGTGCGCGTGGTGCCCAAGAAGGGCGGGGTGCTTGTGGGCTTTCACGAACGCAAGAGCAGCTTTGTGGCAGACATGCGCGAATGCCATGTGTTGCCGCGCCACGTCAGCGATCTGTTGATCCCGCTGCGCGAAATGATCGCGTCCATGTCCGCCCCTGACCGCATGCCCCAGATCGAGGTGGCGCTCGGCGAAGGCGTGACGGCGCTGGTGCTGCGCCATCTGCTGCCGCTGACCGACGGCGACATCGCCATCCTGCGCGCCTTCGCGGCCAAGCACAACGTGCAATGGTGGCTGCAGTCCAAGGGTCCGGAAACGGTGCACGCGCTGGAGCGCGAGCACAACGATGCGCTGTCCTACACCATGCCGGAGTTCGGCCTGCGCATGCCGTACCGGCCCACCGACTTCACGCAGGTCAACCACGCCATCAACCGCGCAATGGTGTCCCGCGCGCTCAAACTGCTGGACGTGCAGCCCACCGACCGCGTGGCCGATCTGTTCTGTGGCTTGGGCAACTTCACGCTGCCGCTGGCCACGCAAGGCCGCGAGGCCGTGGGCGTGGAAGGCAGCAAGGCGCTGACCGACCGCGCCTTCGATGCAGCGTCGCGCCACGGCCTGGGCGAGCGCACCAGCTTTGCCACGCTGAACCTCTTCGAAGTCGACGCGACCTGGCTGCGCAGCCTGGGCTACTTCGACCGCATGCTGATCGATCCGCCGCGCGAAGGCGCCCACGCGGTGTCGCAGGCGTTGTCCGATCTCACGTTCGAAGAACGGCCGCGCCGCATCGTCTATGTGTCCTGTAATCCCGGCACCTTGGCGCGCGACGCATCCATCCTGGTCCACGAGGGCGGCTACGTGCTCAAGAGCGCCGGCGTGATCAACATGTTCCCGCACACGGGCCATGTGGAATCCATCGCCGTATTCGAAACGCTGGATGCCGAGGGTGTGCGGGAGGCGAAGGAACGCGCTCGTCAGCGCGCGATCCAGGCAGCGGCCGATGCGGCGGCCGCCGAGGAAGCCAAGCTGGCCGCGGCGGCTGAAAAGGCGGCAGCCAAGCAGGCCGCCACCGAAGCTTACGAGGCCCGTGTCGCCGCCGAGGCGCAGGCGGACCAGTAAAAAGCAGCGGCGGGCGCACCCGCGGCGCGCGTACCCCCACGGTGGGCGTACCCCGCGGCGGGCGTCTCCCGCGCCGGGCGTTATCCCGCGGCCGGAAAACTTCCGCCGCGTGTCGTCAGTGCGAGCAACCCAGGTTCTCCAAAATAGGGCAGTCGGGCCGCTCGTCGCCATGGCAATGCTGCGCCAGATGCTTGAGCGTGGCGGCCATCTCGCGCAGCGCCTCCGCCTTGCGCTCCAGCTCCTCAACGTGCTCAAGCGCAATGCGCTTGACGTCTGCGCTGGCTCGGCTGCGGTCCTGCCAGAGCGCCAGCAGCTCGTTCATCTGCTCCACGGAAAACCCCAGATCGCGCGCGCGGCGCACGAAGCGCAGCGTGTGCACGTCATGATCGCTGTACACGCGGTAGCCGGAATCGGTGCGCACGGCGGGGCTGATCAGGCCGATGCTTTCGTAATAGCGGATCATCTTGGCCGAGATGCCGGATTGCTTGGCGGCTTGTCCGATGTTCATGCTTGCCTCCCGTGGGGGCGAAATGCCTTCAGGCGCAGCGCATTGCCCAGCACGAAGACGCTGGACAGCGCCATCGCGCCCGCCGCGAAGATCGGCGACAGCGACAGACCGAAGGCCGGATACAGCGCGCCCGCGGCCAGGGGTATCAGCGCAGCGTTGTAGGCGAACGCCCAGAACAGGTTTTGGCGGATGTTGGCCAGCGTGGCGCGGCTGAGCGCGATGGCGTTGGGCACGCCGTGCAGGTCGTCGGCCATCAGCACGACGGACGCCGCCTCGATCGCCACGTCAGTGCCGGTGCCGATTGCGATGCCGGTGTCGGCTGCGGCCAATGCGGGCGCATCGTTGATGCCGTCGCCCACGAACGCCACCTTGCGGCCGCCTTCGCGCAGCGTCGCGATAGCCTCGACCTTGCCGTCCGGCAGCACCTCGGCGCGCACTTCATCGATGCCCAACTGGCGCGCGACCGCCTGCGCGGTGTGGCGGTTGTCGCCCGTGATCATGGCGGTCTTCAGGCCTTGCGCGTGCAGCGCGGCGATGGCGGAGACGGCCGAGGGCTTGACCGGGTCCGTCACGGCGATCATGGCGCCCGCCTGGCCGTCGATGGCGACGTAGATCGGCGTCTTGCCTTCGTTGCCCCAGTCGGCGGCGCGTGCGCCGAATGCGCTGACGTCGACGCCACGTTCGGCCATCAGACGCGCTGCGCCCGCCAGCACTTTGCGGCCCGCCACCGTGGCCTCGACGCCGGCGCCGGTAATGGCGGCAAAGTTGTCGGCGGGAAGCAGTTCAATCTTGCGTTCGGCAGCCGCGGCCACGATGGCCAGCGCGATGGGATGCTCAGAGCGCGCCTGCACTGACGCCACCCACTGCAGGACCTGCTGCGGATCCTGGCACGGTGAGGGCTCCAGTTCGGTGAGTGTGGGCTTGCCCAACGTCAGGGTGCCCGTCTTGTCGAAGGCCACGACGTTGACGTCGCGCAGCGTCTGCAACGCATCGCCCTGCCGGAACAGCACGCCCATTTCGGCGGCGCGCCCGGTGCCCACCATGATGGACGTGGGCGTGGCCAGCCCCATCGCGCACGGGCAGGCGATGATCAGCACGGCCACCGCGTTGACCAGCGCATGGGATAGCGCCGGTTCGGGGCCCATGAAGAACCACGCCAGGAAGGTGAGCAGGGCGGCCGCCATGACCGCCGGCACGAACCACGCGGTGACCTGGTCCACCATCGCCTGGATCGGCAGCCGCGCGCCCTGGGCCGCTTCGACCATGCGGATGATCCGGGCCAGCATGGTGTCCGCGCCCGTGTGCGTGACGCGCAGCGTGAAGCTGCCGGACGTGTTCAGCGTTCCGCCGGTGGCCTGCATGCCCGGCTGCTTTTCCACGGGCACGGGCTCGCCCGTCAGCATGGATTCGTCGACGTACGAGCTGCCTTCGATGATGTCGCCGTCCAGCGGAATCTTCTCGCCCGGCCGCACCATCACGATGTCACCCGTGCGCACGCGTTCGATCTCGATGTCCTGCGCCTGGCCGTCGCGCAGCACGCGCGCGGTGCGCGGCTGCAGGCCGATCAGCCGCTTGATGGCCGCGCCCGTCTTGCCCTTGGCCCGGGCTTCCAGCATGCGGCCCAGCAGGATCAGCGTGACGATGACGGCGGCAGCTTCAAAATAGACGTTGCGCGCGGCGTTCGGCAGCAAGCCCGGCGCAAACGTGGCGACAACCGAATAGCCCCAGGCCGCGCCCGCGCCCAGCGCCACCAGCGAATTCATTTCGGGCGCGCGGCGCCACAGCGCCACAAGCCCCTTGGTGAAGAACTGCCGGCCCGGCCAGACCAGCACGGCGGTGGTCAGTACAAACTGCAGCAGCCAGCTGTTTTGCCGGCCAATCGTTTCCATCACCCAGTGGTACATGGCGGGAATCAGGTGCGATCCCATCTCCAGCGCAAACACCGGCAGCGTCAGGACCAACGCGGCGATGAATGCACGTTGCAAGCGGTGCGCCTCGGCGTCGCGGGCTTCGGACTGCCGCTCGGCATGGTCATCCTGGTCGGCGATCGGACGCGCCTCATAGCCCATCTTGCCGACGGCCGCGACGAGCGCCTGCGGCTCGGCAGCCGTGGGGTCGAAGGAGACCCGCGCGCGCTCGGTTGCAAGGTTCACTTGCGCCTGCGCAACGCCGGGAACATTCGCCAGCGCTTTTTCCACGCGCTTGACGCATGATGCGCAGGTCATGCCTTCGATGGCGAGTTCCAATTCGGAAAATGAGGACGAGCGTGCTGCGTGCATGACTATCTCGATCTGGATGGGAGCGCCCAGTTTCATCCTTCCCATCGTGGGAAGGTCAAGCGCCATTCTACGCTTGACCTTGACATGATGGGAACGTTTAACCTGCCCGACATGGTGGCTCAAGCGCCGCCGTCAACTTTTGGAGAAAACCATGAGCATCGCTTTCCAAGTGCCCGACATGACCTGCGGCCATTGCGTCAAGACCATCACCGGCGCCGTCAACGAGGCTGTCCCGGGCGCCGTGGTCGCCGTGGATCTGCCCACGCATCGCGTCACCATCAGCGGCACCGACCAGGCCGACAAGGTAGAAGCCGCCATCCGGGACGCGGGTTACGAGCCGGCCCGCGTCTGAGGACGCGAACGCGGCTTTGTGATAGCTTCTATCTTTCTTTGAATATTCATCAATCGAATTAGGCTATCGATCAATTAAAGTAATTAAATTGGATTAATTGATAGTCGAGATTTATGATTCTTTTCATGGCGGGCCAGAAACCCGCCACTTAAGTTATCAAACCAAGGAGAGAATCGAATGCTGCAAAACCGCGAAGGCCAACGTGTTCCGAATGTGACGTTCCCCGTTCGTGAGGACAACACGTGGAAGAAGGTCACGACCGACGACCTGTTCAAGAACAAGACGGTCGTGGTCTTCTCGCTTCCCGGCGCTTTCACGCCGACCTGCTCGTCCACCCACCTGCCGCGCTACAACGAACTGGCTCCCGCGTTCTTCGCCGCCGGCGTCGATAGCATCGTCTGCGTGTCGGTCAACGACACCTTCGTCATGAACGAATGGGCCAAGGACCAGGAATCGGCCAACATCACGCTGCTGCCCGACGGCAACGGCGCCTTCACCGAAGGCATGGGCATGCTCGTCGACAAGAGCGACCTGGGCTTCGGCAAGCGCAGCTGGCGCTATTCCATGCTGGTCAAGGACGGTGTCGTCGAAAAGATGTTCATCGAGCCGGAAAAGGAAGGCGATCCGTTTGAAGTGTCGGACGCCGACACCATGCTGGCTCACTTCGCGCCGTCCGCCAAGAAGCCTGACCAGGTCGTGGTGTTCTCCAAGCCCGGCTGCCCGTTCTGCGTCGAAGCCAAGGCGCTGCTGGACAGCAAGGGCTACGCCCCGATCGAGATCCCGCTGGAAAACAAGGTCCGCGGCCGCGTGATCGGCGCAGTGTCCGGCAAGGGCACGGCCCCGCAGGTGTTCATCAACGGCGCCCTGATCGGCGGCCTGGAAGACCTGAAGGCGCACTTCGCCTGATTGACCGGCGAGACGGCCGGGCAGGGGCATGGTCCCCGCCCGGTCGCCCGGAGCGCGCGGCGGTTGATTCCGCACTGGCCGCCGCGCGCTCCGGCGCAATGGCCGGCAACGTAGCCGCCGCGCTACTCCCGCAAGTTTCCCTTCTTTTGCGCCCTTGTGCGGGCGCCGTGCGTCCAAAATCAGGACGCAGGACGGCGTTTGCCTCGAGGGCACGCAACAAGGCGGAATTTGCCTTCACATTCTGATCATTACGCGACCACGGGGGATTCCCAATCATGAAGACGCTGCATACCGACATTGCTGTCATCGGCGCCGGAACCGCAGGCCTGGCTGCTTACCGAGCCGCCAAGGCGGCGGGCAAGCGCGCGCTGCTTATCGAAGGCGGCCCTTACGGCACGACCTGCGCCCGGGTCGGCTGCATGCCGTCCAAGCTGCTGATCGCGGCCGCCGAGGCGGCGCACGCGGCGGCGCACACCGATGCGTTCGGCGTGCATGTCGGCGGCGAGATCACGGTCGACGGCGCCGAGGTCATGGACCGCGTCAAGCGCGAGCGCGACCGCTTTGTGGGCTTCGTTGTCGACGGCGTGGAAAACATTCCGGCCGAAGACAAGGTGCGCGGCTACGCGAAATTCGTGTCCGACACCGTGCTGCGTGTGGATGACCACACCGAAATCCAGGCCTCGCGTGTCGTGATCGCCACCGGCTCGCGGCCGTCCGTGCCGCCGCCTTTCCGCGCGCTCGGCGATCGCCTCGTTGTGAACGATGACGTGTTTGCGTGGGACGACCTGCCTAATCGCGTGGCGGTTTTCGGGCCTGGCGTGATCGGGCTGGAGCTTGGCCAGGCGCTCGCCCGGCTGGGCGTGGAAGTGCGCGTGTTCGGCATGAGCGGCAGCCTGGGCGGCATCAGCGATCCGCAGGTGCGGCAAACCGCCCGCAAGATCTTTCAGCGCGAGTTCTATCTGGACACCGATGCCCGCGTCCTGGAAACCAGCCGCGTCGGCGACGAGGTGGAAGTGCGTTACGTGGCGCTGGACAACAGCGAGCGCACCGAGCGCTTCGACTACGCGCTGGTCGCCACGGGCCGCCGTCCCAACGTCGATGGTCTTGGTCTGGAAAACACGTCGCTGGCGCTCAACGCGCAAGGCGTGCCGCAGTTTGACCGGCTGACGATGCAGGCGGGCAGCTCGCCGATCTTCATTGCCGGCGACGCCAACGCCGACGCGCCGCTCCTGCACGAGGCCGCCGACGAAGGGCGCATTGCGGGCGAGAACGCGGCGCGCTTCCCGGAAGTGCGCGAGGGATTGCGCCGTGCGCCGCTGGGCGTGGTCTTTTCGGATCCGCAGATCGCGCTGGTCGGCGCAGGACACGCCAAGCTGGTGCCGGGCACGTTCGTTACCGGTGCAGTGGATTTCAGCGACCAGGGCCGTTCGCGCGTCATGCTGAAGAACCGCGGCATGCTGCATGTTTACGCCGATATTGAAACAGGCCGCTTCCTGGGCGCCGAGATGATCGGACCCAGCGCGGAGCACATCGGCCATCTGCTGGCGTGGGCCGTGCAGCAGGAGCTCACGGTGGCGCGCATGCTGGAAATGCCGTTCTACCACCCGGTGATCGAGGAAGGCCTGCGCACCGCGCTGCGCGATGCCGCGTCGAAGTTGGCGCTGGCGCAGGAAGCGATGCGCCAGGCCGACGTGGAAACGGTCTGAGCGCCGCTGATGTAAGCGGGGCGCGGACGCAAAAAGGGTCGCTGACCTGAAAGGGTCGCGGACCTCATAGGATCGCGATCGCAAAAAAAGGGCCGCGCCATGAAGGCGCGGCCCTTTGTCGTCGGTGCGGCCGCATTGCCCCGGTGCGGGGCAGGGCGTCAGTCGTCCGATTGCTTCTTCGGCACCGGGAACGGGTTCTCGCGGTATTGCAGCGTGAAGCCTGCGCGTTCGTCCTGTGCCAGTTCGCGCGCCAGATACGGCATAGCCTGTTTCAACGCGTCGTGCAGTGTCCAGGGCGGGTTGATGAGGAACATCCCGCTGCCGTGCAGGCCGTAACCATCGATGGTCGCCTTCTTGACGGTCAGGGTGGCGTGCAGCCAGCTCTTGACCTTCAGGTTCTCGAAATGGCGCGCCATCTCGCTGGCCTCGCGGCGTTGCACCAGCGGATACCAGATGGCATACGTGCCGGTGGCAAAGCGCTTGATGCACTCCTTCACGGTGAGGAGCGTGCGCCGATAGTCGTGCTTGTCCTCATACGACGGGTCGATCAGCACCATGCCGCGTCGCGTGGGCGGCGGCAGCAGCGCCTTGATGCCCTCGAAACCGTCGTCGCCGTAGATTGTGGTCTGGCGCTGCGCGGCGCGGCCCTGGTGCTCCAGGTTGCCGACCAGCGTGTCGATTTCGGTGGGATGCATCTCGAACAGGCGCAGGCGGTCGGACGGGCGCAGCGCGTCCAGCGTCAGCCACGGCGAGCCCGGATAACGGCGCAGACGGCCGTTGGTGTTGTAGTCGCGGATGCGCGCAACGTAATCGGCCAGCAGTGGCGGCAGGTCCTGCGCTTCCCACAGGCGGCCGATGCCGTCCGCGAATTCGGACGTCTTGGCTGCCCAGTCGCTGTCCAGGCTGTAGAGGCCGGCGCCTGCATGGGTGTCGATGACCCAGTACGGGGCGTCTTTCTTGTTGAAGTAGTCCAGGGTATGGACCAGGATGGCGTGCTTGAGCACGTCGGCATGGTTGCCGGCGTGAAAGGCGTGGCGGTAGCTGAACACGGGGCTTTCTGCCTCAGGCGGCGGGCCGGATGGCGGCCAGCTCGTCGGTGAAAATGCCGTCGATGCCCCAGTCGAGCAGCAGGCGCGCGCGCTCGGGGTCGTTGACGGTCCAGGCCGCGATGCGGTAGCCGGCGGCGTGCACGGCGTCGATCAGTTCGCGGGTGGCGTCCTTCTGGTTGATGTTCAGCGCCACGCATTCATATTTGGCAAGGCGTTCGCGCCAGTCGGCGGGCACCTTTTCCACGAGCAGGGCGCGCGGCAATTCGGGAGCGGCCTGGCGGGCGGCTTCCAAGGCTTCTTCGGCAAACGAGGACAACAGCGGCGCGGTGCCGGCGCCTTGCCACAGTTCGCGGGCCGCCAGGGCGACGGCGCGGCCGGTTTCGGCTTCGCGGCCGGGGCAGGGCTTGATCTCGACGTTGCTGGCGATGCCGTTGGCCAGCGTGTAGCGGGCGACGGCGGCAAAGGTGGGGAGCGGTTCGCCGGCGTAGGCCGCCGAATGCCAACTACCGAAATCAAGCTGCGCCAGTTCGGCGTAGGTCTTGGCGGCGGCAGGGCCTTTGCCGTTCGAGGTGCGGTCGACGTCGTCGTCGTGCATCAGCACCAGCACGTTGTCGCTGCTGAGCTTCACGTCGTACTCAAACATGGTGAAGCCGTGTTCGGCGCCGACGCGCATGGCGGCCAGCGTGTTCTCCGGCGCCAGACGGCCGCCGCCGCGATGCGCGATGTGGCGGGAGTAAGGCCAGGAGGGGAGGTTTGCGGTCATTTGGTGCTGCTTTGGGGTTCTTTTGGGACAGGTTGCAAGGATACCTTGTTCTGCGACACGTCCATGATCATGCGCGTGGCCAGATACAGGCGCGGCACGATGCTGCTCACAAGGACGTACTCGGCGTCATTCGAATGCGCGCCGAATCCGCTCAGTCCCATGCCCTCGATGACGGGTCCGCGGGCCTTCAGCGCCGCAAAGGCGGCGTCCGTGCCGCCACCGCTGGCCCGGTCCACCACCTTAAGCGGCAGGTCGAGCTCCTGGTAGACCTTCACGCCGTGCTGGGCCAGGGCGCGCGACGCCGCAGTCGCCTCCAGCGGCGGGCGGCGGACCTCGAACTTCACGCTGACCTTGGACTCGGGCAGCAGTTTCTTCTGGATGCGTTCCTCCAGCGTGCGCGCCAGGGCGTCGAAGTCGGCCACGCGCAGCGCCCGCGCGTCGCCCTGGGCGGTGGCCAGTCCCGGAATGACGTTGCGGTTGGTGCCTGCCTGGGCGACGGTCCAGTTCAGCTTCAGCCCCTCGTCGGGCTTGGAAAGATCGTCCAGCTGCAGGAGCTGGTGCGACAGCTCGTAGAGCGCATTGACGCCGCCCTCCGGCCGGGCGCCTGCGTGCGAGGTCTTGCCCTGCACGGTCAGGTACGCCGCCCCGATGCCGCTGGTGGCCAGCGTCAGGCGCGGTTCCATGCCGCCGCCCTCGAACGAAAAGACCGCATCCTGATCGGCGCCCAGGCGGGTGATGGTGCTGCGCGCGCCGGGCGAGCTGATCTCTTCGTCCCCGTTGATCAGCACCGTCAGCGTGCCGTAGTCGGCAAACTTCAGTGTTTTCAGGAGCGCGATGGTGTGCAGGATGGCCGCCACGCCGTGCTTGTCGTCGGCAATTCCCAGGCCATAGGCCTTGTCGCCGTCGATCCTGAACGGCTGGTCCTTCAGCATGCCGTTGCGGTACACCGTGTCCATATGGGCGATCAGCATGATCTTCTTGCTGCCGCCGCCCTTGAACTCCGCGTGGACCATCGGCCCGACCTTCTCGGGGGTGTCGTCCAGCCGGAACACGTCGGTAGGCGCAATGATCTCGACGGCGCCGCCCAGTTCCTTGAGCCGGTCGCGGATCAGTTCGGCGATGCGTTCAACGCCTTCGACATCCTTGCTGCCCGACTCGATATTCACCAGATCCCGCATGGTATCGAGCATTGCCTGCTGCTGGCCCTTTGCCGCGTCCAGCACATTGGCCACCGGGGCGGCCTGCGCGGCGTGGGCGCAGCTCAGAAACATCAGGGCGACACAGGACTTCAGCAACGGGAGGCGGGAAGGCATGAACGGCATCGTGGGTGACCTTTTTGCGCGCGGGAAGGGGAGCCGGCCTGGCGCCGGCCTGGCAGGGCGGCCCTCGATCTGCGGGCTAACCCCAGCCCACGATACGAGCGCGGCGCGGGGGCGGTAATGGGGGATTCCCGGGTTGACGGACCTCGCCCTCCGTGGGGACGGATGGTCCACGACGCCGCGCATTGCCCGTTGGCTTGGGCAATGGCCGCGCAATGAATGAGAAATGGTAAAATCCGCCCGCTGAACCCGGTTTGAACCGGTATGGGAATAGAGGCGAATCGACTTCGCCTTTTTTTATGCGTTTTCGTGCGGCCCCGGGCGTCTACCCCCGGAGCGCGGCAACAGGGATTCCATGTTCGAATTTATTCGCAGCCATCGGCGCTGGATGCAGTTCATCCTGCTGATCTTGATCGTGCCTTCCTTCTTCCTGGTCGGGATTCAAGGCTATGACAGCTTCATGAGTCGGGAGCCCGAGCTGGCGACGGTGGCTGGCCAGCCGATTTCCCGCGCCGAGTTTGATCAGGCGCACCGCAACCAGCTTGACCAGTTCCGCCAGCGCCTGGGCGCCCAGTTCGATCCGGCCGTGATCGATACGCCCGCGCTGCGTGAAGGCCTGCTGAACCAGCTCATCAACCAGCGCCTGCTCGCCAACGTGGCCGCCGACAACCGTTTCTCGGTGTCCGACGAGACGCTGCGCAACACGATCGCCGCCATCCCCGAAGTCCAGGATAACGGCCGCTTCTCGCCCGAACGCTATCGCCAGGTGCTGGCCGCGCAGGGCATGTCGCCGACGTCGTTTGAAGCCGGCCTGCGCCGCGACCTGGCCATCGCCCGTGTGCTCGAGCCCGTCGGCGAATCGGCCCGCGCGCCGGCCGAAGTGGTCGCCGCCGTGGAATCGGCGCTGACCCAGGCCCGCACCGTGCAACTGCGCAACTTCTCCGCCGCGGACTTCCGCTCGCAAGTCACCGTGAACCCGGCCGACATCCAGGCCTGGTACGACGCCAACAAGCAGCAATTGCAGGTGCCGGAACAGGTGCAGGTGCAATACCTGGTGCTGGACGAAGCCGCCGCCACGCAAGGCGTGCAGGTCAAGGACGAGGACCTGGCTTCGTATTACGAACAGAACAAGAACCGCTTTGGCCAGCCCGAGCGCCGCCGCGCCAGCCACATCTTCATCGAGCTGCCGTCGGGCGAAGACGCCCGCAAGGCCGCGCGCGCCAAGGCCGAAGACATCGCCAAGCAGGCCGCTGCCGATCCCGCCAAGTTCGCCGAACTGGCTGCCAAGAATTCGCAGGACGCCGGCTCGGCCGCCAAGGGCGGTGACCTGGGCTGGATTGCCCCGGGTGCGCAGCCCGGCCCGTTGGACAAGGCCATCTTCGGCCTGGCCCAGAACCAGGTGTCCGGCGTGGTCGAAAGCCCGTTTGGCCTGCACATCGTCAAGGTCACGGAAATCAGCCCGGGCGCCGTCAAGCCGCTGGCCGAGGTCAAGGACCAGATCACCGCGGAAGTCCGCAAGCAGATCGCCGCGCAGCGTTTTTCCGAGATGGCCAGCCAGCTGAACAAGCAGGTCTACGACCAGCGCGACAGCCTGCAACCGGCTGCCGACGCCGTCGGCCTGAAGCTGCGCACCGCTTCGGGCGTCACCCGCGAAGGCCTGCTGCCCGCCGACAAGGCCGGTCCGGGCTCCGCCGCTGATAGCCCCGACGCCGCGCTGCTGGACAACCCGCGCGTGCGCCAAGTGCTGTTCTCGCCCGACGTGCTGCGCGAAAAGCAGAATTCCGGTGTGATCGAACTCGCGCCCGACACGATGCTGGCCGTGCGCGTTGCCTCCGTTGAACCGGCCCACGTGCCGCCGCTGGACAAGGTCAGCGAAGTCATTCGCGCCAAGCTGCTCGACGAGCGCTCCGCCGAAGCCGCCAAGAAGGCCGGCGAAGCGGCCCTGGCGGCCGCCAAGGCTGATCCCGCCGCGACGCCCGAAGGCTTCGGCCCGGCCATCAGTGTGACGCGCCAGAATCCCCAGGATCTGTCGCGCCCGGTGCTGGACGCCGTGATGCGCCTGCCGTCGGCCACGCTGCCGGCCTTCACGGGGGTGCAGTCCGGCGTGGACTACACGCTGGTGCGTCTGGAAAAGGTGGAAGCCGGCAAGTCCGATGCGGCCGACATGGAGCGCCTGGCGCAGCAACTGTCGGGTGCATGGGGCCAAGCCGAAAACGAGGCTTTGATCCGCATGCTGCGCCAGCAGTACGAGGTGAACGTCACGCCCGCCGCCGCGGATGTCATCCGCGGCGATCAGGCCCAGGCCGCGGGCTGATCGCCCTGTCAGATAGTCAGTTCAACATGGGCCGCAGCGCCGGCCACACGTTGTCCAGCAATTGAGGCTGGGCATCCTCGTTAGGGTGGATGCCGTCAGCCTGAAACATCGCCCGGTTCGTCGCGATACCTTCCATCAGGAAGGGCACGAGCTGGGCGTTTTCGTTTTTGGCCACATTGGAAAACACCGCGGCAAAGCGTTGGGCGTAGTCCCGTCCGTAATTGGGCGGAATCTGCATCCCGACGATCAGCACCTCGGCATCGGCCTTGCGCGCCGCCTGGGTCATGGTCCGCAGGTTTTGCTCGGTCATGTTCAGGGGCAGGCCGCGCAACGCGTCGTTGGCGCCCAGCTCCAGCACGACGACCGCCGGCGCATGCTGGCGCAGCAGGGCGGGCAGGCGGGCAACGCCGCCGCTGGTCGTGTCGCCGCTGATGCTGGCATTGACGACCTGGAACTTCGGGTATTGTTCTGAGATCCTCGCGGACAGCAGGGGCACCCAGCCCGTGCCGCGTTTGATGCCGTATTCGGCGGACAGGCTATCGCCCACCACCAGCACGGTGCGCGGCGTGGAACCCTGGGGCGCCGCGGCGGTCTGAGCGTGGGCGGGCGCCGCCGCGGCGGTCGCGAAGGCAGTCACAAGAAGCAGACGGGAAAATAGGCGCATGGATAGCAATAACTCAATCGTGGTGAAAGGGCTGGGCAAGCGGGTGGCCGATGCCGGTGGATCGCTTTCTATCCTGGAAGGAATTGATTTTACGGTCGCGGCGGGCAGCGCCGTGGCCATCACGGGCAGCTCGGGCTCGGGCAAGTCGACTCTGCTGGGACTGCTGGCCGGTCTGGATGTTCCCAGCGTGGGCAGCGTACACCTTGCCGGGCAGGACCTGTTCGCCCTGGACGAAGACGGCCGCGCGCGCCTGCGGGCCAATCACGTCGGCTTCGTGTTCCAGTCCTTCCAGTTGCTGCCCAACCTGACCGCGCTGGAAAACGTGATGCTGCCGCTGGAGCTGGCCGGCCAATCCGCGCGCGAGGCCGCGCAGGCCATGCTGGAACGGGTGGGGCTGGGCGCGCGCCTGCACCACTATCCGCGCACGCTGTCGGGCGGCGAACAGCAGCGTGTGTCGCTGGCCCGTGCGTTTGTCGTGCAGCCGGACCTGCTGTTTGCCGACGAGCCCACCGGCAGCCTGGATGCCGCAACCGGCGTGACGGTCATCGATCTGATGTTCGACCTGCACCGCGAGCACGGGACGACGCTGGTGCTGGTCACGCACGATCCGCAACTGGCGGCGCGCTGCGGGCGGCAACTGGTGCTGGCCGCCGGCCGCATGGTCACGGACGATTGAGACGAATACCCATTGCTGTCGCAAATGTACGGGAGTAGGCTAACTCAAGGAGTTGCCATGTCTGCCCGTACATCCATCCATGCGTTCTTGGTTGTTGCGTTGCTGGCGCCCGCCGTTGCCGGCGCGAGCGGTGGTGTCATCCGCTTTGTCGGTGGCATTGTGGAGCCGGCAGGGTGCATGCCGCGTGTGACGCCGGCAAGCGCCGGTGGACTCCCCCGCGTGGCTTGCGCGCCTGAATCCCGGGCCCGCGCCGAGGATCCGGCGCCGCGGGTCAAAACCTCCGTGCGGGAAGTGCCCGCGGCCAATGCCGAAGCGCAAGCCTCAGGCAAGCGCTATCTGGTGACGCTGGAATACCTGTAGGAATGGCGCCGTCCCGGTGCGCCGGGACAGCACGAGCAACGCGCGGCCGGCACCGCCGCCCTGCGTTCACCCCAGATTGCGGATCTCCACGACCGGATCGACGTCGGCCGCGTAATCGACGCCGTCGATTTCAAACCCGAACAGCCGCAGGAAATCGCGCTTGTAGCCAGCAAAATCGGTCAGCGCATAGAGGCTGTCCGTATCGACCTGATCCCACAGCGCCTGCACCCGCGCCTGCACCTTCGGGTCCAGTTCCTTGTAGTCGGCGCGCAGCCGGCCTTCGTCGTCCAGGATCGGCGACGGGCCGCACAGGCTGTCGCGATAAAGCCCATACACCTGCTCGATGCAGCCTTCGTGCGTGCCGTCTTCCTTCATGACCTTAAAGAGCAGGGACAGGTACAGCGGCATCATCGGGATGGCCGAGCTTGCCTGCGTGACCACTGCCTTGAGCACCGACACGCGCGCGTCGCCCCCGTGTTCCGAAAGCCTGGCCCGGATGTCCAGCACGCGCTGGTCCAGGTCTTTTTTGGCCGCGCCGATGGACCCGTTCCAGTAGACGTCGTGCGTGATCTTTTCGCCCAGATAGGTAAAGGCCGTGGTGGTGGCGCCGTCCGCCAGCACGCCGGCCTCCAGCAGCGCGTCGATCCACATCTGCCAGTCTTCGCCGCCCATCACGGCGACGGTGGCGTCGATCTCGTCCTGCGAGGCGGGTTCCAGCACGCCGTCCTTGATGAGCTCCTTGTCGGTGTCCAGGCCGCGCAAGGTCACGGATTTGCCGATGGGCTTGAGCGTGGAGGTGTAGACCTGGCCCGTCTTCGGGTGCGTGCGTCGCGGGGCGGCGAGGCTGTAGATGACCTGATCGACCTGACCCAGGTCCGCCTTGATGGCGGCGATGGTCTTTTGCTTGATCTCATCGGAAAAGGCGTCGCCGTTGATGCTCTTGGCGTACAGGCCTTCGGCCTCGGCAAACTTGTGGAACGCGGCGCTGTTGTACCAGCCCGGCGTGCCCGGCTTGGCGGCGTCGCCCGGCCGTTCGAAGAAGACGCCCAGCGTCTGCGCGCCACAGGCAAAGGCCGCGCTGATGCGTGCGGCCAGCCCATACCCCGTCGAGGCGCCCAGGATCAGCACGCGCTTGGGGCCCCCAGGCACCGGTCCTTGCGCCTTCACGTAGTCGATCTGTTGCTTCACGTTGGCTTCGCAGCCGGCAGGATGGGTGGTGACGCAGATGAAACCGCGCACGCGGGGCTTGATGATCATGGGAGCCTCTTGTTGGGAATACGCCAGGGACGGATGCGGGAATGGGCATCAGGCGAAGCGCATTGTACGGGAGGCGGCCGGCCCGCGATTTCGAATCTGTCGCCGATCAACGCCGGGCTTACGTGCCGCGGGCAGCCCGCGCCGCCGCGGCGCTCTGCGCGCGGCCCCGGCGCCATTCGATCATGCCGATCCCCACGCCGCTGGCGCAGATGATGGCGATGCCCAGCCAGGTCAGCGGGTCGGGAAAATGGCCCCATACCAGCCAGCCCACGGACGTGGCGCTGATGATCTGCAGGTAGATGAACGGCGCCAGCGTGGACGCCGGCGCGCGGCGATAGGCGGCGATCTGGAACAGGTGGCCCACGCAGCCCGTGATGCCGGTGGAGATCAGCACGGCCCAGTCGAACGCCGACAAGGCCTGCAGGAACGGCAGGGCGGGCGGCAGGATGAAGGGCAGGGCAAGGGTCAGGCAGATCGTGCCCACCGCACCGCTCCAGATCAGCGAGGTGAAGGGGTCGTCGCCGGCGACGCGGCGTGTGGCGATGAACTGGGCCGTGAAGCAACAGGCCGTCAGCAGGCCGAAGATCGTGCCCACCGGGTGCAGGCCGCCGCCGGGGCGGATGACGATCAGCACGCCGACAAAGGCGATGCCCGCCGCGACAAAGCGCGACATGCGCGCGGGTTCCTTCAGGATCCAGGGCGCCAGCGACAGCACGAGCAACGGCGCCAGGAAATTGATGGACGTGGCCTCGGCCTGGGGGATGTAGCTCAGCGTCGTGAAGAACATGAGTGTGGCCAGGAACATCGAGCCGCCGCGGATGAGCTGCTCGCGCGGCTTGGTGCTGCGCAACACGCCCATGCCGCGCGCGGGCAGCACAAGCGCCAGCACGAGCACCAGGTGGATGGCGTAACGGAACCACGACAGCACGAGCAAAGGTACGCCCGCGTCCATGACCCACTTGCCGCTCGCGTCCAGGCACGACAGGGTCCACATCGACAGCACCAGCAGCAGCACACCGATCATCGGGCCGCGCGCGGCGGACGCGCCGGAGCGCGGGCGACCGTTATCGGCCGGGGACATGGAGGGTACTCCTTTCAGCGTGCACGAGGCATGGCGCCTTTGGGGCGATGGGCGGCTGACATGATACGCTCATCGCGCCGGGGGAAAAGGCCAATGATAGAACTACGCAACGTCGAAACGTTTTTCTGGGTCGCCACGCTGGGCAGCTTTCGCGCCGCGTCCGACAAACTCAACACCACGCAACCCGCCGTCTCGCAGCGCATCGCTTCGCTGGAGGCCGACCTGGGCGTCAAGCTGTTCGAGCGTGATGCGCGCGGCGTCAAGCTGACCGCCAAGGGACACGAACTGCTGTCGCATGCCGAGCGCATGCTGCAGGTGCGGCGCGACATGTTCGAAGCCGCGCGCGAGCAGAACGTCATGTCGGGAACCGTGCGCATCGGCGTGGCCGAGACCATCGTGCAGACCTGGCTGCCCGCGCTCATTGAACTGATCCACGCGACGTATCCCGCGCTGGTGCTGGAAATCGAAGTCGATACCACGAATGTGCTGCGCTCGCACCTGATGTCGCGCCAGATCGATCTGGCGTTTCTGATGGGGCCGGTGCTTGAAGCACGGGTCGAGAATCTGCCGCTGTGCACCTACCCGCTCGCGTGGGTCGCCAGTCCGGTGCTGGATCTGGGGCCCGAGCCTCTGACGCTAGCAACGATCGGCAAGCTGCCGATCATCACCTATCCCTCCAACAGTTCGCCGTACCGCGTGGTGCGCGACATGCTGACCCGTGCGGGTGTCACGTCGCCGCGCATGTATGGCAGCGCCTCGATGTCCATGGTGGTGCGGATGACGCAGGACGCGATCGGCACCAGCGTGATCGCGCCCGTGTTTCTGGGCAAGGAGCTGGCGCGCGGCGAGTTGCGCATTCTGCAGGTGCAGGCTGATCCGCTGCCCGAGTTGAGCTTCACCGCCACGTGGGTGCAAGGGCCGGACAGCCATGCCGTGCGCGTCATCGCGCAGATGGCGCAAAAGGTTGCCGCGCAGACCTGACCGGCAATTTGGCCGTAGGTGTTTTCCCGAGCGGGCGGCGTCGCGGATTGCTTGTTGCATAAGCGAGAAGGGTGCCGCCGCGCTTGCCCGTCGGCCGCAAAGCCGCGCCGATGCGTCGTTTGCGCGGATTGGCGCCGCCGCACGCCGCGAGACCCAAAAAATATTTATACCCCCACATCGGAACTTACGATTGGACGCTCGCCGCCCCTGACGCTGCAATGGCGCTCATAACGGAGTAGCGGCTGGATACACATCCGAGACCACCGATTCCTACCGGCGCGCAACCAGGACAACGGGATCCCGCGCGCGGCACACGATCCCGCAGCCAGGAGTTTTTCCATGAAGAAGTCCCTTGCTTTTGCCGCCATCGCCGCCAGCCTTCTGGCCGGCGCCGTCCACGCCCAGGACCTTCCCAAGACCCACTTGAAGATCGTGGGCGGCCTGTCCAACCTGACCGCCTACAACGACTACGAAAAGCCGTTCTGGACCAAGACCATTCCCGAGCAGTCCAAGGGACAGGTCACGGCGGAGATCAAGGGCTTCAATGAAATGGGCTTGAAGGGGCCCGAGCTGCTGCGCCTGATGTCGCAGGGCGTCATCGAATTCGGCACCGCCACGCTGTCCTACTTTGCCAGCGACAACCCGATCAACGAAGCCATCGACCTGGCTGGCCTCGCGCCCGACGTCAAGACGGCGCGCGCCGTGACCGAAGCCTTCGAGCCCGTCTACGCCAAGTTGTACGGCGAAGGCAACAACGTCAAGTTGCTGGGCATCTCCACCTATCCGGCGCAGGTGCTGTTCTGCAATGCCGAGATCAAGGGCCTGGCCGACATCAAGGGCAAGAAGGTCCGCACCAGCAGCCGCACCACGGCCGAATTTGTCGAAGCACTGGGTGGTTCGAGCGTGACGATGGCCTTCGGCGAAGTCGTTCCCGCGCTGCAGAACAAGGTGGTCGATTGCGCCATCACGGGCTCGCTGTCGGGCTACTCCGCCAAGTGGTACGAGGTGTCGACGCACCTGGTGGCGCTGCCGATCAACTGGAACCAGCAGATCCATGCCGTCAACCAGAAGGCCTGGGACAAGCTGGATCCGAAGGTGCGCACGTTCCTGCAGGACAACGTCAAGACGCTGGTCGACAACATCTGGGATGCCGCCGCGCGCCAGACGCAGGAAGGCTATGACTGCAACACCGGCGCGGCTGCGTGCCCGTTCCCGGTCAAGGGCAAGATGGTCCTGGTGCAACCCTCCGACGCCGACAAGGCGCTGCTCAAGAAGGTGGCGCAAGAGGCCGTCCTGCCCAAGTGGGCCGCCCGCTGCTCGGCGCAGTGCGTGAAGGACTGGAATGCCACGGTCGGCAAGACGCTGAACCTGACCGCCAGCAAGTAAGCGCCAGGACGCGCCGGCCCGCGGGCCGGCGCGAATTCCGGCCGGTGATGGCGCGCGCTGGTCCGTGACCTTGGCATGAGGTCCGCGGCGCCCGCACGCGATGGCAGGCCGTGCCACCTGAGGTTCCATTCATGACTCAAACCGAACACTTCCGCCTGCTCGGCGGCCTGTTGCGGCGCGCGGAGAGCTTTTCCCGCGCGGCTGTATGGGCCGGCGGCGCCCTGACCGTGGCCAGCGTGCTGCTCATTTCCTTCGACGTGCTGGCCCGCAAGTTCCTGGGTTTCACGACCGGGGGCGCGGACGAACTGTCCAGCTACGCGTTTGCCATCAGCACCTCCTGGGCGCTGGCGTTTGCCACGCTGCAGCGCGCCAACGTGCGCGTCGATGTGCTCTATCAATACCTGCCGGTTCGCCTGTCGGCCGTGCTGGACTGGATCTCCATGGTGGCATTGGCCGTCTTCATGGTGTTTCTGACGTATTACGCGTACGACGTGGTGGTGACGTCCTGGACGCAGAAGTCCTCTGCCAACACGCCGCTGGCCACGCCGCTCTGGATTCCGCAGGGGTTGTGGGTGCTGGGTCTGGCGTGGATGTGCATCACGGTCGCGCTGATGCTGGCGCGGGCATCCGCCGCGCTCGTCACGGGCGATATCGAACTGGTCAAGCAGATCTGCGGCGTGCGTTCGGCGCAGGAAGAGGCTGACGAGGAAGCCGCCGCAGGCGAGCGCATGGTGAAGGGAGAAGCCGCATGATTGCCACCGCCTTGACCCTGTTGCTGGTCCTGATCGGCCTGTCGATCCCCGTGGGCGCCGCGCTTGGCGTCCTGGGTCTGATCCTGGATCCGATGTTCTCGATGCTGCCGCTGACGCGGGCCATCGGCGAGATCTCCTGGAGTTCGAACAACGAATTCCTGCTGGTTGCGATTCCGCTGTTCATCATGCTGGGCGAAGTGCTGCTGCGCGCCGGTTTTGCCGAGCGCATGTACGGCGCGATGAGCCTATGGCTGTCGTGGCTGCCGGGCGGACTGATGCACGCCAACATTGGCGCCTCGACGCTGTTCTCGGCGACATCCGGCTCCAGCGTGGCAACGGCTGCTACCGTGGGCACCGTCGCCATTCCGCAGATCCGCAAGTACGGTTACAACGAGCCGCTTTTTCTTGGCAGCCTTGCCGCGGGCGGCACGCTGGGTATCCTGATCCCGCCTTCGATCAATCTGGTCATCTATGGCGTGCTGACGAACTCGTCGGTGCCCAAGCTGTACCTGGCCGGCATCATCCCCGGCTTTGCGATGGCGGCGCTGTTCATGCTGACCGTCGTGATCGCCTGCGTGGCCAAACCGTCGTGGGGCGGCAAGAAGATCCACGCAACGTGGGGCGAACGCATCGCCAGCCTCGTGCATCTGGCGCCGCCGCTGGGCATCTTCTTCCTGGTGGTCGGATCGATCTATGCGGGCCTGGCGACGCCTACCGAGGCCGCCGCGCTGGGCGTGCTGGGCGCGTTCATCCTGGCCGCGTGGTTCCGCCGCCTGACGTGGTCGATGCTGCGCGAGGTGATGGAAGGCACGATGCGGTCCACGGCCATGATCATGCTGATCGTCATTGCCGCCAGCTTCCTGAACTTCGTCATGTCGGCGACGGGCCTGACCGATGCGCTGACCAAGTCCATCACCGGTCTCGGCCTGTCCCCTGGCTGGATGCTCCTGATCGTGGTGATCTTCTATCTGGTGCTGGGCTGCTTCATGGAGACGCTGTCCATGATGATCACGACGATTCCCATCGTGGCGCCCATCATGATCGCGCTGGGCTACGACCCCATCTGGCTGGGCATCGTGATCATCATTCTGGTCGAGGCTGCGCTCATCACGCCACCCGTGGGCCTGAACCTGTTCGTCGTGCAAAGCCTGCGCAAGAGCGGCTCGATGAGCGCCGTGATTGTCGGCAGCCTGCCGTTCGTGGCGGCCATGTTCGTGATGCTGGCGCTGCTGGCTTTCTGGCCCGACATCGCGCTGTGGTTGCCGCGCGTCTTCGGTTGATGACTCTTTGATTCCGGCGCGGCCCGTTGGCCGCGCCGCTTCCCACTCCTTCTTCGCAGGACTGATATGAAAGCCGTATTCAAGATCGACGACGCCAATCCCCGCCAGGTGGAAGTGGCCTTCAACAGCGTGATCGTGGCGGGCTGGGCCGGGCGCGACATGGCTGCCATCGAACACCACATCGAGGAACTGGCCGCCATCGGCGTGCCGCGTCCGAGCAGCGTGCCGCTGTACTACCGCATCGCCGAAAACCAGCTCACCCAGTCCGCCAATGTGCAGGCGCTGGGCGAGGAATCGTCGGGCGAGGTCGAAACGTTTGTCTTTGCCGTCGACGGCGAGATGTACGTCAGCATCGCTTCCGACCATACCGACCGCAAGCTGGAGACCGTCAGCGTGGCGATGTCCAAGCAGGTCTGCGTGAAGCCTGTTGGCGCCGAAGCCTGGCGTCTCGCGGACGTGGCGGGGCACTGGGACGAACTGATCATCCGCGCCTACATCGTTGAAAACGGCGAGAAGGTGCTGTACCAGGAAGGGCCGCTGTCCACGTTGCGCACGCCGCAGGATCTGATCGCGGGCTACACGGGCGGCGGCGCCGTCCTGCCGGATGGCGCAGGCATGACCTGCGGCACGGTGGCCGCCATCGGCGGCATCCGCCCGGCCGCGGATTTCACGATGGAACTGCACGATCCGCGCCTGAATCGCACGCTGCGCCACCGCTATCATGTCGAGTCGCTGCCCGTGGTCGCCTGATGGCCGCCACGCTCGGCGCTGAATCCGGGCGCGTTCCCCGCGAAGGCGCCCGACCGAACACTTACGCCGCCAGGCGGCATTAGGACAATGATGGTTTCGACCCTGAATGATCTGACCTCGGCCCTGCGTGAGGGCCGCAGCACCTCCGTCGCGTTGACCGAAGCCGCGCTGGCGCGGGCTCAGGATCCGGCGGGCGAGGGCGCTCGCGCCTTCACCAAGCTCTATGCCGATTCGGCGCTGGCGCAGGCGCGCGCGTCCGACACGCTGCGCGCGGCCGGCATCGTGCGGTCCGCGATCGAAGGGTTGCCCATCAGCATCAAGGACCTGTTCGACATCGCGGGCGAGACCACGATGGCCGGGTCCGTGGCGCGCGAAGGCGAGCCGGCGGCCGAAGCGAATGCCGAGGTCGTGCAGCGCCTGATCGCCGCGGGCGCCGTCATCATCGGCCGCACCAACATGACCGAATTCGCGTATTCGGGCCTGGGCATCAATCCCCACTACGGCACGCCGCTCAATCCGTACGACCGCGCCACCGGCCGCATTCCCGGCGGCTCGTCGTCCGGTGCGGCGGTGTCGGTTGCGGACGGCATGGCCGTCGCGGGCATCGGGTCGGATACGGGCGGCTCCGTGCGCATTCCTGCCGCCCTGTGCGGCCTGACCGGGTTCAAGCCCAGCGCCTGGCGGGTGTCCATGCAGGGCGTGCTGCCGCTGTCGGCCAATCTGGATTCCATCGGCCCCATCGCCGCCAGCGTACGCTGCTGCGCCGAACTCGACGCCATCCTGTCGGGCGACGCGGGTCCCTTGCCGCAGGCGCTGCCCGTGCGTGGCCTGCGTCTGGCCATTCCGACGACGCTGGCGCTGGACGCCATGGACAAGCATGTCTCCGACACCTTCGCGGCGACGGTGCAACGGCTGGAGGACGCCGGTGCGCTGATCGACCGGATCGAGATTCCGGAATTCGCCGAGCTGGCCGCCATCAACAGCAAGGGCGGTTTCACCGCCGCCGAAGCCTGGGCCTGGCACCGCGACCTGATCGCGCGCGCGGGCAAGCGTTACGACCCGCGCGTTGTCTCGCGCATCATGCGCGGCCAGGATATGACGGCCGCCGATTACATCGAACTGCTCGATGCGCGCGAGGCGTGGGTAGCCGCTGTGGACCACCGCATTGCCGGTTACGACGCGCTGATCATGCCCACGACGCCCATCGTGGCGCCGCCGGTCGCGGACCTGCAGGGTTCCGACGAAGCCTACTACGCCGCCAACGGACTCATCCTGCGCAATCCCACCCTCATCAATTTCCTGGACGGCTGCGCGCTGTCCTTGCCCTGCCACGCGGCGGGCACGGCGCCCGTGGGCCTGATGATCGCGGCCAGCAATGGTGCGGACCGCCGCGTCCTGGGCATCGGCCTGTCGGTCGAAGACCTGTTCGCCGCGCGCTGAGCGGCGCTTACCTGCAACGAGAGAACCCATGCCAGACGCCGATAACGTTAGAACCAGCCTCGCGCTCGCCCGCCAGGCGCGGCTGGATGCCCGCAGCGGGCGCCTGACGGGTCCCACGGCGAATCTGGCGCCGGGGCACGTTCAGGCCAACCTGGCGATTTTGCCGCGCGCGCTGGCGGCGGATTTCCTGCACTTCTGCCAGCGCAATCCCAAACCGTGTCCCTTGCTGGCCATGTCCGAGGCGGGCGACCCGTCGTTGCCCGAGCTTGGCGCGGACATCGACATCCGCACCGACATCCCGCGATACCGGGTCTGGAAGGACGGCGAACTCGTGGCGGAGCCGACGGACGTGCGCGACCTGTGGCGCGACGACCTCGTGTCGTTCCTGATCGGCTGCTCGTTCTCTTTTGAAGAGGCGATGCTGGACAACGGCTTGCCCGTGCGCCACATCGAGCAGGGCAGCAATGTGCCCATGTACCGCACCAACATCGCAACGCAGCCGGCTGGCGTGTTCGGCGGTCCGCTGGTGGTGTCTATGCGGCCCCTCAAGGCCGCCGACGCGATCCGGGCGATCCAGGTGACGTCGCGGTTCCCATCGGTGCATGGCGCGCCCGTTCACATTGGCGATCCGTCGCTCATCGGCATCTCGGATATCGGTGCACCCGATTACGGCGATCCCGTGGAGATCCGCCCTGGCGAAATGCCGGTGTTCTGGGCGTGCGGCGTGACGCCGCAATCGGTGGTGGCGGCGGTGCGGCCGGAATTCTGCATCACGCATGCGCCGGGCCACATGCTGGTCACCGACCTCATCAACAGCCGCATGGCGGTGTTCTGATCCGGGCGCGGCCCGAGAGTGGTTTGTCGGCGGGGCGTCAGCGCTGTTGCATCAGCGTCTTGACGCGCTGGTCGTAGTCGGGCGGGAAGGTCCAGAAGCGCATGCCTTGCTGCGTAAAGCCTTCCTGCAGCCCGCGCTCGGCCGGCGCCTTGTGCCACAGGAACTGCATCAGCACGTCGCTGCTGACCCACGCGTTGCCGAACCAGAAGCTGTGGGCGCGGCGATTCAGATCGGGGATGGCGCGCGGATCGACCCAGATCATGTCGAAGTTCAGCCGCTGCGAGGCGGCGTTGACGAAATCCACCTGCTCCTCGGTCAGATCGTCCGCATCGGGCCGGCCGGCCCGTGACGCCCGCTGGTGGCGCGCTGCGAATCGCAAGGCGCGATCACCTAGATTGGCGCCCAGGCTCACGCGTTCGGTCAGGTCGATGTACTGCCGCAGGTCCGTCACGAAGCGGTACGTGTCCTCGTCGGGCGCCGCGAAATAGATCTGGCCCAGACGCAACCGTGCGCGCAATGCCTCGCGGCTTTCGCCGTCGCGGGGCTGAGCCAGCGTGGCGAGTCCTTCACTGGCAATGCGCGCGCCCGCGCTGAACGCCAGCACGTTGATGTGCTCGGCATTCGTGTTGCGCGCGAGCAGTTCCAGCAGGCGCGCGAAGGCGGGCACGGATGCCCGCGCGGTGCGGACATCCGTGGCATAGGACAGCAGGCTGCCGGCCGATGGCCAGAGAAAGGCCAGGACGACCGCCTGCCGGCCCGTAAAGTGATGAAACTGCGCGGCCTGCGCGGTGCCGCGCCATACGGCATTGTTGAAGCCGTGCACATAGACGATCAGGTCGCGGTGCCGGCTGACCGCCAGGGCGTCGTTGATTAGCGCGAAGTAGGCCTGGGCCTCGGGCGAGGATTCTGCATCGCTCTGCGGCGTGAGGGCAACCAGCTCTTCCATACGCTCCAGGCTGAGCACCGGCCTGCCGCGCTGGCTGCCGGTGGTGGAAAGCTGGCGCAATTGATCCCAGTCCAGCGTCCCGTCGCCGATCTGCACCTTGGCCACGCCCATGCGCAGCGTGTCGCTGGGAAAGATGGAATAGAAGGGTTGGCGCGATTCCAGGAAGACGGCGCGGTTGGTGGCGTACAGGAGCGGAATCGAGGTGATGTCGGCCGCCGCCTTGTGTGCGAAGGGGTCGGCCTGGCCCGTCGTGAACTTGACGGGTGTGGGCATGAGTTGCACGGGTGAGGAGCAGGCTGCCAGCAGTGTCGTGAGCAGCGCGGCCAGGAGGGCGCGGGCAGTCCCTGACTGGCAAATCGCCGAGGCGAGCGAGCGGGCATTGAAAAAGCGCATGCGGTGGGCCCGGTTGATGGGGGAGCCAAACGGCAAAGGCACGCGTGGATTGTCGCCGTGGTGCAGGCGGTGATCAAGGGGGAAGGGGGGGGCGGCTTGAATGGATAGCCGCGGG
>NZ_DCYD01000017.1:0-23697 GCF_002331005.1 Achromobacter sp. UBA2119 | reverse complement strand
CCCCGCCGTGACGCCGGCCCGTGAGGGAGCCGGTGCCTGAAAGATCAGAAAATGTGGCGGTAGCCCACGGCCGCGCCGACCTGATTGCTCTTGCCCGCGATTTCGCCGCTGGCGGCATCGCTGACCTTGTTCCAATCGACGGTGCCATACAGTTGCGAGCGCTTGGACAGCGAGTATTCGGCCACGGCGACCAGCGCGTAGCGCTTGCCCTTGTCGCCTTCGACGACCACGTTCTCGCTGCGGTCGTAGTAGGCGGCGCCCGTGATGGCCCAGCGCGGGGTCGCCTGCCAGGTCACGCCGGCGAAGTAGCCGTTGTCCTTGCGGTCCAGGCTGGCGGTGGTGGTGCCGCCCATGACGCCATTTACCCAGCCCGTTTCGTCGCGGCCGTTGAAGTAACCCGCGAAGACCTTGGCCGACTCGAACTGATACGACGCGTTCAGGTTCCAGGCGCGCTGGCGCTCGTCGGAATCGGTTGCGGCGTAGGTTTGCTGCCACGCGGCGCCCAGGCCAAGCTGGCCGATCGTGTAGCGCAGGCTGGCGCCATACTGCTGGCCGGCCTTGCGGTCTTCCCAGTCGTCGCCGTTTGCCCACGATGCCACCACGGCCAGGTTGCCGAACGTGTTGGCGTATTTGGTCATGTTGTTGGTGCGCACGCGCGACATGGCGGCGGGCAGCCAGGCGTTCTGTTCGTAGTTGCCGACGGTCAGCGGGTCGAAGTAGTCGGCCAGCAGATCGAACATGGGGGTGTTCTGCAGACCCAGGGTCAGCGTACCGATGCTGCCGCCGTCCAGGCCGACATAAGCCAGGCGGCTGAAGGCCTTGGACGTATCCGATCCCCGGCCGTTCTGCAGATTGATGCCGTTTTCCAGACGGAAGAACGCGCGGTTGCCGTTGCCCAGGTCTTCGGAGCCGCGCAGGCCCCAGCGGCTGTTGGAGATGGCGCCGTTTTCCATGGAGATGCGGCTGCCGTCTTCGCCCACGGCGCCCGAGCTGGTGCTCAGGTAGCGGATGCTGACGTCAGCGATGCCGTACAGGGTGACGCTGGTTTCGGCGCTTGCCGCGCCGGCGGCCAGGCCAAGGCCGGCCGCAGCCAGCGATAAGGTGATGCGCTTCATGTTGGACTCCTCCAGGTGTAGCTGATTTGTGGTTGCGCCGCGCTTGTGGCTTGGCTTGCTGCACCCGGCGGTTGGCCGGGCGCCTGGCTGCTGCACCGACGCCAGGGTTGGCGCGGGTCCGGAGCAGAGGCCAGCTTGCAGAAAGGCGCCGTGCCGTTGCCGGGCACGAGCGACTGGGGATTCTAAGTAAGTTGGGGGATGGCGAATATCGAAAATATTCGGCGTTTTCCCGGGTTTACAGGCCGATAAACCCGCGCCGCCCCGTTGACGGACGAACGGAAAAGAAAAACCCCGTTCGCGGGAACGGGGTTTGTGTGGCGTCAGCGCGACGTTACAGCGTCATGTGCAGCGGTAGCCAGGTGGCAATGCCCGGCACCAGGTAGAGCAACAGCACGGCCGCGATCATCAGAATGAACATCGGCAGCGACGCGCGTGCGATGTACGGTAGCTCTCGCCCGCTCATGCCGGACAGCACGAACAGGTTGAATCCCACCGGCGGCGTGATCTGCGCCATTTCAACCACGAACACGATGAAAATGCCGAACCAGATCAGATCGATGTTGGCGGCCTGAACGGTCGGCAGCAGCACGCCCATGGTCAGCACCACGATCGAGATGCCATCCAGGAAGCAGCCCAGGATGATGAAGAACACCATCAGCGCCATGATCAGGCCGAACTGCGACAGGCCCAATCCGCCGATCCATTCCGCCAGCGCGCGCGGCAGGCCGATATAACCCATCGCCAGCGTGAGGAACTGCGCGCCCGCCAGGATCAGGGCAATCATGCAGTACAGCCGGGTGGCGCCCAGCAGCGACTGCATGAAGGTGGACCCGTTCAGCGACCCCTGCAGCGCCGACAGGATCAGCGCGCCCACCACACCCACCGCCGCCGCTTCCGTGGCGGTGGCGATGCCGGTGTAAATCGATCCCAACACCGCGCCGATCAGGAGCAGCACTGGAATCAGGTGGCGCGAGCGTGACAGCTTCTGCATGAAGGTCAAGCCGGGATCCGCCGCCGGCACCTGGCCGGGATTGCGGATGGCCCACCAGGCGATGTAGCCGCTGAAGAGCAACGCGAGCAGAATGCCCGGAAGGATGCCTGCGATGAACAGCTTGGCGATCGACACATCCGCGGCCACCCCGTACACGATCATGATGATCGAGGGCGGAATGAGCAGGCCCAGCGTGCCCGCGCCGGACAGCGTGCCGAAAATCTTCTCCTCGGGGTAGCCGCGGCGCGTCAGCTCGGGGATGGTCATCTTGCCGACCGTGGCGCAGGTGGCCGCCGACGAGCCTGACACGGCCGCAAAGATTGCGCAGCCGATCACGTTCGTGTGCAAGAGGCGACCCGGCAGCCGGTTCAGCCAGGGCGCCAGCCCCTTGAACAGGTCTTCGGACAGCCGCGTTCGGAACAGGATCTCGCCCATCCACAGAAAGAGCGGCAGGGCGGTCAGCGTCCAGCTGGACGAGGCGCCCCAGATCGTGACGGCCATGGCGTCGCCCGCGGGACGGCTGGAGAATATTTCCATGCCGATCCACGCGGTGCCCGCCAGCGTCAGGCCGACCCAGACCCCGCAGCCGAGCAGGACGAAGATCGAAACGACCAATAAGGTAATGACGAGAAGTTCATTCATGGGTTTGCTGCGAGGTGGCGGCGGCGACGCCGCGCGAACGGCGGACCAGCTCATCGACGAGGGCGACGAAGAACAGGACGGTGCCAACGGCCATGGTCGTCTGCGGGATCCAGAGCGGCGTGGCGTCGTTCGACGTGGACACGTCGTTGAACAGCCAGGAGTCGTAGGTCAGTTTGATGCTGAAGAAGGCGAAGGCGGCGGCCAGCAGGCAGCCGACGGCCAACGCGAAAATGTCCAGCCGGCGGCTGCCGGCGGGATTCAGCGAATTGAGCAGCAGCGTCACACGGATGTGTTCGCCATGCTTGAAGGTGCTGGCCAGCGCGAGGAAACCCGCGGAGGCCATGAAGTACCCGGCGTAGGCGTCGGTGCCGGGAATGTTGAAGCTGAGCTGGCGGGCGATGATCGCCGCCAGCACCGAGACGAGCACACCTATCGTGCACAGGCCGGCCAGCAGGCCGGCCGCGCCGTACAGGCTATCTAGAAAACGGCGCATGGCGAAATCACTGCTTCTTGTAGGCGTCGATCATGGCCTGGCCGTCCGCCCCGGCCTTCTTGAGCCAGTCTTCAAGCATGCGCTTGCCGATCACGCTAAGGCCTTCCTTGAGCTCAACCGTCGGCTGGATGGTTTCCATGCCGTTCTTGGCAAGCTCGGCCTGGTACCACTTGTTCTTTTCCTGCGACAGCTTCCAGCCGCGTTCCTCGGCCTGGGCGGCAGCCTTCTTCAGGGCTTCCTGCGTGGCCGGATCCAGCGCATCGAAGGCCTTCTTGTTCACGATGATCGCGTTCTTGGGCAGCCAGGCCTGGGTGTCGTAGAACTTCTTGATGTACTCGTACGTCTTGGTGTCGTAGCCGGTGGACGCCGACGACATGTACGAATCGATCACGCCGGTGGCGAGCGCCTGGGCCAGTTCGGCCTGCTGCACGGTCACGGGCTGCGCGCCGACCAGTTCAGCGATCTTGGCGGTGACGGGGCTGTAAGCGCGCCACTTCAGGCCCTTCATGTCGTTGATCTGCTTGATGTCCTTGTTGGCGAAGATGCCCTGGGGCGGCCATGCCACCGCATACAGCAGCGTCATGCCTTGCGAGGCCAGCTTCTTTTCCAGGAACGGCTTCTGGGCCTGATACAGCTTGAACGAGGCGTCGTAGCCGGTGGCCAGGAAGGGCAGGCCGTCCAGTTCGTAGATCGGGTCTTCGTTGGCAAAGTTGGTCAGCAGGATTTCGCCGATCTGCGCCTGGTTGCCTTGCACCGCGCGCTTGATTTCAGGCGCCTTGTACAGCGAGGCATTGTTGTGCAGCGTGATCTTGAGCTTGCCTTGCGACAGCGAATCGACGTCCTTGATGAAGGTCGTCAGGTTCTCGACGTGGAAATTGCTGGCCGGGTAGGCGCTGGGCAGATCCCACTTGGTCTGGGCCTGTGCGCCCGCGCTGAATGCCAGGACGATGCTGCCGGTCAACAGCGAGATTTTCTTGTACATGGTGGTCCTTCTTTGCGAATGATGAAGACGGGTCTGACCCGATAGGCATTGCGAAAAAAAGAAAGCGCGGCGCCGCGTCGCGCCGCCTGAATGCCGTGCCATTCTATGTTGCTGTGCGGTAACAAAGCGCGGGAAATCGCCGTATTACGGGTAATTCCTAGGGGGAGTTGTTGTTCATTGGTTGAAGGTTCAATGACCCCGCGAAGTTTGCGTTGCGCGCTGATGGCAAGCCATCCGGCGCGCATTTTTTCTTCTAAGATTGCGGAATCGCAGATGTGGTGAAGAGGGTCGCGTGAATTTCGTTTTTCGCCGTGATGAGTTGCTGGTCGAAGCATCGTCCAGCGTGTTGCCGGATGCGGCGTTGTGTGAACGCATTGGCTTGGCGGCTGCGGCTCTGCAGCCGGTCTGGATGGAAACCGGGTCGCCGTATCGCACGGTCTGCGTCGACCCCGGCCTCGAAGCGCCCGAAGGCTACGCCTTCAAGAAGCTGCGTTCGCTCTTCGGCGTATTCGACGACGAAGGCATGGCGCTGGCCGGCCGCGCCTATCAGATCGCCGAATGGGCGCGCACCCACCGGTTCTGCGGCGCCTGCGGCACGCCCGCCGAACGTGTGGCGCACGAATTCTGCCTGCGCTGCCCGGCCTGCGGCCTGTCCGCGTATCCGCGCATCTCGCCGGCCATGATGGTCCTTATCCGCAAGGGCGACAGCATCCTGCTGGCGCGCCATGCCAATGGGCCAGCGGCGCGCTACACGGCGCTGGCCGGCTTTGTGGAACCGGGCGAAAGCATCGAGCAGACGGTCCATCGCGAAGTCTTTGAAGAAGTCGGCCTCAAGGTCGGCAATCTGCAGTACTTCGGCAGTCAGCCGTGGCCGTTCCCGCATTCGCTCATGGTCGCGTTCACCGCGGACTACGTGTCAGGCGACATCCGCATCCAGGAGGACGAGATCGCCGACGCCCGTTGGTTCGGCCCGGGCGACGAGATGCCCGACATCGCGGCCCGCATTTCCATCGCGGGCTGGCTGATCCGGGCCAATCTGCCCATGGGCTGGACCGCACCGTAAGGGGCCGCGGCGCCGCCCGCGGGGTAGGGGTATTCCCTCGAAACGAGGGATTTTTTGCGGCGTTCGAGTATTTTTTATTGATGAAATGTAGATAAATTATTAGTATTTCGCTCAGTCAAACCCCGCCGTCCGCTCCTATGACCCCCACTTTGATTGCCTCGTCGGCGCATCTTGCCGGCGGCAGCGCGCCCGATCTTTCCGAGGTGGAGTTCGGCCTCATGATCGCCAGCCACGCATTCGACCGCTGGACGGTGCGGTGCATGGCGGCCGCAGGCCTGCCCGATCTGACGCCCACTGACGTGATGGTGTTTCACCACGTCTACCACCGCGAGCGGCCCAAGAAGCTGGCCGACATCTGCTTCACGCTCAACGTCGAAGACACCCACATCGTCAGCTATGCGCTAAAGAAATTGGACCGGCTGGGCGTGGTCCGTGGCGAACGCAACAGCAAGGAAGTCTTCTACAGCGTCACGCCCGAGGGCGCGGCGATTCTCAAGCGCTACGGCGAAATCCGCGAGCAATGCCTGACCGCGGGCCTGGATGGCCCGGGCGGCGGCGGTCTGGAATTCAGCCGGCAACTGGCGCACACGCTGCGCGCCCTGTCCGGCCTGTACGACCAGGCGGCCCGCGCCGCGACATCTCTCTGAACCCAACATGCGGGGCAACGCCCCGATCTGTCAGCAACCCGACCGTGGCCGAACGCGCTCCGGCGGTCTCTTGTTTTCAAGGACACCTATGAAGTGGCAATTCTGGATTGACCGTGGGGGCACCTTCACCGACATCGTGACGCGCCGTCCCGATGGCACGACCACCACCGCAAAGATGCTGTCGGAAAACCCCGAGCAGTACCGCGACGCCGCAGTGGCCGGCATCCGCAAGCTGCTGGGCATCGCTCCCGGCCAGCCGGTGCCCGCCGACCAGGTCGAGTGCGTGAAGATGGGCACCACGGTGGCCACCAACGCGCTGCTCGAGCGCAAGGGCGAACGCACCTTGCTCGTCACGACGCGCGGTTTCCGCGATGCGCTGCGCATTGCCTACCAGAACCGCCCGCGGCTTTTCGACCGCAATGTCCTGCTGCCCGAGATGCTGTACGAATCCGTGGTCGAGGCGGACGAGCGCGTCGCGGCGGACGGCGAGGTCATCCAGCCGCTGGACGAAGCCGCGCTGCGCCGAGACATGCAGGCAGCGTACGACGACGGCATCCGCGCGGTCGCCATCGTCTTCATGCACGCCTGGCACGCCACCGGCCACGAACAGCAGGCCGCGCGCATCGCCAACGAGATCGGCTTTACCCAGGTGTCTGTGTCGCACGAGGTCAGCCCGCTGATCAAGTTCGTCTCGCGCGGCGACACGACCGTGGTGGACGCGTACCTGTCGCCCATCCTGAAGCGCTACGTCGATCAGGTGGCCGGCGAACTGCCGGGTATCCGGCTCATGTTCATGCAGTCCAGCGGCGGCCTGACCGACGCGCACCGCTTCCGCGGCAAGGACGCGATTCTCTCGGGCCCGGCCGGCGGCATCGTCGGCATGGTGCGCACCAGTGAAATCGCCGGCTTCCCGAAGGTGATCGGCTTTGACATGGGCGGCACGTCCACCGACGTGTCGCACTACGCGGGCGAGTTCGAACGCGAATTCGAAACCCAGGTGGCCGGCGTGCGCATGCGCGCGCCGATGATGAGCATCCATACGGTCGCAGCCGGTGGCGGCTCGATCCTGCATTTCGACGGCGCGCGGCTGCGCGTCGGCCCTGATTCCGCGGGCGCCAATCCGGGGCCGGCGTGCTATCGCCGCGGCGGTCCGCTGGCCGTGACGGACTGCAACGTCCTTCTGGGCAAGATCCAGCCCGATTTCTTCCCCAAGGTGTTCGGACCCGAGGCCAACGAGGCCCTGGACCGGGACGCCGTGGTCGAACGCTTTTCCGCGATGGCCGACGAAGTGCGCGCCGCCACGGGCCGCGAGATGTCGCCCGAGCAGCTTGCCGAGGGCTTTCTCGAGATCGCCGTGGGCAACATGGCCGAGGCCATCAAGCGCATCTCGGTGCAGCGCGGCCATGATGTCACCGAATACGCGCTGACGGTGTTCGGCGGCGCGGGCGGACAGCACGCCTGCCTGGTGGCCGACGCGCTGGGTATGACGACAGTGTTCGCGCACCCGCTGGGCGGCGTGCTGTCGGCCTATGGCATGGGGCTGGCGGATCAAACCGACATGCGCCAGAAGACGGTCGAGAAGGTGCTGGACGCGAGCCTGATGGGCGAGTTGAAGGACGAACTGGATGTTCTGGCGGGCCAGGCGGTCGGCGAACTGCGCCGCCAGCACGTCGCCGAAGCCGACATCACGGTGCAGCGCCGCCTGCACCTGAAGTACCGCGGTACCGACACCGCGCTGGAAGTGGCGTACTCGGACCTGGATCAGGCGCGCCGCGACTTCGAAGCCGCCTACCGCCAGCGCTATTCATTCCTGATGCCCAACCGCGAACTCGTGGTCGAGACCATCTCGGTCGAGGCGACGGGCGGCGGTGAGCGCGTTGGCGAAGCGTCCACGTCGCGCACCCGCGAAGGCGCGCTGACAGCCCGCCGCGTGGTCAGCATGTACAGCGCCGGCGCCTGGCGCGACACGCCGCTTTACGTGCGTGAAGACATGGCCGGCGGCGATGTGGTTGCAGGCCCCGCGATCATTTCCGAGCCCAACCAGACCACGGTCGTCGAGCCGGGCTGGCAGGCCGAACTGACGGCGCAGGATCACTTCGTGATCCGCCGCGTGGAAGCGCGCCGCGAGCAGCGCAAGGTCGGCACGCAAGCGGATCCCGTCATGCTCGAGGTCTTCAACAACCTCTTCATGTCGATCGCCGAGCAGATGGGCTACCGCCTGCAGAACACGGCGTACTCGGTCAACATCAAGGAACGCCTGGACTTCTCTTGCGCCATCTTCGACGCGCAGGCCCGCCTGATCGCCAATGCGCCGCACATGCCGGTGCACCTGGGTTCCATGGGCGAGTCCGTGCGCACGGTCATGAACGCCAATGCCGGCAAGATGATGCCCGGCGACGCGTACGTCGTGAACGATCCGTACCACGGCGGCACGCACTTGCCCGATGTCACGGTCATCACGCCGGTATTCGACAAGGCGGGGCGCGAGATCCTGTTCTACGTGGGATCGCGCGGCCACCACGCCGACATCGGCGGCACCACGCCCGGCTCGATGCCGCCCGATTCCAAGACGGTCGAAGACGAAGGCGTGCTGTTCACGAACTTCCAGCTCGTCAAGGACGGCGAGTTCCGCGAAGCGGCCGCGCGCGGGATTCTTGGATCGGGCCGCTGGCCGGCGCGCAACCCGGATCAGAACATCGCCGACATGCACGCGCAGATCGCCGCCAACGAAAAGGGTGTGCAGGAACTCTTGCGCATGTGCGATCACTTCGGCCTGGATGTCGTGCGCGCCTACATGGGCCACGTGCAGGACAACGCCGAAGAGGCCGTACGCCGCGTGATCTCGGTGCTGAAGGACGGCAGCTACGAATACCCGCTGGACAACGGCGCGGTGATTCGCGTGGCCGTACGGGTGGACACCGAAGCGCGCAGCGCGGTGGTCGACTTTACGGGCACCTCGGCGCAGCTGGACAACAACTTCAACGCGCCGGGCGCGATCGCCGTGGCCGCCGTGCTGTATGTGTTCCGCACGATGGTCAACGACGACATCCCGCTGAACGACGGCTGCCTCGTGCCGCTGTCCATCATCGTGCCGGAAGGCTCGATGCTGCGTCCGAACCCGCCGGCTTCGGTGGTCGCGGGCAACGTGGAAACGTCCATGTGCATCGTCAACGCGCTGTACGGCGCGCTGGGCGTGCTGGCCGCCAGCCAGGGCACCATGAACAACTTCACGTTCGGCAACGCGCGCCATCAGTACTACGAGACCATCTCGGGCGGCACGGGTGCGGGTCCGGTGCGCATCGATGCGGCGGGTCCGCAGGACGAAGGGTTTGCGGGTACGTCGGTCGTTCAGGCGCACATGACCAACTCGCGCCTGACCGATCCGGAAGTGCTGGAGTTCCGCTTCCCCGTCCGTCTGGAGTCCTACGAGATTCGCAAGGGCTCGGGCGGCAAGGGCCGGTATCCCGGCGGCGACGGCGGCATACGCCGCATCCGCTTCCTGGAAGACATGACCGCGGCCATCCTGTCGAACAACCGGCGTTACGCGCCGTTTGGTCTGGCGGGCGGCGAGCCGGGCGCCATGGGCCGCAACACGGTTGAACGCGTGGACGGCACCATCGAGGAACTCGGTCCGCAGGACAGCGCGCAACTGCGTCCGGGCGATGTCTTCGTGGTGGAAACGCCCGGAGGCGGAGGTTACGGCGCGCATTGATGCACGCCAGGATGTCCGGTCCCGATCACTCGGGATCGGACATCACGTCCAGCGCGATATCGGCGCGTGCCTTACGGTCGTAGACGCGCAGGACGACCGCCTCATCGGTGATCTCGAACATCGCCGTCGCCAGGGTGTTCTCATCGTCGGGATCGTCCTTGGCGGTCCGCAGGATCGGCAGCTTGCCCTCGGTATCGAGCAGGGCGGCCAGCATGTCGGCGCTGCCCGATTCCGGCAGCCATCCATCCACCAGGCCTTCGATCCGGTTCTGCCGCGCCCGCGACGAATCGGTGACGATCTGCGCCTGGCCGCGGGTGGCCGCGTGCACCATGTGGTTGGCGTGCCCGTAGCGCCGGCCGATCTCTTGGATTGACACCGAACCCGGCGTGACCTCGGCGCTGAGCAGGCGCGGGTCCGACGCCGCGCCCAGCGTGTGATGAAAACCGCCGGCATGGGGCAGGTCGTGCAGCAGCGCCACCGCCTCGTCCAGCGTCGTGCAGTCCAGGACCGCGCGAGCCGCGAACATGCGGGGCACGCCCGCATGGCGCTGCCGGGTACGCAGGTTGTTGATGGTTTGCACCAGGCCCACGCGATTGGCGGCGAAGGTGTGGCCGGGCAGGGAGCCCGGGTAATAGAAGCTGAGATAACCCGGCGCGTCGTCCAGCGCCACGTCCACCAGATGGCAGCGGCCATACAGATAGGGGTCGCCGTCCTCGTTGTGCCCGATCCAACGCGTGCCGTCGGCGGTGCGCAGGGCGGCCGACGTGCAGCCATCCGTGGTGCTGTGCAGCAGATCGCCGCGGCAATGCCATAGCAGCACGTCCTTGAGCGGCATGCGCAAGCCTTCGGCCAACCCTTCGAATTCTTCCCAGATCTCGGGCAGGGCGGCCTGCGTCTGCTGCGCCAGCTCGTCGACGAAAGGATGACCACGCCACGGCCGCAGGGCGTCCCAGGTGCTGCTCTGTTCCAGATAGGAGCCCATGATGGCACGGGCCAGCTTGCCCAGCGCCACGCCGACCTGGCGGCGGTTTCCAGCGATGCGTACGTATTTGCAGGCCATCGAAAACCTCCGGATGTCTCGCGGATTGTACGGGGTCTGCCGTTCCGCCGGGCTCCATCCGATGCGTTAAGATCGTCGATAAGTTGCGCCGGCGAACCCGATGCAGCCCAGGAATCATGCCCTTACAACAAGCCCGGGGTGCCTGGTGCTCCCCAAGAGGAGAGTTTCATGATCAAACGTAAAGTCGCCGCCGCTATGGTGGGCCTGTCCCTGACCCTGTTCGGCGCCGCGTCGGCCGCTCAGGCCCAGGGCAGGGAATTGGTGGTGGCCACCGATACCGCTTTCGTGCCGTTCGAATTCAAGCAGGGCAACACGTACGTCGGCTTCGATGTCGATCTGTGGGCGGCCATCGCGAAGGAACTCAACCTCAAGTACAAGCTGCAACCGATGGACTTCGCCGGCATCATTCCCGGCCTGCAGACCAAGAATATCGACGCCGCGCTTGCGGGCATCACGATCCGCGACGACCGCAAGAAGGTCATCGACTTCTCGGATCCCTACTACGAAAGCGGCCTGGCCATCCTGGTGGGCGAAAAGAACACCGACATCAAGGACGCCAAGTCCCTGGCCGGCAAGACCGTCGCCGTCAAGACGGGCACGGCGACAGTGGACTTCCTGAAGGCCCAGGTGCCGGACGCCAAGCTCAAGCTGTTCCCCAACATCGACAACGCGTATCTTGAACTGGCCACCGGCCGGGTCGATGCCGCCGTCCACGACACGCCGAACGTCCAGTATTACGCCAATACGGCCGGCAAGGGCCGCGTGAAGGTGGTCGGCTCGGTCAAGAGCGGCGACTTCTACGGCATTGCCTTCCCGAAGGGCAGCGAACTGGTCCCCGAGGTCAACAAGGCGCTCGCCAACCTGAAGGCCAGCGGCGAGTACGACGCGATCTACACCAAGTGGTTCGGCAAGAAGCCCTGACCGGCTCGGCAAGCGGCACTTTTCACGGACGCGCCGTGTAAGCCGCGGTGAAGGACCGGGTCCGGCGCGTTGCCGGATTCGGTGGTGGCAAGCGCCACCGCTCCCTACCGCGAGGCGCGTCCGCCATGATGCGGGCGCGCCGCTGCGCGCCATAGGGGGAGATCGTGGAGTTTGACTGGGCTGTCATCGAGGAAGCGTTACCCAATCTGCTGACGGGTACGCTCATGACCATCAAGATCACGTTCTGGGGCCTGGCGGGCGGCTTTCTGCTCGGGGCGCTGTCGGGCGTGACGCGGGCCTACGGGAACGCGATCTTGTCGGGCATCGCGCAGGTCTATGTCGCGGTCATCCGCGGCACGCCGATCGTGGTGCAGGTCATGTTCATCTACTTTGCGCTGCCGCTGCTGGCAGACATCCGGGTCGACGCCGAATTCGCGGCGATCGCCACCCTCATCATCAACTCGGGGGCGTACATCTCGGAGATCGTGCGGGGGGCGCTGCTGTCGGTCCATAAGGGCCTGAAGGAAGCAGGGCAGGCGATGGGCCTGCCGTTTCACAAGATCCTGCTGCACATCATTGGTCCCGTTGCGTTCCGGCGCATGATTCCGCCGCTGGGCAACCAGTGCATCATCAGCCTTAAGGATTCGTCGCTGTTCATCGTGATCGGCGTGGCGGAACTGACCCGTCAAGGGCAGGAAATCATGGCCAGCAATTTCCGGGCGGTCGAAATCTGGTCCGCCGTGGCGATCATCTATCTGATCCTCACGGGGCTGATGGCGTTGACCCTGCATCTGGTCGAAAAGAGGATGCGCATCATATGAGCATGGTTGAATTTCATAACGTCACCAAACGCTTTGGCGACTCGACGGTGCTGAACGGCATCTCGCTCAACATCGATGCTGGCGAGGTCGTGGTGGTGGTCGGGCCTTCAGGCTCGGGCAAGTCCACTTTCCTGCGTTGCATCAACGTGCTGGAGACGATCAACGACGGCGACCTGCTGGTCGATGGTCTCAGTGTGAAAGGCGACCCGGCCACCGTACGCGAGATCCGGCGCGAGGCGGGCATGGTGTTCCAGCAGTTCAATCTGTTCCCGCAGATGACGGCACTGGAAAACGTCATGTTCGGACCCGTCCACACCCGGGGCCAGAGCCGCGACGAGGCCCGTCAGCTCGCTAAGGGGTTGCTGGCAAAGGTGGGTCTGGCCGAACGCATGAACCACTATCCTTCAGAACTGTCCGGGGGGCAGCAGCAGCGTGTGGCAATTGCCCGCGCACTGGCCATCATGCCCAAGCTGATGCTGTTCGACGAGCCCACGTCCGCGCTGGACCCCGAACTGCGTCACGAAGTGCTGAAGGTCATGCGCGACCTGGCAGAGGAGGGGATGACGATGGTGGTCGTCACGCACGAGATGGAATTCGCGCGCAAGGTCGGCAGCCGGCTGATCTTCATCGATGCCGGCAAGATCGCTCATGATGGTCCGCCTGAGGAGCTGCTCAGCAATCCGCCCAGCCAGCGCTTGAAGGACTTCCTGCAGCACGTGACCTGACATGAAAAAGGCGTCCGGCTTGTGGCTGGACGCCTTTTTTGGTGTGCGCGGTGAGGAGGGCCTCAGCCCTTCACGCGGACGATCTTCTGCACCTGCGGCACGTGCCGGATGGCGCGGATGACCTGGGCCAGATGCTTGCGGCTGTCGACCTGGATGGTCAGGTGCAGCGACACGGTGGACACGGCGTCGTCGTGCATCGTGACATGCATGATATTGGCGTCGGCGGCGGTGACTTCCGCTGCCAGCCGTCCCAACACGCCGCGTTCATTGCGCGTGACGATGTCCAGACGCGTCGCCAGATGCTTGGCGGTCTGCGCATCCCAGCCCACGTTGATCCACCGCTCGGGCTCGCGCAGGCGCTGACGCAACGCGACGGGGCAATCCGCCGTGTGCACCACCAGGCCGTGGCCCATGCGCATCCCGGCCACGATGGGATCGCCGGGCAGCGGACCGCAGCAAGGCGCCAGCTGCACCGCCTGGCCTTCGTTGCCCTGGATCAGGATGGGGGCGCTGCGCGCCGAGGTCAGTTCGTCGACCGCGGCGGCCGTGGTGGCGACCAATTGGTGCTCCGGCGCAAAGCGGCGGGCAACCACCGCGGCAAGCCGCTTGCCCAGTCCGATGTCGGCCAGGATTTCCTCGCGCGAACTGGCGCCGGTGCTGCGCGCCAGCTTTTGCCAGCCCGGGTCGTCGGTGGCGGGCAAAGGCATGTGCAATTCCTGCATTGCCTGGGCCAGCAAGCGTTCGCCGAAAGCCACCGACTCTTCGTACTTGACGGTACGCAGGTAGTGGCGGATTTCAGAACGCGCCCGGCCGGTGCGCACATAGTTCAGCCATTGCGCATTGGGGCGCGAGGCCGGCGATGTGACGATTTCCACGGTGTCGCCGCTGCTCAGTTCGGTGCGCAGCGGCACGAACTCGCCATTGACCTTGGCCGCGACGGCCTGATTGCCGATGTCGGTGTGAATTGCGTAAGCGAAGTCGACGGGCGTGGCGCCACGGGGCAGCGAAATGATCTTGCCGCGCGGCGTAAAGACGTACACGGCGTCCGGGAACAGGTCGACCTTGACGTGCTCGAGGAATTCGCCTGAATCGCCGGTCTGGCTCTGGATGTCCAGCAGCGATTGCAGCCATTGGTGCGTGCGCTTCTGCAGGTCATTGAGCGTCAGGTCCGCGCCCTTGTACAGCCAGTGCGAGGCGACGCCTTCCTCGGCGACGTGGTGCATGTCGCGCGTACGGAACTGGAACTCGACCGGCGTGCCGTAGGGGCCGACCAGCGTCGTGTGCAGGGACTGATAGCCGTTCACCTTGGGGATGGCGATGTAGTCCTTGAACTTGCCGGGCACCGGGCGGAACAGCTGATGCAGCGTCCCCAGCGCCAGATAGCACTCGGGGAGCGTGTGGACCACGATGCGGAAACCGTAGATGTCCAGCACGTCCGAGAAGGACTTTTTCTGGTCGACCATCTTGCGGTAGATGCCGAACAGCGTCTTCTCGCGGCCGCTGACTTCGGCCTCGATGCCGGCGGCGGGCAGGGCGGCCCGTACGGAGTCGGCGATCTTGGTGATGACCTCGCGGCGGTTGCCGCGCGCAGCCAGGACGGCCTTGTACAGCACCTGGTAGCGGTTCGGGTGCATCGCGGCAAAGCACAGGTCCTGCAGTTCGCGGAACAGCAGGTTCAGGCCGAGCCGATGCGCGATGGGCGCATAGATGTCCAAGGTTTCGCGGGCGATGCGGCGGCGCTTTTCAGGATTGACCGCGTCCAGCGTGCGCATATTGTGCAGCCGGTCGGCCAGCTTGATGAGGATGACGCGCACGTCGCGCGCCATCGCCAGCAGCATCTTGCGGAAGCTCTCTGCCTGTTGTTCGGCCTTGGTGGCGAAGTCCAGGCGGTCCAGCTTGGACAGGCCATCGACCAGCTCGGCGACTTCCGGACCGAATTTCTCGGCCAGCTCGTGCTTGGCGATGCCCTGGTCTTCCATCACGTCGTGCAGCAGGGCTGCAGACAGCGCGTTGACGTCAAGCTTCCAGCCCGCGCAGATTTCGGTGACGGCGATGGGATGAGAGATGTAGGGCGAGCCGCTGGCGCGGAACTGGCCCAGATGCGCCTGGTCCGCAAAGCGATAGGCTTCGCGCACGCGCTCTACATCATTCTTGTCGAGATAGCTGCCGATGATTTCGGTCAGCGGCGCCAGCGAGGCGACCGGGGATCCGGTCGCGTCCGCCGCTTCTTGCGCGGCGACGGACGGTGGCGTGGGGGAATTCTTGTCTTTCTTGCCCGTGCGGCGCCCGAGACGGGAGCCGGCACGTAGTGCGGCAAGCAGACCAGATGAAGCGTACTTCAGCCCGGGAAAAGCCATGCTTGCAGCCCCCCGGAGCGTATCAGGTGGGAACTTTACGCAGCATTTCCACGCCGGTGAGTCCGCCAGCGATTTCGCGCAGGGCCGTGACCGTGGGCTTGTCCTTGCTGTCCAGGCGCGGGGCGTGGCCTTGCGCCAATTCACGGGCGCGGTAGGTCGCGGCCAGCGTGAGCTTGAAACGATTGGGGATTTGATTCAGACAGTCTTCGACAGTGATGCGAGCCATTAGGACACCTGGTGCTGATGGATGATGGGGAGAATGCGTTCGGCTCAGTGTTCAGCCGGGATGCCAAGTTGCGCAAACAACTCGGCGTGACGGGCGGCCTGAGACGAAAAACGCAGCCGTGCGGCGCTGACGATTTGGGTCAGCTCCGACAGGGCTACGCTAAATTCTTGATTAATAATAACATATTCGCATTCAGGCGCATGGGCGATTTCGCCGCCTGCGGCCATCAGCCGGCGGGCGATGACTTGAGGCTCGTCCTGGCCGCGCGCCTTGAGGCGGCTTTCGAGCTCGTCGATGGACGGGGGCAGCACGAAAATGCCGATCGCGCGCGGAAAACGCTGCTTCACCTGACGCGCGCCTTGCCAGTCGATTTCCAGCAGCACGTCGCGTCCCTGGCTGGTCGCCTCGTCGATGCGGTCGCGGGGCGTGCCATAGAAATTGCCGTGGACTTCGGCCCATTCCAGCAGGTTCTGCGCTTCGCGCATGCGCTTGAAATCGTCGATCGACACGAACCGGTATTCGCGGCCGTCTTCTTCGCCGGGGCGAGGTGCGCGCGTGGTGCAGGAAATGGAAAGCAGGATGGAGGAGTCCTGGGCAAGCAGGGCCTTCACGAGGCTGGACTTGCCGGCGCCGCTGGGCGCGACGACCATGAAGACGTTTCCGGGAGTGGCGTGCATGAATGAATGTGACCGGCTGTGATGCTGAGACTCGAAGAATAGCAAATCGCGCGGTTGGCCGCGCGGTCCGGCAACGCGTGAATCCGTGCCGGGCCGACGTTGAACCCAGGCGGCCGGCCCGCCGTGTGCGGGGCACGACGGGCTGGTCATCCCTTTGGCGGGAATGTAGAAAGTGTGTCGCGCCTGGAACCTTCGCTTGCAGCATGTGTAAGACGATTCGGGTAGGATTTCGCGCATTCATAAGACGGAGAATCCGATGAACACGAACGAGATCGATCCGCCCCGCGTTGCCCTGGTCACGGGCGCCGGCACCGGCATTGGCCGCGCAGTCGCGCTGGAATTCCTGGCGCAGGGTTACCGGGTTGTGCTGGCGGGCCGCCGGCGTGAGCCCCTGGAAGCCACCCGGACGGCTGCCGGGGAAGACGGTCTGCGGGCACTCGTCGTGCCCACGGACGTATCCGACGAGCAGGCAGTCCGCGATCTCTTCGATACCGCCCAGCGCGAATACGGCCGCCTGGACGTGCTGTTCAACAACGCCGGGCGCGGCGCGCCGGCCGTGCCGATCGAGGAATTGCCGGTTGCGGTGTGGCGCGAAGTCGTCGACACCAACCTGACGGGCATGTTCCTGTGCGCGCAGGCTGCGATCCGCATCATGAAAGCGCAGAACCCGCGAGGCGGCCGCATCATCAACAACGGCTCGATTTCCTCGCACGCGCCGCGGCCGTTTTCCATTGCCTATACCGCCACCAAGCACGCGGTGACCGGGCTGACCAAGTCGATCTCCCTGGATTGCCGGGCGTACAACATTGCATGCGGCCAGATCGATATCGGCAACGCCGCCACGGAAATGACCGAGCGCATGGCTGCCGGCATCCTGCAGGCCGATGGCAGCACCAAGGTCGAACCGCGCATGGACGTTGCGCACGTGGCGCAGGCCGTGGCCGCCATGGCCCGTCTGCCGCTGGACGCCAACGTGCAATTCATGACGCTCATGGCCACCAACATGCCGTTCGTGGGCCGGGGCTGAGCGTCATTTAAGGAACGAAACCGCCGGCACGAGCGTGCCGGCGTTTTTGCGTTTATCCCCAGCGCCCAGTGGGCGCCGTCCGCCGGCCTTGCGCTTAGCGCGAGGCCTGAGCAAGCAGTTGCTTGGGCGGGGTATCCAGATAGGCGCGGGCGCCCAGGTAACGTTTGGACCAGTAGGCCGTCTTCATGTCGTCGACGCGCACCTTGGTGCCGCGGCGGGGGGCATGAACGAACTTGTTCTGGCCAATATAGATGCCGACGTGCGAGGTGACGCCGCGTCCACGGGTGGCGAAGAACACCAGGTCACCGGGGCGCAGTTCCTTCTTGGCGGACACGGTCTTGCCTTCGCTGCGCTGGGCGCGCGCGGTGCGCGGCAGCTCCAGGCCCGCGATTTCGCGGTAGACATACAGGACGAGCCCGCTGCAATCGAAGCCGTCGGCGTCATCGCCGCCCCAGCTGTAGGGCGTGCCGATGGCCTCCAGGCCGGCCTGCACGACGCGCTCGCGCAGCGTCAGGACGGTGGGCTCTTGCGCGAGGCTTAAGCCGCTGAGGGTGGGGCGGGCTTGTTCGGCGGCCAGCGAGGCTTGGGCGGCGCCAGGAATCCAGGAGAGCGTCAGGGCCAGCAGGGGCGCTGACAGAAATGCGGGCGTGCGGAATTGGGTAAAGCGAAACTTTCGCGTGGGCGGCGTCATTACGTCACTTCAGAAATCGGAGTGGGCGGCATGGCTTTGCCTGTGAGGCAAGCCGGCGGAAAGGGGAGCGGTTTCCAGGCAGAAAGCAAGAAACGCCTCAAGATTATAGTGTAATAATGTTTCATTACATTTGTAGTGCAATGCAGCATAATCACCGGCCTGTTGTTACTGTGCGCCCACCGCGCCACGTAACAGGCTCATCAGAAATCGCGTATGCGCGGGCCGTTGTGTGCGATAGCCACGACGGCGGCTCTGATGACATTTCATTGCCCAACGCCTCGGGCATAATCGACCGCATCGGCCCTCGGTATTGCGGTTGCGCAAAGCCGATGCCAAAAAAGACAGATAAGAAGGCGGAGTAAAGCTCAATGATGAACGCAGTACACCCTTTGTCGTCCATGAACCGGCCTGAGGCCCTGCCGTTTGAACCCTTCCAGGACGCGTTGTCCGCCGTAGACCGGCTGGCGGAAATCTATGCGCGCAATACGGCGTTTCTGCGTACCGCGTTTCGCGAGGTCTTGAAGGGCACGGGCAATGGCAGCGCGCGATTCCGCGCCTACTACCCGGCCATCCGCATCGTCGTCGAAACCTACGATCCCATCGACACCCGGCTTTCCTATGGCCACGTGGCCGAACCGGGTTACTACCAGACCACCATCACACAGCCGGTCCTGTTTCGCGACTACCTGATCGAGCAGATCGGCCAGTTGTTGCAGAACCATCGGGTGGCGGTCGAAGTGGGTGAGTCGGATTCCCCGATTCCGCTGCATTTCGCGTTTCCCGAGGGCGCCTACGTGGAAGGCGAGCACCTCGAGGCGCTCAAGCGCCCGCTGCGCGACCTGTTCGACGTGCCGGATCTGGCGGTCACCGACGACGCCATCGTGAACGGATCGTGGCGCGGCAAGGAAGGCGAACCCAAGCCGCTGGCGCCGTTTACCGCGCAGCGCGTGGATTATTCGCTGCACCGGCTGCAGCACTACACCTCGACGGCGCCCACGCACTTCCAGAATTTCGTGCTGTTCACCAACTACCAGTTCTATGTCGACGAGTTCTGCGCCCGGGCCCGCGCCCTGATGTCCAGCGGCAACGAAGACTACGAAATGCTGGTCGAGCCCGGCAACCGAATTACGCGCCGCGGCGAAAGCGGTCCGGGCGACGAGGCCCAGGCCGTGCGCTTGCCGCAGATGCCGGCTTACCACCTGGTGCGCGGCGATCACTCCGGCATCACGTTGGTCAACATCGGCGTCGGGCCGTCTAACGCCAAGACGATCACCGACCACATCGCCGTGCTGCGTCCGCACGCGTGGCTGATGCTTGGCCATTGCGCCGGCCTGCGAGATTCCCAGCGCCTGGGCGACTACGTCCTGGCGCACGGCTATGTCCGTGAAGACCACGTGCTGGATGACGATCTGCCCACCTGGGTGCCCGTGCCGGCGTTGGCGGAAGTGCAGGTGGCGCTGGAGCAGGCGGTCGAAGAAGTGGCCGGGCTGTCCGGTTGGGACCTGAAGCGCATCATGCGTACGGGCACCGTGGCGACAATCGACAACCGCAACTGGGAATTGCGCGACCACGTCGATCTGGTGGAACGCTTTGCCCAGTCGCGCGCGATTGCGCTGGACATGGAATCGGCCACGATCGCGGCCAACGGATTCCGCTTCCGGGTGCCTTACGGCACCTTGCTGTGCGTGTCGGACAAGCCGCTGCACGGCGAACTGAAACTGCCCGGCATGGCCAGCGCTTTTTACCGGCGTCAGGTCAACCAGCATCTGGAAATCGGCATCCGGGCGCTGGAGCGGCTGCGCGACATGCCGCCGGAGCGGCTGCATTCGCGCAAGCTGCGCACGTTCATGGAAACGGCGTTTCAATAAGACGGCCGCTGCCGGGAGGGCTCCGGGGCGAATCCGTCCCCAGCTCCCGGCCATTTTTCATGTCGGGGCCGATTGCGCTATTCTCGCGCGTTGCTCGGTAATCCCAGGGCGTTCGCAGCGAATTGCGCGACCGCCATCCAGACGTGAAGGAACGCATTTTGGCACCATCGGAACACGATGACCGTCGCTCAGGCGGCACGCGCAACGCGCAGGCGGACAGGCCGTCCGAATTGCGGCGTACGCTGTCGGCGCGCCACCTGACCATGATCGCGGTCGGCGGGTCCATCGGCACCGGACTCTTCGTGGCGTCGGGCGCGACCATCGCCAAGGCCGGCCCTGGCGGCGCGCTGCTGGGCTATGTGCTGATCGGCATCATGGTCTATTTCCTGATGACCAGCCTGGGCGAACTGGCGGCCGCCATGCCGGTGTCCGGCTCGTTCTCGACCTATGGCGCGCGCTATGTCGAAGACGGCTTCGGCTTCGCCCTCGGGTGGAACTATTGGTACAACTGGGCGGTGACGGTGGCGGTCGATCTGGTCGCGGCGCAGCTCGTCATGGCGTACTGGTTTCCCGATGTGCCCGGCTTCTATTGGAGCGCGCTGTTCCTGGCCATCACTTTCGGACTGAACGCGATGTCCGCTCGAGGGTTCGGCGAGGCCGAATTCTGGTTTGCGCTGATCAAGGTGATTGCGGTGCTGGCCTTCGTCACCATGGGTGTGATGATGCTGCTGGGCATCATCCGCGGTGGCGAGACGGGCGGGCTGGCCAATTGGACGGTGGGCGACGCGCCCTTCGCAGGCGGCTTTGCCGCGCTGATCGGCGTGGCGATGGTGGTGGGATTTTCGTTCCAGGGCACCGAACTGATCGGCATTGCCGCAGGAGAATCCAAGGATCCGGCCCGCAATCTGCCGCGCGCGGTGCGCCAGGTGTTCTGGCGCATTCTGCTGTTCTACGTGGCGGCGATCCTGGTCATCGGTCTCTTGATCCCCTATACCGACCCGCACCTGCTGCGCAACGATGTCGAGGACATCAGCGTCAGCCCGTTCGCGCTGATCTTCGAACGCGCGGGACTGTTGGGTGCGGCCTCCGTGATGAACGCCGTGGTGCTGACGTCGGTGCTGTCCGCCGGCAATTCGGGCATGTATGCGGCCACGCGCATGCTCTACAGCCTGGCGCGCGAAGGCAAGGCGCCGCGGATCTTCGGCCGGATTTCACGTAGCGGCGTGCCCCTGTGGGCGCTGCTGGCCACCACCGTCGTCGCGGCGCTGTGCTTTTTCACCTTCCTCTTCAGTCCCAACGACGTCTATATCTGGCTGCTCAATACGTCGGGGATGACCGGGTTCATTGCGTGGCTGGGCATTGCCATCAGCCATTACCGGTTCCGGCGGGGTTACGTGAAGCAGGGCAACAGCCTGGCGGATCTGCCGTATGTGTCCCCGTTCTTTCCCTTCGGTCCGATCTTCGCGTTCGTGCTGTGCCTGATCATCACCTTGGGTCAGAACTACCAGGCGTTCCTGGAGGACAAGATCCAGTGGGGCGGCGTGGTCGCCACCTACATCGGCATTCCGCTCTTCCTGCTGATCTGGGCCGGCTACCGCCTGACGCGCGGATCGCGCTTTGTCAGCTACCGCGACATGCGTTTTCCGGACGCGCGCGCCCGTAGCGAATACCTGGATTCGGCCCTGCGGGGCGAACCCGCGACGGGCGAGAGCCGCTAACAGGCGGCCGCCAGGCGGGGGTAGCAACCCCCGCGGGCGCCGCGCCCCTTACTCGATGTTCTGCGCCTGCTCGCGCATCTGCTCGATCAGCAGCTTCAGGTCCATGGCGGCGCGGGTGACTTCCATGCTGCCGGCCTTGGAACCCAGCGTGTTGGCTTCGCGGTTCATTTCCTGGAACAGGAAATCCAGGCGCTTGCCCGCGCTGCCGGCGTTCTTCTTGCCGGCCGCGGGCTTGCCGCCGCCGTCGGACAGCAGGTGACGCAGTTCTTCCAGGTGCGAGCGCAGGCGGGACAGTTCTTCGGCCACGTCGATGCGCAGGGCAAAGAGGTTGGCTTCCTGCGACAGGCGTTCGGACAGTTCCGCGCCGGAAATGTGCGTGAATCCGCCGGGGAATGCGGATTCGACGCTTTCGCGCAGCTTGGCGGCCTGGCGCTCGCGGTGGTCAGCCAGCAGTTGCGGCAGATGCGCCTGCACGATGTCCACGACGCGCGCGACGCCATCGGCGCATTCGCGCATCATGCCGGCCAGGCGTTCGCCTTCGCGCTCGCGGCCTTCCTGAAGCTGTGTCAAGGCCTGCTGCGCGGCCTGCAGGCACGCGGCGCCCCAGATCTGCGGGTCCAGGGCGTCGTTGCCGCGCTGGCCGGGCCAGTTGAACAGTTCGGCCAGACGCGGGGACGCGATGTCCGGAATGATGCGGCGCGCGGCCTGCAGCTGTTCGGCCAGGCTGTCGAGCCAAGCGGGATCCAGCTTGGACAGGTCGGCGTTGGCCGCACGGGTGAAGGACACGCGGATTTCGACCTTGCCGCGGGCCAGGTTGGTGGTCAGCAGCTCGCGCAGGGGCGTTTCCACGTGGCGCAGTTCGTCGGGAAGACGGAAATACAGGTCGAGAAAGCGGCTGTTGACGCTGCGCAGTTCTATGGCGAGAGTGCCTTGTTCTAAGTCTGCTCGGGCGTTGCCGAAGGCGGTCATGCTGCGGATCATGGTGTGCGTGTCCTGGTGATTCTTGGAATAGGAGCCGGTTGCGCCGGGGCCCGCGGCGCCCAGGTCCTGGGCAGCGGGTCTGTGTTTTCAACCGGATACATCGCGGCAGGATACTCCAAGCGAGATTGTCTTGTGACGCCTGCCCGTACAATGCCGCGAATCTAAGCCAAGTCTGGAGCCAGTTGTGACCACCATCCCCACGAATGTCCGGCCGTCGGGCCGCGCCGCCGACCAATTGCGTCCGTTCAGCCTGGAGCGTGGCTTTACGCGATACGCCGAAGGCTCCGTGCTGGTGAAGGCGGGCGACACCCATGTGCTTTGCACGGCAAGCGTCCTGGACAAGGTACCGCCTTTTCTGAAGGGCAAGGGCGAAGGCTGGGTAACGGCTGAATACGGCATGTTGCCGCGGGCCACGCACACGCGCGGCGATCGCGAGGCCGCGCGCGGCAAGCAGAGCGGCCGCACGCAGGAGATCCAGCGCCTGATCGGACGCAGTCTGCGGGCGGTGTTCGACATGAAGGCGCTGGGCGAACGCACGCTGCACCTTGATTGCGACGTGCTGCAGGCCGACGGCGGCACGCGCTGCGCCAGCATCACGGGCGCCTGGGTCGCGGCGGCCGACGCGGTGGGTCTGCTGATGAAGCGTGGCGATCTGGCCACCAATCCGATCCGCGACGCCGTCGCTGCGGTGTCGGTGGGCCTGGTCAACGGTCAGGCGGTGCTGGATCTGGACTACCCGGAAGATTCGGCCTGCGATGCCGACGTGAACGTCATCATGACGGGCAGCGGCGCCTTCGTGGAAGTGCAGGGCACGGGCGAGGGCGCGACGTTTACGCGGGCTGAGCTGGACACGATGCTGGTGCTGGCGGAAAACGGGATTGCCAACCTGGTGAAGGCCCAGCGCGCCGCGCTGGCGTGAGCTTGGCGGCGCCTGGCCCGTCTTGCGAACCCGGTGTCTGACACCCTGATATGGTCGCTGT